>JASFRG010000269.1:0-4995 GCA_050115035.1 Anaerolineales bacterium | reverse complement strand
CTTTGCCAACGCGCTGAAAATGAATTTGTGGGCATGAATTGCGGCATCCTGGACCAGTATTCCTCTGCCATGGGTGAAAAAGGTCGGGTACTGTTATTGGATTGTCGTTCCATTACCAGCGAGACCAAACCCATCGCGCCCGGTGTCCAGGTGATGATCTGTGACACGCGCGCCCGGCGCGCGCTTACCGGTTCAGAGTATCCGGAGCGGCGTGCCCAATGCGAGGAAGGTGCCCGTATTCTGGGAGAGTTTTATCCCGAAATTAAGTCTTTGCGGGATGCTTCCCTGGAACAAGTCCGGGCGCATGAAGCGGATTTGGATCCGGTTGTGTATAAGCGTTGTCTATTTATTGTGGAAGAAAACCAGCGCGTAATGGACATCGCTGATGCGCTGGCAGTCGGGGAACACCAAAGAGCCGGACAGTTGGCCGTGGAATCGTTCCGGGGAGCACATGATCTGTACGAGATCGTATCCCGGGAAATGATTGCCATGCATGAGGCCATCATGAGTGCACCGGGGGCGTATGGTGCCCGGGGTGCGGGGGCAGGCTTTGGGGGCTGCCTGGTGGCGTTCGTGGATAGCAGTTCCAACGAAGCTTTTGCGGAGCATGTCCATAAACAGTATTTTGATAGTACGGACATCAAACCTGAAATATATCCCGTGCGCGCTGCACAGGGCGCGGGAGTTCTGACATTCTAAATTAGGAAGAGGTGGTGTCATGGGCGATTTTCAAGGTGAACAAACGCGTGTTCTCGAAAACGAACACGTCAAATTGGAATATCTGGAGAATTCAGCGCGCATCGTGCGCTTGTATCCGCATGACAAGGAAAATATTTTTGCGGAAATGGAGCAGAAGCCTGTAACTACAGCGTATGGTGATTTTTACTTTCGTGGAGGTCACAGGCTGTGGCATGCGCCTGAAAATATGCCCCGAACTTACATGCCTGATAATGAAGGTGGGATGGTCGGCGATATTCCCAATGGCGTGCGCATCGAAATGCCGCCCGAGCCATGGACGCATATCGTTAAGGCGATTGAGATCGAGTTGAACCCTGAACAGCCCCAGGTTATTTTGCGCCATGAACTTCGCAATGAGGGTCCCTGGGAGGTCGAGTTCGCGCCCTGGGCGTTGACGATGTTCAAGCAGGGGGGTGTTGGCATTTTTCCCCAGCCTGTTGGCAATGTTGACGAGGCGGGACTGCTGGCGAACCGACGGATGTCAGTCTGGCCCTATACGCAAATGCAAGATACGCGCTTGAGCCTGCGAGACGACTTCCTACTCGTTCACGCGACCCCCAGCCTGCCGTCGTTAAAATTTGGATACTTCAACCCCCACGGCTGGATGGGGTACTGGATTGACGGCGTACTTTTTGTAAAGCGATTTGATGCGCAGGATACTGCAAGCTATCCCGATAATGGCTGCAACGTTGAAAGTTACTGTAATCATAAATTTATCGAACTTGAATCGCTTGGGGAACTCGTGCAGGTAGCCCCGGGGCAAACGGTCTTTCATAACGAATTATGGGAATTGCACGGAACCCTGGATGTGCCATTCATCCCAGCTGATATTCAACACCTCATTACAGAAACCATGCATTAGGGTGCTGGTTCGATGATATTTGATCCCACGCAACATCCTCACCGGCGCTACAATCCCTTGACGGGTGAGTGGGTGACGGTTTCCCCGCATCGGGCAAAGCGTCCCTGGCAAGGACAGGTTGAAAAGATCGCGCCCGATGACAGGCCGGCACATGACCCTGATTGCTATCTCTGCCCTGGCAATCTTCGCAGTAGTGGTGCGCAAAATCAAAACTATGAACATACCTACGTGTTCACCAACGACTTTGCGGCCATTTTGCCCGATACCCCCTTTGCAAAAGATGACGCGGGTTTGCTGCAAATGGAAAGCGTGCATGGAACTTGTCGGGTACTGTGTTTTTCACCGCGTCATAACATCTCGCTGCCGGAAATGGATGTCGCAGATATCCGTCTGGTGGTGGATGCCTGGGCTGAACAAACTGCCGAACTGGGTCGGACCTATTGTTGGGTGCAGGTCTTCGAGAATAAAGGTGCTATGATGGGCAGTTCCATGCCCCATCCACATGGACAGGTTTGGGCGTTGAATTCTTTGCCGAACGAGCCCAATAAGGAAGATTTCCACCAACGAGAATATTATGAAAAAAATGGGCGACAATTATTACTTGCCTATGCGGATTTGGAAGCCCAAAACGGAGAGCGTACCGTTCTTGAAAATGACGATTGGTTGGTTGTGATCCCTTATTGGGCGATATGGCCATTTGAAACCATTCTTCTGCCCAAGCGCCATGTCCCTCGGTTACCAGATCTAAATGACCAGGAACGGGACTCTTTATCTGAGATTCTCAAAAAGCTGCTGACCAGGTATGATAACCTGTTCGAAACCTCCTTCCCTTATTCAATGGGTTGGCATGCTGCACCTTTTATGAAAGATGACCGCTTGGTAAAACAATATTGGCAATTACATGCTCATTTCTACCCGCCACTATTGCGTTCAGCGACTGTCAAGAAATTCATGGTCGGGTATGAAATGTTAGCGGAAGCACAACGTGATCTGACGGCTGAAGGAGCAGCTGAGAGATTGCGTGCGTTGCCTGATACACACTATAAAAGTTTAAGATAATAAAGATTTTTGAAGGAGTGACAAAAATGGAATACAGAGAATTTGGCCGAACGGGGTGGCAGGTGTCCACGGTCAGTTTTGGGGCCTGGGCTATCGGGGCGGATTGGGGGCAGGTGGAAAAGGAAGACGCTATTGCAGCCTTGCACACCGCACTGGACCAGGGCATCAATTTGTTCGACACTGCAGATGTCTACGGCGACGGTCGCAGCGAAAGGTTGCTGGCGCAACTCAAGAAGGAACGATCGGAAGATTTCCACATCATTACCAAGGCCGGACGTCGTTTGGATCCACATACTGCTGATGGGTACAATCGGGAAAACTTGACCCGCTTCATTGAGCGCAGCCTGGTCAACCTACAAACTGAGACTCTGGATCTGGTTCAACTACATTGCCCACCTACGGAAGTGTTTTATCGCCCGGAAGTCTTTGGGGTGCTGGATGATCTGGCGCAGGCCGGGAAAATCCGTTATTACGGTGTCAGCGTTGAGAAGGTTGAAGAAGCGTTGAAAGCTATAGAATATCCCAACGTGCAATCGGTGCAGATCATCTTCAACATCTTCCGCCAGCGTCCCAGCGAGTTGTTCTTCAGTGAGGCCCAACGCCGTAAGGTCGGGATCCTGGCGCGTGTGCCGCTCTCTTCGGGCATGCTGACCGGCAAATTCAGCAAGCAGTCGAAGTTTTCTTCCGATGACCATCGCCAATACAACCGTCATGGGGAATCCTTCGATGTGGGTGAGACCTTCTCGGGTGTGGATTATGACCTCAGCCTGGAAGCCATTGATAAGTTGCGCAAGCTCGTACCGCAGGGCGTCAGCATGGCGCAGTTTGCCTTACGCTGGATCCTGATGTTCGAGGCGGTCAGCTGCACCATCCCGGGCGCCAAGAATTCCCAACAAGCCATGGACAACGCCCAGGCCGCCGACCTGCCGCCGCTGTCTGATGAGACCATGGCAGCCGTCAAAGGAATCTACGATTCGATGATCAAGGAACAGGTTCATCACAGGTGGTAGGTTTACGAGGCTGAATTGCTAAGTGAATAGACAAAAACCCAGATGTTGCGATAATCTGGGTTTTTCCTTTTGTACTTGTTTTGACCGGGATTTTTTTGAAAAAGAGTAAGACCTATTTTGATAGAATAACGGCATGAGATTTCTAATTGAGCTAGATACCAAACGATTGATTTTCGATTCTGATTTCCACGGGTTAAGAGTCGATGGTGTGGAATACCTTGCGGGAAAAGATGGCGTACTGATTTATGACAAGACCATAGATTTACAAGCAGTCGAAGTTGAATTGCAGATGTCTACCAACACCAGCACATTGATCCCGGCACTTCGCATTCTGAGGATTCCGTATCACGCTTATTTCGATGAAAGACCGGTGGTGGAGTCTCAAAATAACATTACTTTCTATTGGAATGAGTCAAAGCTGGCCGCTTTTTATAATCGCTTTTCGACGGACGAATTGCCATATGATGAGCGGGAACCGGTCATTCGTCAGGCTGTGGACTTCCTTATTTCAAATCGCAATAGTCTGCCTTTAGAAGACGAGTTCTTGTCACGCATGCTTGAACCCTGTAAGCTGCTTGGCTTTTATCAGGGCTTTCCAATCTTTGATGATGCGGTTGGCTTCGCCAAACTCCAGTCCAGGCTGGGAATCCACATCGGTACTGAAGGGGTCATGGTTTCGACCCCTTTGGATCGCTACGAGTCGGATGTCTATGAACTGGCGGAGTTGTTAGGGGAGACGACTGGCCTGGACTACTCCAAAAAGAAAAACAGAGTCATCTTTCCAAAAGATCCAGAACTTCTCAAACTGTTGGGAATCAAGTCTGCAATGTGACAGTCACCTTAAAGGTGACTGTCACATGTTGCCCAAACCAAATGGGACACGCGTACAAATATATGGTATAAACTCCAATCAGGTAGAATTTATCCATATTATGTTCAAACGACTGCGCGTCAAACCTGAACCCAAAAAAGTGGGGCCCGACCCGGGTGGGATATCCGTATCACAGTTGATCGGGGATGCAAACTTACCTGTCACCCTCAAAGCCCTGAACAGTCTGCCCGAAAACCCAAAGCTTCGTCTATACCGCACACTGATTCCCATCCAGGTGCTGGCGGATTTCGACATCAATCCGCGCACCTGGAAGAATCCCGACAAACTGACCCAGGTCAAATTGGAAGCCGAAAAGGACAGCAATAAGGTTAAGATCACGGCCTGGTACGGAGAAGACCCGACCAACGAATTCTTCTACCTGGAATTGGGCGATAACGCCTACAATGGTATCGACCTGAATTTCCTGGTTGTCAATAATCCTCTCAGCCCCAGGT
>JASFRG010000268.1:0-5056 GCA_050115035.1 Anaerolineales bacterium | reverse complement strand
CACTGGTGCAAACATTCCACAGTTTGGAGAATGGTAGGATTATCGATGTCATTGCCTGCTCCGTGCACAGGCACACGTGCGAGCGAGCAAAGCGAGCGTGGCAATCTCAGGGCATTTGCAATCTCTTGATTCCAAGTTCCATGAGACTGCCACGTTGGCCATAGGCCTCCTCGCAGTGACATATCAATAAAAGGGGAAAGGAGTAAACATGCAATATGTCAATTTAGGAAAAAGCGGACTGAAAGTTTCACGACTGTGCCTGGGCATGATGACCTATGGCACGTCCGAATGGCGTCCCTGGGTATTGGATGAAGAAGACTCGCTTCCCTTTATCAAGAAAGCCCTGGACGCAGGCATCAACTTCTTCGACACTGCCGATATGTACTCGAGGGGCGTCAGCGAAGAACTGACCGGAAAGCTGTTGCGCGAACTCGGGGTTAAGCGCGAGAACGTGGTGGTCGCCACCAAAGTCTATTTCAACCTGACAGACGAAGTCAACGGCGGCGGGCTCTCGCGCAAACACATCATGGATGCCATCGACTCTTCGCTGACCCGCCTGGGCATGGACTACGTCGACCTGTACCAGATCCATCGCTGGGATTACGACACACCCATCGCAGAGACGATGGCAGCCTTGCACGATGTGATTAAAGCCGGCAAAGCGCGTTACATCGGTGCATCCTCCATGTTCGCCTGGCAATTCGCGAAGGCACAATATACTGCCGACGCCAACGGCTGGACGCGTTTCGTTTCCATGCAGAATCACTATAACCTGGTCTATCGCGAAGAAGAACGGGAGATGATTCCGCAGTGCATCGAGCAGGGCATTGGCCTGATCCCCTGGAGCCCGCTGGCGCGTGGTTTCCTGGCTGGCAACCGTAAACGCGAAGGTGGCGGTGAGACCGCCCGCGCTAACAGCGATGAGTACGCCGAAAATATGTACTTCCACGAGGAAGATTTCACCGTCGTAGAACGCGCACAGGAAATTGGCAAAGAACATAATGCTACAAGTTCACAAATCGCACTGGCCTGGATGCTGAACAAACCCCACATCACCGCACCCATTATCGGGGCCAGCAAGATGCCGCATCTGGACCAGGCCATCGCCGCATTGGACATCCAACTCAGTGAAGAAGAGATCGAACGGTTAGAAGAACCCTATCAGCCGCATCCTGTCTTAGGTCACTCATAAGCATGTTTCACAACATTCCCAAACCAATTCTTACCCGCATGCGCGAACTTGAAGCGCAGGATGAACTTGACCGCGAAGACGGCACACCTCATCTGCAACGCCTGCGCCAGATTCCGCCCGTGACGGGGAAATTCCTGGCCTTGCTGTGTGCTTCCACACCCAAAGGCGGCGTGCTGGAAGTGGGCACCAGCGGCGGATACTCTTCCTTGTGGCTTTCGCTGGCCTGCCGTGAACGCGGCGACCATTTGACAACCTTCGAGATTTTGGAGGAGAAAGTAGCCCGTGCCAACGAAACATTCGAGGCTGCTGAGGTCAGCGACCAGATTCAACTTATCCACGGCGATGCGCGCGAAGTTATCGACGGATACAGGGATGTAGCCTTCTGCTTCCTGGATGCGGGAAAAGACGTTTACATAGACGTGTACGAGAAGGTGGTTCCCAATCTCGCTTCGGGCGGCATCCTGGCTGCGGATAATGTTCTCAGCCATGCAAATTTGTTGTCTGATTTTGTCGCACAGGCAGAAGACGATGCACGCGTGGACGTGTTAGTAGTTCCGATCGGCAAGGGGATTTTGGTTTGCCGGAAATTATAGTTGTTGTACAATAGATTAAACAATGAAAAAAAGATAGGAGCAATCGTTTGACTGAAACCCTAAAGATTGTGATTCCGATGGCAGGCTGGGGCACGCGCATGCGTCCGCATACCTGGAGCAAGCCCAAACCGCTGGTAAACGTAGCGGGCAAGACCTCCTTCGAACACCTGATGGACCTGTTCGACACACTGCCTGAGCCCAGCCGTACGGAATATGTCTTTATCGTCGGTCCATACCTGGGCGAGACACAGATCCCGGCTTTCGTTGAAAAACATTATCCCGATATCAATGCGCATTTCGTGGTGCAGGGCGAAATGAAGGGACAATCCCATGCGCTGTACCTGGCGCGCCAGTATCTGACCGGCCCAATGGTGATGCTATTCTCGGATACACTCATCGAAACCGACTTCTCTTTTCTGGACCGCGAAAAAAGCGACGGCGTAGCCTGGGTTAAAGCGGTAGAGGATCCGCGCCGCTTTGGCGTGGTGGATGTCAATGAAGAAGGCTGGATAAAACGTCTCATCGAAAAACCGGATACGAAAGAGAACAACCTGGCCTTGGTTGGCTGTTATTATTTCAAGAGCGGCGAAAACCTGATGGCTGCCATCGAAGAACAAATGCAACAGGACATGAAACTCAAGAACGAATTCTTCCTGGCGGATGCGATCAACATTCTGCTCGAGCGCGGCGCCTTGATGCGCGTCGAAAGTGTGGACGTGTGGCTGGATACCGGTACGATTGACGCCACCCTGGAGACGAACGCGATTCTGCTCGAACGCATGGACGTCACACCGGATGAACGCCCAGGTGTGAAAGTGCTGCCGCCGGTCTTCATCCACCCAACTTCCGAAGTCAGCGAATCGGTGATCGGACCGAACGTTTCCATCGGGGCAGATTGCAAGATCACTCAGGCCGTTATCCAGGACAGCATCATCGCAGAAGACACACACATCAGCCAGGCCGCGCTGACTCACTCCCTGATCGGCAGTGACTGCGTTGTGGAGGGACTGCCTGACAAAGAAGAGCCTTCTTCTCTCAATATCGGAGACAATTCCGAGGTCCGCTTTGAAGCGTGATCTGGTCGAGTGCCGCTCGGATTCGAACTACGCCGAGCGTCCGCTTTCGTTGATGTGGGAAGGACAGCGACTGGAAATCGCTGAAATCCTGTCGCGCTGGCGCGGGCCCTCTGAGAAAGGTTTCCGCGTGCAAACGACGGATAAACAGGTTTTTGAATTGACCTATCGGGAGGTTCCCGATGAGTGGCAGGTACAACCAATCTAACGTGTCATGGAGGCGCAATGCAGGAAATTGACAGCGTGAATTATCTCTCAAAGCGTGTGGCCGGATTAAAACCTTCGGGCATTCGCAAATTCTTTGACATCGCTGCAACAATGGAAGATGTAATTTCGCTGGGTATCGGCGAACCGGATTTCACTACACCCGAACCGATCTTGCAGGCCGGCATCCGCTCGCTGCAGGAAGGTGAAACGCACTACACCTCGAACTGGGGCAAGATCGAACTCAGGCAGGCTATCTCCGACAATCTGAAAAAACTGTACGGTGTTTCCTACAACCCGGAGAACGAGGTCATTGCTACAGTAGGTGTTTCGGAGGCGCTTTACCTGACGATGGTCGCCATCCTCGATCCTGGCGATGAGGTCATCATTCCCACCCCATGCTTCGTTTCATATCAGGCGGAAGTGCTGCTGGCGGGCGGTGTCCCCATGGAAATCCCCAGCAAGATCGAGAACAATTTCCAGCTAGATCCGGATGAAATCCGCGCAGCTATCACGCCCAGAACGAAAGTCATCTTTGTCGGCTATCCCAGCAATCCGACCGGCGCCGTGGCCGAGCGCGAGACTTTGCTAGAAGTGACGAAGATCGCCGAGCAGAACGATTTACTGATTATCTCGGACGAAATCTATGACAGGCTGGTTTACGGCTTCGAGCACGTCTGCGTCCCGGCGCTGAACGAGAGCATCAAAGCGCGCACGATTTTGCTGGGCGGTTTCTCGAAGGATTACGCCATGACCGGTTGGCGCATCGGCTATGCTTGCGGACCTTCGAACATCATCCAGGGACTGGTACGCATCCACCAATACACCATCATGTCCGCACCGACCACCGCGCAGGATGCGGCTATCGAAGCCATGAAGAATGGGAATACCTATGTGGAAGAAATGGTGGCGGAATATGACCGCCGACGGAAACTACTCGTCAGCGGACTCAACCGCCTCGGTCTCCAGACCTTCGAGCCGCGTGGCGCTTTCTATGCATTCCCCAACATCCAGGCCTCCGGCATGGACGATGAGACCTTCGCCGAAACCCTGCTCAAAGAAGAAGGCGTGGCGGTTGTGCCCGGGAATGCTTTCGGCCCGGGTGGAGATGGATTTGTGCGGGGTTGCTATGCAACCTCCTACGAAAAGATTGAAGAGGCCTTACGACGCATGGAACGCTTTATGAGCAGGCATGGATAGGTTCGGTAATCCGTAAAAAGTGAGAAGCAATAAGAGAAAAGAAAAGGGCACGCAATCTCTACAAGCCGCGTGCCCTTTTACATTTTACGTTTTACTTCCGAATCTTACTCGTCCGGATAGTTATCCAAAATCTGTTCGATCTTCTCCAGAATATCATTCGTTAATTTGTCAGCCGCTTCTCCGGCGGCGATATTTTCTTTGAGCTGTTTAACCTTGGTCGCGCCGGTGATGACGCTGCCGATTTCCTTGCGGCGTAAGAGCCAGGCGATGGCCAGTTGTGCAGTGGTCAGGCCTAGGCTTTTTGCAAGTAAAGTGAGCATATCCATGATGGCGATACGCTCCGGGGTGATACGTTCCCGTATCCAACCGTAACCGTCCCTTTCCGCACGCGCTCCTTTGGGGATGCCTTCATTATATTTCCCGGTCAGAATTCCATAATACAGCGGGCTGAAGGTGGCTAACCCAATGCCAAAGTCCTTGCACACTGGAGCTAATTCCGTTTCGACATGATAACGGTGAAACATATTGTATTGCGGCTGGTCCACAACAGGCGGGGCCATATGGTGCTGGTCAGCGATTTTGATGGCGGTTGCAATTTGATATCCGCGCCATTCGGACGTGCCCCAATACAATATTTTGCCCCGACGGATGAGCGTGTCCATAGTGTAGACCACTTCATCGATAGGCGTATCGGGATCAAAACGGTGACAGAAATAAAGGTCGAGGTAGTCGGTGCCGAGTCGTTTGAGTGAAGCGTGAACGGACTCCGTAACATGCTTGCGAGAAAGGCCGCG
>JASFRG010000267.1:0-5058 GCA_050115035.1 Anaerolineales bacterium | reverse complement strand
TTGAAATATCAGGCTCAGACAGTGCTCGGGATATTTCAACGCAAAGGCCTGCCCAACTTCGCCACCGTAGGAAATCCCGGCGATGTGAGCGCCTTCATATCCCAGTGCAGTAAGCAGTGCCGCCAGATCATCGGCGTGCATTTCCATCGTGTAGGCTTCGTCGGGATGCTCGGACTGTCCCTGTCCGCGGCAGTCATATTGCAGCAAACGATAGCGCTTTGACAATGCCTCCGTCTGGAAAATCCAACTACCAGCGGCATTCATCAAGATGCCATTATTAAGCACCAACAGCGGAGCATCTTCTGCGCCGTGCAGTTCATAATACAGTTCAACGTTGTTAGCCTGGATTTTGGGCATATTAGCCTTTTTACAATAGCATAGCGTTGTTACAAGAGAGTTACATCAGGCTTTGAAGGCCAGATACGTCCTGGTTTCATCGCCTTCGCCAAAAGAGACGAAATCAACCGTCAGCGCTGTGCCGACCTTGATCTCGTCCGGTTTGGTTGCGTTTACGCCTGTAATGCGCGCGCTGATCTTGACGCCTTCGTCCAGTTCAACGACGCCGCTCACGTAGGGCTTGTCGCGACCGTAACCCTGTTCGATCATGAAGGTCGGTGCAATGGAAACGACCGTAAATCCGGCCAGCCTGCCTTTCCCGCTGGTTTCGGTCCATTCCAGATCCTCGCTGTGACACTTGGGGCAAATCGCGCGCGGCGGCAGGTTGAGCGTGCCACAGTCCGTGCAGCGCGAGGCCATTAATTTGCCTTCGGCCAGATACTGGTCGAAAGATGCCGCCGTGAAAGGGCGGATGGTAGTGGTGTCAGTCATAGTTGCCTCCTAATTCCGTCGCTCGTAAATGTGGACCACACAGGTCGAGCCGGTTGCGCCAACGTTGTGCGTCATTGCCAATGGGACATCGCCCGGGACCTGGCGCGCATCGGCCTCGCCCCGCATCTGCTTCCAGACCTCGACAGCCTGAGCCACGCCCGAAGCGCCGACCGGATGCCCCTTTGACTTCAGCCCGCCGCTGGTATTGATCGGTTTGGAACCGGTGCGGGCAGTCACGCCGTCTTCGGCAGCCTTGAAACCATCGCCAGGTTTGAAGAAACCAATGTCCTCGCTGGCGACCACTTCCGCGATAGTGAAGCAGTCATGCACTTCAGCGATGCGGATGTCATCTGCGGTCACCCCAGCCATCTCATACGCCTGCGATGCGGCAATTTTGGCAGCCGAAAGTGTTGTCAGATCAGCGCGGTCATGCAAAGCTGCATCTGAGGCCTGCCCCGAGCCGATGATATGGATTGGATAATCGGTGAATTCCATTGCTCGTTCTTCGGCAACCAGCAAAATGGCAGCCGCACCGTCCGTGATTGGAGAGCAGTCAAACAGTCGCAGCGGCCAGGCGATCATTGGGTTGGCTTTTTCGTCATGCAGAAAATCCCAGATAGTCTCCCAGGTTGGCATAGGTTTACCCTTCCTCTGCGCCGAGGCGATGCGGCCCTCCATCCAATCCTGGATCGTGACCCCGAATTGGGCCTTCGGGTTGAGCGCGCCGTTGTTGTGGTCTTTGATGGCCACGTTCATCAGGTGCTCAGGAGTCATGCCGTATTTCGCCATATAAGCTGTAGAGATGGCAGCGTAAAAACCGGGGAAGGTAAATCCGGCCGCAATCTCAAAGGCCATGTCTCCTGCGGTGGCAAGCGTGTCAGTCACTTCGGACGTTGGCAGATTGGTCATCTTCTCTGCTCCGCCGATCAGCACCATATCGTACATGCCCGAGGCAATCGCCATCATGCCCTGGCGCAGAGCCGTAGCGCCGCTAGCGCAAGCATTTTCCACCCGCATTGCCGGGATAGGTGTCAGGCCGACCGCGTCCGCCAGCAGCGGAGCGGTATGTCCCTGATGCTCGAACAGGTCACTCGAAAAATTGCCCAGATAGAAACTCTCGATAGCAGACGGGTCTAGGCCCTTGTCTACCGAGTGGGTCATCTCTTTGTAAGCTTCCACGAACAGGTCGCGGCCATTCTTGTCGGGGAACGCGCCGAACTTTGACATCCCTGCGCCAACAATAGCAACGCCGCGCGGGAGTTTACGGTTGGTCATTCGACCTCCTTATCGGGATTGATGAATTGTTCTTTGAGTTCACGTTTCAGGATCTTTCCCGCCGCCGAAATGGGCAGGGTATCCATAAATGCTACAGATTTCGGCACTTTGAATTTCGCCAGTCGGTCTGCCATGAACTGGATCAATTCTTTTTCGCTGGCTGATGTGCCCGGTTTGAGCACCACGCAGGCCTTACCTACCTCGCCCCATTTCTCGTCGGGCAGGCCGATCACCGCGCACATGTGCACCGCCGGGTGCTGGTAAAGCGCCTTTTCGATCTCGGCCGGGTAGATATTTTCCCCGCCACTAATAAACATGTCTTTTTTACGATCGACAATAAAGAAATAACCTTCTCCATCATATTGCGCGATGTCGCCAGTGTGGAAATAACCACGTTCATCGACAGCTTCAGCAGTCGCTTCCGAATTATTGAAATAACCTGAGCAATAAGATGGACCTTTCAAGATCAGTTCCCCCGCTTCATTTGGACCGAGAAAGTTGTTCTCGTCATCGACAATTTGGGCGTCGACGAAGAAATTCGGCCGTCCAATCGAGCCAGCCTTGCGGATGGCGTCTTCAGGCGCCAAAGCAAATATCCCGGGCCCGAACTCGGTCATACCAAAGCCTTGCTTGAAACGGATGCCTTTCTCGGTGGTGTACTTCTCTACCAACGGAACGGGTAACGGCGCCCCCCCGGAAGTGCAAAAACGCAGCGATGACAGGTCGGCCTGCTCCCAGTTGTCGGCCTGGGTCAGCATCTGGTACATGGTTGGGACCGCGGCAAAGACAGTCGCTTTTTCACGTTCTAGCAAATCCAGCACCTGTTCCGGATTGAACTCATGGACAAAGATGGTCGTCCCGCCAAAAATAATCTGTGGCAACGTGTACACAAACAGCCCTCCCGTATGGAACATCGGGAAGACGTTGAGATAGACATCGTTATGGGTGATGTCGTGGATAACGGTGTTGAGCGTGTTCCAGGCGATCATGCGATGGGAGACTTCGGCGGCTTTGGGCAGACCAGTTGTCCCGCCGGTAAAAATCAGGGCGGCGGTATCCTCCGCTTCGAGCGTTTCGCAAGTCACAGCTGAGTCGGATGCGACCTGAAGCGTGGATTCAAAATGCAGGCTGTTGTGTGTCCCATCCCCATCGAGATGTAGAGTGGTAAGTGGGAAGTGGGAAGTCAGTTGGAGGACATTTTCGATAAAGTCATCGGAGAAGACCAAGATTTTCGGTGTGGTGTTCTTGAAAATATCAAGCAGTTCCTGCCAATGCAGCCGCCAGTTTAGCGCGGTGTGGATGGCGCCCAGCTTTGAACAGGCGAAGAACACATCCAGGTGCTCGTAACCGTCCTTTGCCAAAATAGCCACCCGATCACCCTTGCCCACACCCTGGGCCTTGAACCAATTCGCCAGCTTGTTAGCACGGTGATTGGCCTCGCGGTAAGTCAGTCTCCATTCCGGGTTCTTACCCGCGTCGATGAAGGCGAGTTTGTCCGGACTATAGAGTTCTCTTCTAGCCAGATAATCGCCAATATACATAATTAACTCCCTTCTCATGATGAGTGAGTTCACGCATCACTTGTCACTTATCGCTATTTTGCCGTCCACTTCCAAGCTGATGACGCCATCGTGATGCCGCCGCCGCTGGCGCAAAACAAAATCACATCACCGGGCTTGGGGCCTTTACCCTGGTCGATGGCATCATCCAGCGCCATGACCACACAGGGTGAGCCCGTATAGCCCCATTTGTCCATAATCCAGTGGGTCTTCTCGATGGGCTGTTTGAGCAAATCCATCATGAATTCGATGGTGCGCAGGTTGAGCTGGGTGAAGTAAAACTGGTCGACATCGTCATAGGTCAGGCCGCCTTTGTCGAGCGCGCCCTGCATTAGTTTGGGCCAATACTCGGTATTGAAAGTTTTAGGGAATTTCTTGACAAACTGTACTTTAGGCGTACCGTAATCAGCCATGATTTCTGGCGTGCAGGGACGGAACGCCCCGCCGGTGTAAATGCCAAGCGCATCGTGAAACGAGCCTACGGCCAGAAAATTGCTGCCGATAAAGCCTTGCTCCTCCCCAACACCCAGCACGACTGCACCTGCGCCATCGGCAAACAGGTTGGCGGTTTTCTTGTCGCTGAAATCGAGAAAGCGGCTCATGCCATATCCGCCTGCAACAAGGATGTATTTATATGAGGGTTCGGTCATCAGGTAGCGAGCACCCTGGTCCAGAGCCATAACCCAACCCGCGCAGGCCGAGTTGACGTCATAGCCCCCAGCCTTATTTGCGCCGAGTTTATCAATCACAACCACTGATGTGGACGGAGAGAGATAATCCGGTGTGTCAGTCGAAACGATCACCATATCCAGGTCAGCGGTGGAGACACCAGCGCGTTCAAGCGCCTTCTTGGAGGCTTCCACGATCAGATCGGACGTAGTCTGGTCGGGGGACATCCAGTGGCGTTCTTTGATGCCGACATTTGCCAATAACCATTCATTGGTTGATTCGCCCATCAAGGCGTCTACTTCGGCGTTGGTGACGACACGTTCCGGGACATAACTTCCAGTAGATAAAATTTGTACGTTACGAGTCATGATACCTTCCAAAAAGAATTTTCACCACAGAGACACATTGTTATTAAAACGTTTCTCTTCGCGAACTTCGCATCTTCAAGGTAAATATTAATCATAGCGACGATCCGCCCTCTCCGTCACCGGATTCGAGCGGAACGAAACGGCGGATAAAGGTGACAGCTTCTTCCCAATTGGAGAAATTCAACTCTTCATCCGTCTGGATGTGACGGATGGCGCCACGATACGGTTGAGTGATCTGCTCACCGGCAGCTTTATCAACTACAAAGCGGATCACAAAGGATGAAATGTTGGGGGGAAGATGAGACTCCATCGCTATCAGAATAGCAGATGGAGGTAACTGGGGAGTTACAAAGATGGTA
>JASFRG010000266.1:0-5141 GCA_050115035.1 Anaerolineales bacterium | reverse complement strand
GAAGCAGCTCACGGCGTTCCGGGAAATCGCGTAATACTCCCGGGCGACCTGGTCAATATGGATGTCTCTGCTGAATTGGACGGGTACTACGCGGATGCCTCCACGACAGTCTTGATTCCTCCTGTTGATCCCCTCAAACAAAAATTGTGTGATTGCACACGTTCTGCGCGCCGGAAGGCTATTGCTGCCGTTCGCACCGGGCGACCGCTGAACATTATTGGCAAAACGATCGAAGCGGAAGCGCGTCGCTGCGGTTTTCACGTCATCCGAGATTTGCCCGGTCATGGCTTAGGGCGGGGACTGCACGAAGAGCCGACGATACCGGGTTTTTATGTCAGGTCGGCTACCAGGCGGCTTACAGATGGGCTTGTGATCACCATCGAACCCTTCCTGTCAACCGGTGCGAATCACATTGTCGAGGGTCAAAATGGCTGGACCCTCAAAACCCCCGATGGCAGTCTGTCGGCGCAATATGAACACACAATTGTAGTCACGCGCGGACACCCAATTGTGGTTACAGCACTCTAAGAAATACGCTAACGTTGGTTAATAAAAAATCTAGCGCCCCATTGATCGGGGCGCTAGTCATCGTTTTTATTGCTGAGATTTTGTTTTTAGGATTTCTTGTGTCCGTCTACTTCCCGGTAGGCTTTCTCACCTGCCTCGATGCGGATTGGCAATCGATTTTCCAGTGGCGGTAGAGGGCAGGTCGCAAAGTCGGTATAAGCGCAGGGCGGATTGTATGCCTGATTGAAGTCCAGGATGAAATTCTCTTTTTTCGGTGTTTTCGCGATCAGAAAACGGCCGCCGATATACGTTGTATCACCGTTTGTTTTGTCCTTGAAGTCGAGACGCATGTAATCTTCTTCGTCCACCATGGCCTCTAAGCGGTGTTCGATTCCATCCAATTCAAAAGTGACGTACCCCTGGACAGGTACCTCGTGATAGATCTCGATCACGTCCTGGATGCTGACCAATTTCTCTGTATCGTAAGGGGTGTATTTCGCCTCGACGCGATATTTCGGATCAACAGGATATTGTTTGAAACCGGTAAATTCTTTTCGTAGTTTACTCTGCCTGTCCCAAACGCGGATCAGGTGACGGTCCGCTCGCTCAAGTAATACGAGAGTCAGATCGCCGATTTGTAGAAAATCAGCCTCTTCATAAATGTCCGCTACGAGGGTTTTGAGTGAGACCTGCTTGCCGTTGCAATAAACTGGCACATGCCGTGCAGCCCGGAAGGTGGCAACGCCATTATTGTATTGCACGATACCAATATGGTCCGGCGCGACGGGAGGCAGGATAATGTCATTTGTTGGAGCACTTCCGATCCTGTTCTCCCCATCTCTAAGCCAGTACAGACCCGCCAGGCCTAACCAGCCACGCTCTGTGTTTTTAAAGCGTTCTTCCCGTTCTTTTCTCTCTTTGAGGATGGTTTCTTCGTAGTTAATGGTTTTGAGAGCCATGTATAAAACTATACCTGATTTTTTACGCTCGAACAAGACTGTTATGCAGTTTTTATGAAAAATTTTCTAACAAAGTTGAAATGTTCTCGCCAAGCGCTTCATTTTGATAACCGCCTTCCATCACTATTAACGTTTGTAACAGGAGAGAGGCGATGCGCTCACCGATCTGACAGATACCTTCGCGGGTGATATTGAAGGTGCCCAACGGATCGCCCTCGTAAATGTCCATCCCCGTGGAGACGACCAGATACTGCGCAGCATAGGATCGCACCAGACCCAGGGCTTCATCCAATTTGGATAGATACAGGGCATCCTCGGTTCCAGCCGGAAGCGGGAAATTGCGGTGCAAACCGGAACCCTGGCCTGCTCCCGTTTCATCAGCATATCCGCAAAAGCTGGGATAGGCTTCATCCGGATCAGCATGGATGGAGATGGTCAGCACATCGCCGCGCTCGTAGAAAATATCCTGGGTGCCGTTCCCGGCGTGATAGTCTATGTCCAGGAGCGCAACCCTTCCCAAAGCGGATAACCATTCCGCCGCGATGGCAGCGTTGTTAAGATAGCAATAGCCTCCGCTGAACGATTTACCGGCATGATGTCCCGGCGGACGACACAGGGCAAATGCGGATCGCTCTCCATTTGAAAGGGCCTTTGCGCCGCTCAAGGCGCAGTTGCTAGAACCGAGCGCGGCTTGGTACGTACCGGCTAGGATGGGGGCGGATAGATCGAAAGTGTAGTATCCTGCCCGGCCCAGGATGGACTTCGGTCTGTGTGACCAGCCTCGAGGCGGGAAGGTTGCGGGCAGGAGCGCGGTCTTCTCGTAGGTCGTTTCTTCCTGAGTCCATTCTTCAAAGGCTGTGCGTAGGAAGTCTACATAGTCATGATCATGAACAGCCAGAATTGGGTTCAGCCCGAAGTCTTCCGGTTCGAGAATGTCTATCCAGTTCAATTCTCTCAAGACGGAGAGGATGCGTTCCATGCGATCCGGGTATTCGAGATAGGGTACACGTTGGCCGCCGTCGAAAAGCTCGAAGGGCGGGTTGTGGAGTTTGTGGCTGTCCGAGTAAAATACCTGCATAACACCTCTCAATGTTCGTAAGACAATTTTACTTGCAGTCATCTGAGAAAACTGGAGGAATTTATGGAGACTATTGAAGCAATACATACGCGCCAATCTGCCAAGAAGGTGAAGCCTGACCCTGTAGCGCGTGAACTAATCGAAAAACTGCTGTCTGCTGCAGTGCAGGCGCCCAACCATTACAAGGTGCGTCCGTGGCGCTTTGTTGTGCTGACTGGCACGGCGCGTGAAAAATTGGGAGAGGTGATGGCGCAGGTCTTTCTGGATAAATTCCCGGACCTGACGCCTGAAGCGCAGGAGAAAGCATTGGAGAAAGAACGTTCCAAACCATTACGCTCACCGGTGCTTATCGCTGTGGGAGTAGACAAGCCGGCTGAATCGAAAGTTATTGAAATCGAAAATGTCTGTGCCACATCGGCCGCCTGTGAGAACCTGTTACTGGCCGCGCATGATCTGGGGCTGGCTGCCAAATGGCGCACCGGGGATCCGGCCCGCGACCCTAAGGTAAAAGAATTTCTGGGCTTCGAACCGGACCAACACCTGATTGCTTTTTTGTATATCGGTCACCCGGAATTCGAGCTCGATCCTGTTGACCGCCCATCTTTTGAAGATAGAACAACCTGGATGGATTAAAAGCAAACGCCTCCCACCAAATATTGGTGGGAGGTTAGTTTTTATCTGCTATCTATCCAGGATTTCAAGCATCAGATCAGGGCGATCTGTGATAATCCCGTCCACACCCCAATCGATATATTGTTTTATTTGCTCGGGCTCATCGATCGTCCACGGCTCGACGCACAGGTTGCGCTCGTGGGCAGCGCGCACGAATTGCGCCGTCATCACAGTGATACCGCTGGATTCTTCCGGTACCTGCAAGGTATAAAAAGCCGGGCTGTATAGCCTGCCAAGGTACACTTTGCTAAGCAGGACAAAAACCGTGGTCTCCTGTCTGGCGCTGGAGGTCGCAACTTCGGGGCAAACTTCTCGGAATTCTTCCATGCGCTCGTCGAGAAAAGATGCCACAAGAACTTTATCTTGCATGTTGTACGTTCGAATCATTTCGCAAAACGGTGTGGCCATTGAACTTTCAGTCGTCTTGATCTCGATAGTCATATGATAGTCAGGAAAAGTTTGGAAAATTTCTTCCAGCGTCGGGATGGTGATGCCTATGCCACGATAGGGAAATGTCTCCCCGTCATCATTTGACCAATCGTAGCCAGCGTCCAGCTCCTGGATCTCTGCCAGGGTCATCGTTTCGATCTCCCCCGATCCATCGGTCGTCCGGTCTACGGTTTCGTCGTGGTTGATGACCAGCACGCCGTCCGCAGTGATGTGCAGGTCCATCTCCAATACATCTACACCCAATTCGGCAGCATGTTCGAAAGCGTACAGGGTGTCGCCCGGCCAGAGCCCATCCCCGCCCTGATGCGCGATCACCAGCGGGTAAGGAAGATCATCAGAATAATAGGGATGGTCTGAGGCCCGTTTGGAGAAAACCGCGAACAAAACCAGCACCAAAAGGATGATGCCCAGAATGGACAGCGCAATTCTCTTCTTCATCTCTCACCTCGATGGACTTGATAACCCGCTGAGGAAAGCGCTTCCTGCGCCACCCGGACCTGCTCCCGTTTCACCAGAATGTAATCCGTGTCGTACGTTGATGACGCGAAGATTGACACTCCAGCATTTGCCAGTGCCGACGAAATTCCGGCCAGTACTCCCACAAGCTCAAATTCGAGTGGTCCTTCTACTTTGAAGCATGCCCAGCCTGGCTCAGATTTGTCGCTTGCTATCTCGATGGAATCAGGTAACACCAGCGACAACTCCTCGCTTGTACGCGTTATCGCGAAAAAAGGACTGGTCAGTGCTGTGCTTGGAACTTCTGCTGTTGATGGCAGACGGTGAACAGTAAAATTCCCCTCCAATAGAGTGAGAGTCGGCTTCATGCAGTCGATTATATCAATGGAAAAGACCTGACAGGTTTCACCATGTAGCTTTGGGAGGTTCGGTTCTGCAATAACCTGTCAGGTCTATACCTCTCTAAAGGCTCTCGATCACTTTTTGCAACTTTGACCTGACTTGTCCCGCAATCTCGCCGAGCGATTCGTTTTCGACCGCTTGCATGGAAGCCACAGGATCAATGGCTGAAACGATGGTCCGGCCTTCTTCCCCCTCCTGTACAACCACGTTGCAGGGCAGCATCAGCCCGATATGCGGTTCTGCCTGCAGTGCCTGATGGGCGAGCGGCGGGTTGCACGCCCCCAGAATGCGATAGTTGCGGAAGTCCGCATCCAGTTTCTTCTTGAGGGTGGCTTTCACGTCAATTTCGGTTAATACGCCGAAACCTTCTTTTTTCAGTTCCTCGGTCACACGATTGATGGCCTCGTCAAATGACAGGTCAAGAGTTTTGTAAAAATGGTAGCTCATTCCGAATTGCCTCGCTTTCCTTTTTCTGATTTGATGCAAGAAAACAAAATTTGTTGCATTTCTGGTTTTTTAAATTGACAGTCGCGCTTTTTTCCCGTATAACTGCCTCATCCAAAATTATATCGGGAGGCACATTGTGTACGCACTCTATTTGTTATCTGAAGAAGGTC
>JASFRG010000265.1:0-5142 GCA_050115035.1 Anaerolineales bacterium | reverse complement strand
GATCTCATAACCGGGTACGAACGGTGCTTTCGGCGCAAATGGTGACAATCCATACCGATAACTGAAATCCGTCCCCCCAACGCCGACAGCCGAAACTTTTACCCGCACTTCTGACTTCGTAGGCTGACGCAGGTCATTTTCAATGATTTGTAAAACATCGGGGCCGCCGCGTTTCGTCGCGACAACACTTTTATATTGCATCATGTCCAACTACCTCTAATTCTCTAAACTGTTTTGTCCTAGTTGGAACAATCTTCTCCCAAGCAGGATATACCAGGCCATACTCAGGAGGCCACCAAACATAGAAAGCATCAACGTCACATCACTCAGTCCTGAAATAAAGGAGGAAAAATATTCAAAAACCAGCAGTATTGAAAAACCAAGAATGCCTACATAGGCATTTATTTTTGAAAAAACCCCACCGCGCAGCATGACAACTGAGATCAACACCCCGGCAAGTTCTGCCAGAAAAAAGCCAAGAAAAGTACCCGGTGTATGACTGGCGCCAACGGACAACATGGACTGCCCAGCAGCTTCCAGCATTGCTCGTTGTGCATCGGATGTGGCGATTGCATACTGGTTGCTTAAAGCCAGCATAGGAAAAGCCCGGTTGGTGGCGAAGAAAACACCAATCCCAAGATAAGAAATAATCGCTGTCAGGAGAGCCAAAGACCGCTCCCTGGTTTTTCGATGTGCCGCATACAACGCCAGATAAGTTGGGATTCCCAGCGCATTCAGGAATATGTTCAACAAACCCAGGTTGCGCAGTCCCATGAATGGATTTTCCTGGAACAGGATGAACCAATCGATCACGGTTTCTTGAGGGGCGTTTCCACCCGGTAAAAAGGTGATCCCGATTTCAATGATTCCGGTCAAGACCGCCCCCAAAGCTACCAGCCCGCCAAGGATATAAATCTCACCCCAACGTGAACTCTGATCAATTTGCTCTGACATTTTATTCTCCATCTAGCGCATCATACACATCACGCGAATACGCGGCAAAAACTGATAATGGCAGCATCGACAAAATCAGGAACACGCCAACAACCATAGCCTTTTGCATAAAGTTGTTGAAGAAGTGTCCAACAGGGAACTGGCCGAGAATCCAGATCATGAAGATGACCAGCGGCCAGGGCCAAAGTCGAGACCCGAAGCGAAGTATCGTCCCAAACTGTTTTCTGACGATTGGCTTGTTGATCTTCGTCCCGGCCACGCCACCGACAATCCCGATCAGGGGTGGGAATAATCCTCCGCCAAATAGCAGCAGAGCTATCGATAACAAGATCAAAATCGTGCCGCCATGCTTGCGCTGCACAAAAGCCGCCGACCAAATAAGAACCAGTAATCCAATGAGAACAGCCAGGATACCGGTGATAAGGAAGTTGGGGATAATCGTCATTGCGGGTTCGCAGGCATTCCACACTTCTTCAGGAACACATGGCGGTCCAATGGAGGCGATTATCAAGCCTTCTGGCCTGGTACTCCCTTGCAGGATTTCGAAATACCCATGTTCCAACCCGGCAATACCAGCGGAGATGCCAAACCAGGTAGCGACAGTTTTCGTTGCTTTTCTCATGTTATCTGTCCTTTCATTCTTCTTTTGCCAGCTTGAAAAGCCTTAACGCAATCAACACATACCACGTTACTCGGAAGGGAGCGGAAAGACTAGGAGGAAACCATATGATAGCAGGAGCGAAAATCAAGGCAGGAAATAGCAATAACCCGAAGCTGTTTGCAAGAATGCCTGTCCACGCCGTTGCTTTGTTGAATACATTACTTTGGAGCATCACAAGCGATATGATCAATCCAGCCAGGTAAATAAGGAATAAACTGACGTACCACCCAGTACCCTGAATATTAGCAGACAAGGCTTCTCCCCCGGCTAAATAGATAGAACGCTGCGATTCGCTTGTCGCCGTTTGAAACTGCTGGCTGAGATTCAGACACCCTATTGCCTGGTTTGAAGCGAAGAAAACAGAAATGCTAATCATGCTGAGGGCAATCGCTAATCCCATTGAAACTTTGTTTGATTTTCTAAGCGCTCCATAGGTAGCCAGAAAGATCAACCCTACCAGAGCATAATTGATCAAGTCAACAATACCAAGCAGGATGAGGCCAACAAGTTTATTGTTCTTGAGAAGTGTGAACCATTCAAGTGCTGTGGTAGGCTCAGTTGGTGGCACATCGAAAATCCTAAAACCGTTGAAGGCCATCATTTCTACGGCGAAGAATCTTCGGAAAATGATAACAGCCAGAAAAGCTGCCACGCCACCTGTTATATAAAGAGCTTTCCATGTGGAATCTCTGTTTTTTGAATTATCCATGATGAATGGTTTCCATTTCTATGCGTGTTGTTTGAATATCGTGAGCAAATCCTGTTATTGGAGCGAACAGCATAAATCCAAGCATGACGTAGGATAGTATGTTCAAAATATCGAATGTGGTATCAGCATCATAGAAAGATGTTAGCGGCCATCCGAAAATGGCGACGATAACTGAAAACACAAAGATGGCTATAAAAGTAACCAACATCCACAGCCATATCGTCCCTAAGAAACGAAGTAGAAATCCGGGCAATACTGCGCGCCAAAGCCTCAACGGCTTGTAGATGCGGGTTGTGGTCAGGCTGGCGATGGTCGTCATGAAAATAGGAGCAAAACCACCACCGAATAGAAAAAGGATTACACCCAACAGGAATAGCATTCCTGCACCGAATTTCTTGTCGATGTACTTAACCGACCATATTGTGACCAGAATACCGAAGAGCACGGCCAGAATACCTGTTATCAGAAAGTTAGGGATAATGGTCAAGGCAGTTTCCATCCCATACTCCCAGAATCTCTGTGCAGGACCGATGGCGGCAATCCTGAAATCATCAGGCCGTAGGTTGCCTTGCATGATTTCAAATATCCCGTGGTTAATGCCGGCTAGTCCAACCAGAACACCCATTGTGGTTGCCACTGTTTTGGTAGCGCGATTTATCTGTGTGGCTATTGAATTACTCATCTATACATTCTCCCAATTGCGTTGAATATCATCCGCAAACCCAGATACATATGAAACCAGGAACATCCCCAATCCACCGCCAAAAACAAAGGTCAGGTCAATTGCAAGGATTTTATTGGGATTATCAGAATTCACTCCGGGAATGTGTCCGGTGATGGCAATGAAGAGGCCAACCAACATCGAGATGACGGCAATCGTCAGGGTGTAGGGCCAGAGCTTTGCCAGAAAAGGTCGAATGCGTTCTGGCAGGGTTTTTTGCCAGCCCTTCAACGGTTTGTAGATGAGCGTTGCCGCGATCCCGGCAGCTGGATAAATCAAGACCGGAGCCCCAATCCCACCGCCAAATAAAAAGAGCGGGAGGTTGAGCAGGAAGAAAACAAGAGGTCCCCGTTTTTTGTCAATAAACCACACTGACCAGATAATCATTGCAATGCCAACCGTGATAGCCAGGATGCCAGTCAGAAGGAAAGTCGGGAGAATCGTGAAAGCACTTTCCCCGCCATGTTCCCACATAATATGGTCAGGACCGATGGCATTGATGAGTAAACTTTCGGTGGGCTGGTTACCTTGCAAGATCTCGAAAATGCCATGATCAAGCCCTGAGATACCAAGAATGACTCCGATAGTAGAAACGATGGTTTTTGTAGCGCGGTTCATCAGGCCTTCTTTTTCTTTCGCCAACGCAGGTAAATTGCAACACCGACCCCAATAAGAATTATTTCCAGGATCAGGCTGATGACAAGTCCAGGGCCTGATGACCATAGACCAAGCCCCAGTTCCGGGGAGTTGCGAAAGAGAACCGGCAAATCAGGCGGGTGGACGAAGAAATCCAGAATCCAATGACTGAATGTGATCAGTCCAATCATCCCGCTTGCTTTTCTATCTTTGAAGATAAGGTAGGCGATTGCAGCAAAGAGCACCGACCAGACAACGGACATAAAAAGCTCGTGTGACCAAGGTATCCAGCCCGGGGTAATGATTTGAAGCCCATTTCTTAAGTCCATCTGTCTGACTGCCATTTTTTCCATACCGATGGCGATGAAACCAGCGCTCAAGAGGTCGAGCGCTTCGCTGGCAACCAAAAGCGTCCAGAGCGGCGCCTTTGGAGCAAGAGGTTTGGCAGCAAACGCCACGCCGAGATGTCCGGGACCCATATTATTCTCCTTCTCAAAACAATTTGGTGGACAAACTATCTGCCCACGCATGGATAGCATCCCAATCGCGCTGTTCGCCCTCTGACCAGACGCCGAACAGCACACTCAGACGGAACTTCAACCTGTCACTGAACGAAGAGATTTTGCTTATATCCAAAGCGCCGGCGAAGACGCCTTCGCTGACCGGGCGTACCGACCTGCGGACAGGTGCCAGCCATTCCGATATTTGGGGACGAAAGCTTTCGCCGTTTTTCATCGCCAGGATCATGCAAACCGCGAACATAGCGAATGGCTTTTGGTTCAAGACAGATTGATGTGTTTGCAAAACTGGAACGCTTCGGGCAGCCAACCCCAGTTTTGGATAGCGCTGCCAGCGACGACAGCTTGATAGGGAGACAGGTCTGTATCTTCCTGCATTGGAAATACATTTACTTCAATACCATTCTCACGCAGTGTTTTTGCAATGGCTTCTGCCACGCCTACAGTTGAACCTGTTCTCGTTGCATAAGTAATAAGGGTTTTCATTTTATTCGACTCCTACTGCTATAGATCGTTGCCAAGTTTGAATAAGTCCCGAGCTGCAAGAATACACCAGGGAATGGTGCCAATCGTGTTTAGAAACAGTAGGAGGATGGCAATTGTCGGGAGAAAGAAACCCATGCCAATAACACTGATACCGATTCTCATCCAAGCAGTTGCATTGCTAAAGAAACGGGTACGCAACATGAGCAGAGAATTTATCAGCCCGGCCAGCATGAAGAAGATCGTTTGTATGATCCAAGCAGTACCGCTGAAATAGGCATGTAAACTCTCTCTCCAGCAGCCAGGTATTGTGCCTTGTCAGCAGCATTGGTCGCCGCAGCATATTTATCGCTCAATAACTTTGAGTTTAGAGTTCAAGATGTAACTGGATCTTAACAAAAAATTGGAACTTGCTGATAATAGTTTTTTGTGTCAAAAACATCCATCAGCGAGTTCCGAG
>JASFRG010000264.1:0-5171 GCA_050115035.1 Anaerolineales bacterium | reverse complement strand
GTCCAGGTAATACGACTTTATGAGATTTCACAAGTTCGAGTCTTTAAACGTATTTTGGACGATATACAATGAGTCGCTTTATTCGCAGTCTATTCTCCCTGACAACATTTGGATTAATTGTGTTGTTTGGTTTATCAATAAAACAGACTTTCCTGATCTGGGGGTATTTAGTTGCCTTGTTGATAATCTATCTTGCGATCGTCTGGATTCCCGAAGCATGGTGGACGCCCATAAAACATATCCTGGCAGTGTCCATTGTAGTCGTCCTGGTTGTTGCCTTAAATTTATCTGCTTCGGTTAATACCTTTCCTACGAGTTTGTTGCTGATTCCCCTTGTCTTGCTTCTTGCGAGAGATCAACAGAGCAATCAGTTCTTTATCATAACCTTAGTAGTGATCACGATGCTTGTGATGGTCATCCTAGCTCCACGCACCTCATTCATCTGGGCAGTGCTATCGGTAACCGGTGCTCTATTTATGTCGGTGCGAGCTGTCAATATCTATAAAGCAGCTTATCGTCTCAGTTTGCAGAACATTGAAGAACTCCAAGCTGCGAGGCGGGAATTGCAGCAAACGAACGAAGCTTTACAGGAAGCAACTGTTCATTCTATGCGTTATGCAGCGCTCGCCGAACGGACCCGTCTGGCGCAGGAAATTCATGATGGACTGGGGCACCACCTTACATCTTTGATCGTGCAACTCCAGGCGCTCGAGATCATGCTGCCTGAGGATCCCGTTCGAGGGGCCCAAGCTATACCCGGGATGTTGGAGTCTGCTCGCCGTGCGATGGCCGAGGTTCACATGGCGGTCAGGAATTGGCGTGATGATGAAGGCGGTGAAGGCTTGGTTGCCTTGCAAGGGCTTGTTAGCCAGTGCGCAGCCACAGCCCCATTTTCCATTGAGTTCGAGATGGAGGAAGAGCTGTCGAGCTGGTCGGATGAGCTGAGTGTTGCGCTTTATCGTATCCTGCAAGAAGCGCTCACCAATATCATGCGACATGCTAAAGCTTCGAAAGTCGATGTCCGAATACGGGAGCAGGCCGATCGGGTGAACTTGACCGTTTCCGATGATGGTTGTTATACAGTTGACCCTCCGATCAAGCCGGGTTATGGTATCCGGGGCATCCAGGAACGCTGTCAGGAGCAAGGAGGGACCTGCCAAATTTTCCAAACCCAGCCTCATGGACTTACCATCCAGGTCAGCTTACCAATCATTAGGGCAGGAGTGGGGAGGATCTTGTGAAAGTGCCAATTCGAGTGATGCTTGTCGAAGACCAGGCAATGGTCCGCCAGGGACTGCGCTATATCATTGATGCGCAACCCGGCCTGACAGTCGTTGGCGAAGCGGAAGATGGGGAGGAGGCAATTCAGGCAGCCCTCGCCAAAAACCCTGACGTCATCTTGATGGACATTCGAATGCCAGGGAAAAATGGGATCGATGCCACCCGTGAAATTCTTCAAACGTTACCCGGCACAAAAATCATTCTTCTCACTACCTTCGATATTCAGGAATATGTCTATGAGGGCATACGTGCCGGTGCTGTTGGCTATCTATTGAAATCCGCGGAGACCCAGGCGCTATTGGACGGGATCCGAGATGCATATCAGGGTGCTGTGATTTATCGTAGCACGACGTCTGGAGAAGCCATTGCCCAGGCGTTCGAAAATGGGGGGAGAATTCCGTCACGGTAAGAACAGGAAAATTCTCTATTAGAGCCTTTGACAGAACGCGAACAGGATGTATTGCAACAAATGGCTTATGGACGTCGCAATTCTGAAATTGCCAGCCTGCTCACCGTTTCCGAAGGGACGGTCAAGACGCACGTGCATCGTATCCTCCAGAAATTCGGGGTAGAGGATCGCACTCAGGCGGTTGTCATCGCCATCCGCCAGCACATTGTTCATTGAAATCGCGCTTAATCTTTTGATAAGAATTTCCCTAAATGCTCATAAGGTCATAATTTCCCTTTCACGCTAAAGTAACGAAACAGTAAGAACTTCATTGTTATACAGTAAAGGATTGGAAACATGAAACGCACAAAAAAATTTAGCCGGGGCAACACAATCGCAATTCTCGTAGCAGCCCTGATGTTTGTCACTGCCTGTGCCAGTTTTGGAACAGTCGCAAGCGCCACCCCGACTGCTACAACCGGTCCCCTGCCAACGGACGTGGCAGCTACTACACAAGCACCAATTCCAACCAACACAACAACTCCGATACCTCCAACAGACACAGCGGTCCCTCCTCCCCCCACTCTGCTTCCACCAACCCAGGTTCCGGCGCCTCCAGGAGCAATCCGTATCAACTTCCTGACCGGGGCGACCGCTTCCAATACCCCGGGAACCATCTCCCCCGGACAGGTGCAGAACTACCTGGTGCACGCTCTTGATGGACAACCGATGATCGCCATGGTCGATTCACCCAGTCATGATCTGACAATGGCCATTTACGGCTTGCAAACTGAGACTGTGTTATTGCCAGCCTCTGCAAAACGAAATTCCTGGCAAGGCACTCTGCCTGCTATTGATGATTATGTCGTTCAGGTGATCGGTGGCACGACAAACCAGAATTTCAACCTTTCTTTAACAATCGCCAGCCGTATCAGCTTCAGTCCCGAAGCGATCTCAGCGACAACCTCAGGCTCCACACAGGATGGTTACAACATCACCTATGCACTGTATGCACTCGCCGGCCAAACGATGAAGGTTGATCTGACCCCCATATCAGGGAAAGCTGCGCTGGAAGTATGGGGCTTTAGCGATGGTCAACCATACCTGCGCTCGGTAGTCGAATCAACAACTTTCAATGTGAAATTGCCTGCCACACAGGATTACATCATCGCTGTGGTTCCCTTTGCAGGTCAGGTCGTGGATTTCAATTTGACAGTAGAGGTCAAGTAACGCAGAGTGTGTCGTTTTGGATCATAAACAAATAGCCCCCACTATTACTCCTGCAAATTGCTTATCCCGGCAACCTGATCCACCAATTGGGCGGCCAGGCCGAGATAGGTTTCAGGAGATAGAGACCTTAAGCGACTTCGGACTTCATCATCGACATCAACCGCCTCGCACCACGACCGATAGTCTGCTTTCGTTAAGATGCGGCCGCGCATCTGCCCCTTGAGCGATTCGTAGGCATCCCCCCGCCCGGCGGCGCGCAGAATGGTCTGTGCCCCCTCGCTGACCACTTCCCAGTGAGCTTCCAATTCAGCTTTGAGTTTCTCCTCGTCCGGAGCGATACGGCCCATACCGCGCAGCAGATTTTTCCAGGCCAACATGGTGTGTCCCAGCGCCGACCCAAAGGTACGTCGCACCGTTGAATCGGACAGGTCGCGCTGCAAACGGGAAACGGTCAATTTCTGCGCATAATGCGTGTACATCGCATTGGCTACCCCCAGGTTGCCTTCCGCGTTTTCGAAGTCAATCGGGTTGACCTTCTGCGGCATGGTCGAAGAGCCGACTTCACCCTCGACGATTTTTTGCTTGAGAGACCCATCGCTGATGTATCGCCAGACATCCTGTGCAAAATCAATCAGAACTGAATTGGCCAAGCGTAAAGCATCGAAATAACGCACCCAGTTGTCGTAAGGCAGAATCTGAGTGGTAATCAGGTTCGGTTCGAGTTCATAACTGCGGATAAAATCCTGACTAAAGGCCAGCCAGTCCACCTGCGGAGCGGCCGCCTGCAGAGCGTTGAAGTTACCAACCGCGCCGGTCAGCTTGGCTCCAAAACGGTGGTCGGTGATTTGCTCCCGAGCTTCTTTTAACCTGGCATAGAAAACTGCGAATTCCTTGCCCAATGTGGTCGGAACGGCAGGTTGTCCATGCGTACGTGCCAGCATGGGCAGGGCGCGATACCGGATGGCAAAATCTCTCAGCGATTCGAGTACCGCATTCAATGCCGGGAGCATCACTTTATCGCGTGAATCCCGCAGCGCCAGCGCCTGGGCGATGTTATTGACATCCTCGGATGTCAACCCGAAGTGCAGCCAAGGCAGCAGATCGGCGGGGACTTTTTCGCGCAAGAAATATTCAACGGCCTTGACATCGTGCCGCGTTTCGCGTTCGAAAGCTTGGATGGCGTTCGCGTCCGCTTCGTTGAAGTTGGATGAAATTTCTTTCAGAAGGCAGGAGACGGAATCGCTCAAAGGGCGAATCAGACCGGTTTTGGAAAGCGCAGACAGATAGTCTAGTTCGATGCGCGCCCGGTCGCGCAAATAAGCGAACTCAGAAAAGAAAGTTCGTAATGATGCAGTAGCATCCGCATAACGTCCATCCAGCGGGGAAAGGGCATGCAAGGAATCATCCATCATGGGCGCTCAAATACTCCGCTATGACTGTATCATAATGCGCGGTAGATTTGAAGCCTTTGACAGAGAGCTGCTTACGAGTGCCGGCGGATACATCCCCGTAGCGGAGTTCAGCCAACACGGAACCATAATCAGATGGATCGCAAACCAACGCGACCCGCTCATGGTTTTTCGCCGCGGCTCGGATAAGCGCCACGCCGCCGATGTCGATATTCTCGATGATTTCAGCGTAGCTGACATTCGGTTCGGCGATGGTTTCTTCAAACGGATAAAGGTTGACTACAGCCAGATCAATATAGTCCCAGCCCAGGTCAAGTAATTGCCGGTGGTCGGCCTCGGTGGGACGTGCCAGCAGCCCGCCGTGGATAGCCGGGTGCAGGGTTTTGACCCGCCCGCCGAGAATCTCAGGGGATTGAGTGTAATCCGCGACTTCGGTGACGGACAATCCGTTTTCTCGCAATAATTTGGCGGTGCCGCCTGAAGCGAGCAGTGTCCAACCCAGATCAGTGAGACCTTGAGCGAAATCGACCAGGCCGGTTTTGTCATAAACAGAGAGAATAGCTGTGGGCATCAAAAACTCCTAATGATGGAACAAGCGAACGCCGCTGAAGACCATCGTTATGCCATATTCGTTGCAAGCTGCAATGACATCTTCGTCACGGGTAGAGCCGCCGGGTTGCAGCACGTAGCGGACGCCGGTCTGGGCGGCGCGGTCGATGCTGTCGCGGAAGGGGAAGAAAGCTTCGGAACCGAGCGTGACATCGTTGAGGGTATCGAGCCAGGCGCGGCGCTCTTCGGCAGCCAATTGAGTGGGGATTTCTGTGAAGAGATTCTTCCAGTTGGCTTTTTCAGCCTGGGTCACA
>JASFRG010000263.1:0-5173 GCA_050115035.1 Anaerolineales bacterium | reverse complement strand
AAGCCATTTTTCTGGATGTAGGCAATACCTTACGCATCGTAGTGGAAGATGAAGAATTCCAGGCGGAATCGAAGCGACAACTGGTTGAATTGACCGGAGCACAGATGTCCCCGGATGAGTTCTTTGATTTTTTGGAAGAACGATATCAGGTCTTGAGAAAGCGTGCCAAAACGCAACTCATCGAGGCTTCTGAAAAGGAAATGTGGACCGAATGGATGCTGCCCGACTTCCCGGCAGAGAAGATCGCGCCGCTATCCAGCAAATTGACGCGCCTGTGGCGTGACAGCGACGGTCGGCGGGTGGCGCGCCCAGACGTCAAGGAGACGGTTATCGAATTGCACCGGCGCGGTTATGTGCTGGGCATTATCGCCAATACCATCACCGAAACCGAGATTCCCGATTGGATTGTGGAAGATGGCCTGACCGGATATTTCCAGGAAGTTGTGTTGTCATCTAAGGTTGGGCTCCGCAAACCGCTTCCGGATATTTACTGGGAAGCTTCCAAACGCATCGGTGTCCCACCAGAACGCTGCGTTTACGTGGGCGATAATCCTGTCCGTGATGTGGAAGGTGCACGCAAAGCCGGCTATGGCATGATGATCGTTTTATATGAGCCGGCTACCTTCAAAAAAGAACCACAGAGTGGCGAATATGAAGCCGATTACACCATTCAAAATTTGAGCGAACTGCTGGATATTTTCCCGGCCAGAGAACTTGTTGAGTCAAACCCCTAACGAAAATCATTTCACCGGGTTCATTAGAAGAATAAGAAAACAATATGCTCTTCAATGCTGTTGCGCGTGGTGGAACAACTCTGGCAAATACTGTCCGCGAACTGTACCAGGCCGGGCAGACAGATTATTATCTCGAACCCATTGTTTTGACTGATGCAGATGGTCAGGCTATTGGCCGTATCCAAGATGGGGATGCGGCCGTTTTCTGTTGCCGCCGGGGGGAGCGTGAGATCCAACTCACTGAAGCCTTTACCGATCCCGGTTTTGATCGCTTCCCTCGGCCTGCATTTAAAAATCTACCCTTTGTTATCCTGACCCTCTACCACGAGAAATTCAAAGATTTACCGGTTGCTTTTGCCCCGACGAAAGTCAGAAACTCATTAGGCGAAACTGTCAGCCGTGCCGGACTGCGTCAGTTGCGCGTGGCCGAGTCGGAGAAGTTTGCACACGTCACCTTTTTCCTGAACGGCAGCGAAAACCAGCCCTTCGATGGCGAGGTTGATGTCCGCATCCCATCGCCAAAAGGCGTGCCTTTCGATCAGGTGCCCGAACTGAGTCTGGCGCAAGTCAGCGCAGAGGTAAAGCATGGGTTCGAGAAGCAATACGATTTGATCGTGACCAACTTTGCCAACGGTGACGTTATCGGGCACACGGCCAACTGTGATGCAAAAGTCCAATGTGTCGGGATTGTTGACAGACATCTCGGGCGGGTCATCGATGCAGCTCTGGCTGCAGATTACGTGGTGATGGTCACCGCTGATCACGGCAACCTGGAAGTGATGACCAACGCAGATGGTACGCCGCATGTTTCGCACACATCCAATTTGGTGCCCTTCATCTTGATTGACCCCGCTTCCTCCTTGCCCCCCGGCCTGCGCGACGGCAAACTGGCCGACATCGCCCCGACGGTTTTATCTGCATTGAACCTCGAGCAGGCGCCCGCTATGAACGGTGCTTCCCTGGCTCCAGACTATGACTGGGGTGCGAAACGCCGTGTCCTATTGATCATTTTGGATGGCTGGGGATTTGGTCCCGAAGACAACAGCAACCCCATTTTTCTGGCAGAGACACCTGTCTGGGACAGGCTGCTATGTCAATATCCCAACTCCTGTTTACAGGCTTCTGGCGAAGCAGTCGGTCTCCAGGAGAACAAAACCGGCAACTCCGAAGCCGGGCACATGAACATCGGCGCAGGGCGAGTTGTTCTGCAGGACGATGTCCGTTTGGATATGGCCATGCAAGACGGATCGTTCTATACCAACGAAACTTTTGTGCAGGTGATAGAGGATGTTAAGCAACGTGACAGTAGTTTGCACTTGATAGCCTTGCTGACCGAAAAAAGCTCACATGGCTCGATTGAGTATCCATTGGCACTATTACGTATGGCAAAGGAACATGATTTGGAGCGGGTCTATGTGCATGTCATCTTCGATGGACGTAGCACCGAACCGGGCAGCGCTCCGGATTTGCTCGAAAAATTCGAAGCACAAATTGATGAAATCGGTGTAGGACAAATTGTCACCGGAATGGGGCGGGGCATTGCTCTCGATCGAGATGGCAACTACGCCAAAATCCAACGTGCTTTCGATGCACTTGTACTGGGTTCTGGCGTGAAATCTGTTTTGAAATGAAATAAATAGAACCGTACCCATGCGTCTGACCAACGGCCTTTCAGAGAAAAAGGCAAAACCCCAGCGCTCGACAGCCTTCCGCGCCTTGCGCCATCGCAACTACAAGCTGTGGTTCTTCGGGCAGGGGCTGTCGCTGATCGGTACCTGGATGCAATCGATGGCGCAGCAGGTGCTGGTCTACCGCCTGACCGGCTTGGCCAGCGCGTTGGGAATCGTCAGTTTCATGACCGTGCTGCCGCTGATCCCATTGGCTTTGTGGGGCGGCTCGCTCTCGGATCGAGTCTCCAAACGCAACCTGCTGCTGGTCACCCAGGCCTTGATGACGATTCAAGCCATCCTGCTGGCCGTATTAACCTGGACCGGCGCTGTTGAAATCTGGCACGTTTACAGCATGGCGTTTTTGCTGGGCGCTTTCAAAGCGGTGGATACGCCGGCCCGCCACTCCTTCGTGGTGGAAATGGTGGAAGATCGCGAAGACCTGACCAGCGCCATCGGGCTGAACTCGGCCATCCAAAACGGAGCCAAGACGCTCGGTCCAGCGCTGGCTGGCGTTTTCGTCGCCATAACGGGAGAAGCGACAGCCTTCATGGTCAACAGCCTGAGCTTCCTGGCTGTGATCGTCAGCCTGCTGATGATGAAGGATTTGCCGCGAGTGTCAAGTGAACGCAAAAAAGCCAATGTGCTCGCGCATATGACAGAAGGTATCCGCTATGTCTTCAGTCAGCAAACCTTGTTAATCCTAATGAGTCTGGTGGCGGTCAGTTCGTTCCTGTCCAAACCGTACCAGACCCTGATGCCGGTCTTCGCGGCAGTCAATCTCAAGGAAAGTGCCCAGCCGATGGTTGCGTTCTTGTGCAATGGCGAACACATCTGGTTGAACTGTAAAACGCCCGAAGCCCTGCCGCTTGGATTGCTGTTAGCCGCTGTGGGAATCGGTGCCGTAATAGGAGCACTGTTCGTAGCTTCTCTGCCAGAACATGCCCGCCGTGGCTGGGTGCTGACCTTTGGAAACCTGAGTTTCCCGTTCTTTCTGCTGTTGTTTGTACGTTCAGGCTCGATGGCCTTCTCGCTTGTGTTGATGACCCTGACCGGCCTAACGCGCGTGATGCAGAATGCGATGGCAAACACCCTGCTCCAGATCACGGCTCCGGATGCTTTACGTGGCCGCGTGATGAGTTTTTATTCGTTGATTTCGCATGGCACAACCCAATTAGGCGGCCTGCAGGCTGGCTTTGTCGCCGATTGGGTCGGTGCGCCGCTTTCGGTCGGTGCCGGTGCGGTTGTTTCTCTAATCTATGGAGTCTTCGTCGCCCTGCGCTATCGTCAGGTGCACAACCTGGCTTGAAATTATCTTACAAAGGAAATTCCCATGACAATTTCTAGTGTTTTGAATGATCCCGCTGCTTTTTCTTCCATACTGTTTGAAAAGATGAAATGTATCAATCCCGCGCTTGAAGACCTGGAGCCTTACGAATTCCGATACTGTCTCAACAACCTGATCCCCGAGCCGGGCGGCTGGGCCTCAATAAAACCGGATACCCGGGACGAGATCGAGCGACAAGTCAACGATACCGCATTTTTTAAGAGCATCCAGATCAAAGCCAAAGTGAACGACCGCATCATTCTGGACCCACAGATTGTGAACCTGACCAATATGCTTTTCGTTGGCCTGGTCACAGGCGACTATCCGCCAGAGTGGGTGAATACCCTTTTCTACTTTGACGTGCGCGGTTTTTTCTTCCTGCGCCGCTCGACTTACTTCACAGAAGAAGTCTTGGCGCACTTGGGCGGCAAACCCTATCGACAGTTCGAACAGAAACAAAAGGCCTTTGAATGTCTCCAGGATGTGGGATACAAGGCCGTGCGCGAAGCAAATGCAGAAGTGGATGCCCTATTCATCGACAGCGTGAAGAATCTCATCGCTTCGCGCGGGACCCCGATCTTGCTCGCCATTGCCGGGCCAACTGCCGCAGGAAAGACAGAAATAGTCGAGCGCTTACGCCAGGCTTTTGAGCAAGAAGGCAAGCAGATAGCTGCCATCGAAATGGACAACTTCCTGACCGACCGCGATTACCGCGAAGCCAAGGGTATCCATACTCAGGGGGCGCAAGCTCTGCACTTCGAACTGCTCAAGCAGAGTCTCGAAGATATCACCCAGGGCAAAAAGATCAGTATCCCGCGCTACGACTTTATTTACGCCACTTCCAGCCATGATCTGGATGGGAACCTGAAGCAGGATGGGGTCCCAATTGAGATCGAATCGGCTGACATCGTCTTCATCGAAGGCAATTTCCCGTTCCTGCTCGAAGAAGTTGCCCACCTGATCGGTGTCAAAGTCGTCTACCTGACGGATGATCCGGTGCGCTTAAAGCGTAAGTGGAAGCGCGACATTGATTATCGCAAGAAGTACGAGCCAACTTATTTCCGCAATCGTTATTTCAAAGACCAGTTCATCATGTCCGGTTTTGCCTATCGTCCCCAGATGGCGGTGGCAGACATGGTGGTCGATACAACCGGCGCAGCACTCTGGACAACGCCTGAAATTGCAGAAGCCCTGGACGGTGCAGAGCAGTCTGTGAAATGGTAGATGACAAAAGTCACATCTTTTGAAAGAATACTTGCAAAATATGTGAAAATGTTATATCATGTACAAATGAAAGTAAAATTTCATAAAATATTATTTTGAAAGTTCAACTTTATTCTTCATAGAATACCCCGTGGCTTGCTACGCGGGTTCTGTGCCTTAGCAAAATCTGTACCCGTAGGGGCAAAATTTCGTAATACGCCGTCCGCTTGCGGCGGGGATAG
>JASFRG010000262.1:0-5222 GCA_050115035.1 Anaerolineales bacterium | reverse complement strand
CTTCCGGATAGCACAAAGCGACTGTCTGGGCTGAATGCAACAGTGCGGACTCTGCGAGCATGCCCCTGTAAATCGCAGTGAATTTCACCCGTGGAGGCATTCCAAACAATCAGGCTGGCATTCTCTGTTCCCTGATCATAATCACCGCTGGCAGCAGCGATCCAGTTGCCATCAGGACTAAAGGTCATAGCGCCAGGCGCCACAATCCCTGTTATCCCTGGCAAGTGGTCGACGGGTTTGCTGTAATTCAGATCCCAGAGTATTGCGTATTCTCCCCACCCACCAATCGCTGCTGACTTTCCATCGGGAGCAACGGCCATGCTGGTGGCAGAAAAACCCAATTCGATTTGTTCGAATTCATCCGATCCGCGTAGGTTCCAGATGCGAACTGTGCCATCTTCGCCCGTTGAAAGGGCAAACCTCCCATCGCTGCTGATTGCCAGGTTTAGAAGATTCCCAACATGGCCTAATAGTCTTTTGTGAGGACCTGTGAATGATTCTAAGTCCCAGGTATAGATAATATGCCCAACACGATGGAGTACGGTTTTTCCGTCAGGTGTGAGAACCATCCCATCTGGCGTATCCCCCGACTCTCGCCTTTGTAATTCTTCACCTGTTTCTACATCCCATAGGCGGTGGGTCATATCACTGCTGGAAGAAAGAATGTGTTTCCCGTCAGGTAAGAAAACCGCGCCACAGACGCTGGCTGTGTGCCCAAGAAAAGTGCGCACCTCTTCACCCGAGGCCACATCCCACAAAATCATTGTGTTGTCTTCCGAACTGGTAAGGACCAATTTACCATCCGGGCTGAAGGAAATGTCCAATACCGGTTTTGAGTGTCCTTGCAGATTAAAAACAATTTGACGATTACTCAAATTGAGCAGAGTAGCACTACCGTCTTGGTGAGCAACTCCAATGACGTTTTCCCCTGGGCTTACAGCAATTTCGTTAATACCGCCTTTTTGGAAATCCCATTTCTCTAACATATCCTGGCGGCTTGCGTCCCACAGAATCAGACGCCCATCATCACCGCCAGAGAGTACATTATGTCCGTCAGGTGTCCATGCCAGTGCAGTAACCCAACCGGCATGCCCGGGCCAACGGGCGATATCTGTCCGAGTAGACAAATCCCACAAGATCATTTCCCCGGAAGAACAATTGCCTGCTGTATCAGGGTTCAGACAACCCCCCGAGATCACTTGCGAACTGTCAGGGCCAAACGCCCCAGCGCGAACTTCCCCAGTGTGCCCAGTCAGTACAGCATATGTGCCCATGTCATTTGCCACCGATACAAGCTTACTGACCGCATCTAACGGTGGCTCATTGATGTCCACTGCCTCTAATCCCAACGCCAGCGCCTTATCCACCTCGCCACTTTCCTGTGCTTCAACGGCCAACCCCGCTAAAACCAGGCTACGATTGACAGCAGCTTCTCGCTGAGCGTTAAACCTGGAAATAAAAGCGAATACCGCCAGACCGATAGCGATTACGAAAGCGCCCGTCAGCCAGAGAGCTCTGCTGCGTTGCAACTTGGCCGCCCTGGCTTGCTCATCGGCAATTTTTTTGGCGGCGTCCAATTCTCTCTGGCGCTGTGCTTCACGTTCTTTGATTTCCTTTTCTGCGAGTTCGTGTGAGGCCTCCAGAAAAGCGTTTTCGAGCAAGTTTAATTCTTCGACGTGCGACTCCGCCCATTCAAGCGCCTGTGCCAGACGCGCGCCACGATACAAGCCGCTGGGATCGCGGTCCGTGTTTCCCCATTCCTGAGCGGCCTGAGTCAGATGGCGGTGCAGACGCAGACTCTCGCGGTCCTCTTCCAGCCAGTTGCGCAAGGTAGGCCATTCCCGAATGAGCGCCTCATGCGCCACTTCGACTGCGTCCTGCTCCGTAGTAATCAGACGCGCGTTTGCCAGGGTGAGCAGCACCTGTTGGATGACATCCCGGTCTTCATTGGTCGAAACCAACTCATCAAAACTGACCCTGCGCCGGGTATCGGCGGTGTTGTCGTCAGCGCCCATTTCGGTCAGGCGCAGGAAAATCTGGCGCGCGATGTCACGTTGTTGCGGCTCAAGCTGATCGTGAAAAACCGCTTCAGCTGTTTCAGCGATAGCTCCGCGCACCCCCCCGGAAGCAGTGTAACCGCTAAGTGTGAGCATGCGTCCACGTCGATGCTGCCAGGTTTCGAGCAGCGCATGCGAGAGCAGGGGCAGCGCGCCGGGTTCGGGGACATGGCCGGTGTCGGCGCCGATGTCATGCAGCATCAGATCGACCAGCCCCGGCTCGATTTCCCAGTGACCGTGTCGAGCGGGCTTTTCGATGACCTGCCGCAGTTCTTCCACATTCATAGGACCGATGTATTCCTGGTGATGTGCCAGGGCCTGGCGCAGAGAGTCAAAACGCGCACAGTGGGCATAGAAGTCAGCGCGCATGGCGATGAGAATGATGGCTTTTCCATCGGGTTGAAAAGCTGCCTTCAATACGTTCTCAATAAAAGCGGATTGTTCCGTCTCGCTGCGACACAGGGTGAATAGTTCTTCAAACTGGTCTATCACCAACAGGGTGTACTCGGCCCCGGATGCATTTGCGGTGCGAGTCAGCGCCTGGTCTAACCCCCGTGAGTCTTCTGTAAAGACATGCGCCAATTCCTGGCCAGAAACCCCTGGCATGCCGGGCTTGTAAATAGCCTGCCCCAGGGCTTCCAACGGATGGGTAGCGGGGGTGAGGACGAAAACAGGCCACCCGGACGATTTCCGCCTCCATTGCAGCGCGGGGATCAACCCGGCTCGCACCAGCGATGACTTGCCACTGCCCGAGGCGCCGATCACAGCCAAAAAACGGTGGCCGGACTCCAGTCCGGTTTCGAGGCGCTCTACCAGCGAAGCGGTCAGCTCTTCTCGCCCGAAGAAAAGCTCGGAATCTGCCTCGTCGAAAAAATATAAACCTTTGTAGGGAGGCAGTCCGGTTGCAGGAGCGTCCTCCCGGCGCATGCTGGCTGCCAGATCCAACAATCGTTCTGCTGCTTCCGGATGATCCTCGAGCATCAAGACGGGCAGAAAACGAGCGGTCAGGGTGGCTAAGTCGGGCAGACGTTCGTTTTGTTCGAGGCGGGAAATCTGGGCATCGCTGTAGCCGACTGCGATGGATAACTCTCGTTGGGTCAGACCGGTACGGCGGCGTAAGTATTTGAGCAGGTCGCCAAAGGTAGTGAAGCGTTCGAGAGCAATGGAGATACTGGTATCAGGCATACTTCCTCCTGAAAGTGAAGGTGTGCTGAAGGAACGAAGTCAATACGATGTGGGCGCGGAGATTTCATTATGCCCGGATTTTTCCATTCAAGTATAGTGCGATTTGGCACGAATCGGGGGATTTGTCAAAAAATGTCAAATTTTTTCGGGATCGCGATTGTAAGATGTAGATAAAGCTCAAGAGATGGAAAGGAGAACATCATCATGAAATCGAAGAAACGGACACGGTTGCTCATCGGAGGCAAGCTAATACTTGTCGTGCTCTTGATAAGTTTGCTTGCCAGTTGCAACATTACGATCAACCTGCCTGATGATACACAACCCGGCAGCCAACAAAGTAATTCCTCCAGTAATTCCCCTGGCAATACTTCTGGAAACAGCCAGCCATCATCATCCGGTGTTCACATCGACTTTTGGGCCGATGATACGAATCTTTCTACAGGCGATTGCACGATGCTACACTGGAACACATCCGGTGGAACGGCATATATTAACGGAAACGAACATCCATCTTCCGGGGAGTATGAGATCTGTCCGGATAAATCAACGAAATATAAACTTGAATTGGAGAATCCTCCCAACAATTTGCTTGGCGAAGAAGAATTCACCGTCGACGTCAGCCAGGCTGGTAATAACAATGCCCCGGCCTCTTCGAGTAACAGCTCGAACTCATCATCTGGTTCCCAATCTCAACAGTCAAGTAATGAGCCGTTCAGCGCTGACCTGGCTGTCACAGATATTTACCCCGGTAAGCAGCCCTACGGTCAATTCCATGTAAGAATTACCAACAACGGACCCGGGACACTCAACAAGGTGAAAGTGGGTGTTTCGTGCTCATCGGATCGAACGGATTTAAAGACCGGCAAAGTAAGTTTTGGTGGCAAGGTCGATTTTGATTTGAACATGGGCATAAAACCAGGGGAGACACAGGCTTTCCCAACTGGCCTGGAGTTGGACACCAACGTTTATGAATATTTGGTTGGATGTGAAATACAGCCAACTTTCAAAGATCCCGATCCGGGAAACAACGAACATTCTGAACCCCTGGCAGGCAATCCGGATATACAGGGCGTTTTCATTACCACAACCGAAGCCGACCTGGAGCCTACAGATCTTTATCCGGATAATATGCCAATCGGGAAAATATTCGTTCGGATCACCAACCATGGCCCTAATGCGCTGGTGAATACAACCGTCACGCTTAACTGTGAAGCGCTCAGGGATGTAAAGCCCGGTATGGCTGCAACCGGTGACCGTCTGGTTGAGGAGCGCTTCGATATTTCCGTCACCCTGAAACCGGGACAAACTGAAGCTTACGATACCAGGCTTGAAAATGACACCGAATTCTTCGAATACGAGGTCACCTGTGGAATAACCGGTGTCGGCTTTGAAGACCCGGACTCACATAACAATGTGTATCAAGAAGATATTCCCTGATCGATCCTCACACAGGAGATTCGCTATGAAATATTCAACCTTCCCCGCTAAATGGCTGCTATGGACAGCCTGCATAACCCTTGTGCTTGCCAGTTGTAATATCGAAATCAACCTGCCGGCCAGCGCCTCGTCTGATAGCCAACCTGGCAACTCCTACAGCAGTGCGGCCGAAAGAGAGCAGCAAGACAACGCCCCCAGCAGTTCATCCGAAAGCAGCCAGCCGGCATCGTCGGAGGTTAGAGTGGACTTCTGGGCTGATGATACCAATCTCAATGCGGGCGAGTGTACCGTGCTGCATTGGAACACATCCGGCGGAACCGCATACATCAATGGCGGCCAGCACCCGCCCTCAGGCGAATATGAAATCTGCCCGGAAAAGACCACAAAATATAAACTTGAATTGGAGAACCCTCCCAACAATTTGCTTGACAAAGAGGAATTTACCGTCCAGGTTAATCAAACTAACGGTGTTAATACTCCGGCTCCCACCGATGATGACCCTGTTGTGGTTGCTCCACAGGATCCATCCCCAGCCGACATCCA
>JASFRG010000261.1:0-5230 GCA_050115035.1 Anaerolineales bacterium | reverse complement strand
AAAAACAACAACATGTCCGGGGAACTCTATCCGTGTGCCGGAACGAAGCGTCTTGCGGAGAAAAAGAGCGGTCGCGTCGCCCAGATCATCGACGGTAAACTGGCGTGATTCTTCCGGGCGCGGTTTCGAAATTCGGGTTGCAAGTCCCAGCAACTGTGCAGTTTTTTCAGTTGTCGGCGATTCACTCAGCACAGCCCAAAGTGATATCCCCTGCTCTGAAAGCTTATCACGCAATCTGACAAGATCATTTACCTTTAAAATTTGCGTACCAACATCCAAGGCAATACGAGCGCCCTGAAAAAAAGATTGCTGGGTTTTGATTTGCTCAAGCAAAGCAGGTTCCAGGTCCGCCCATTCACCGTCTTTAAAAGTAATGAGCAACCCGTCTCTTAAGCCCTTGATTTTTATAGAAGATACCTGCTCACTCATAGCTACACGAAAAACATAAAGAGCTTTTTATCTAGAAAAGATTGCCACATTATACTATACAGGCAATCAGTGAACTATCCCCCCTCGCTTTGTGCGATATCAATTGACTTGATCTCAAAATACGCTTCCATGGTACGAAAGACCATCGGACCCGCCACACTGGCACCCTCCCCGCCATTATAGGCAAAAGCCATAATGATAATTTCGGGGTCATCGAAGGGCGCATATGCGAGTGTCCACGAGTGTGTGGGCCATTGACCAAATTGACAGCGATTTGCCGCCAGGGCTACATCGTCACAATATTCTGCCGTTCCTGTTTTTCCGGCTACCGCAATTGGAAAACCGGAGAAGATATTATGCAGTGTTCCGCGGGCGTTCGTAATTGCCATGCGCATCCCGGTTTGAACGGCTTGTATGCTTGAAGGTTGGATGATCTTTTTCTCTCCGGTGGTATCGCAATATCCCTGGTCACAACTATATGCTTCAATCACTGGATCGATTGTGGTATCCCATTTGATATTTGGGATGAAGGGCGATATTTGATAACTACCAGGAATTGGTCGCTCAGTGATAGAAAAGTCTTCCGGATAAAACCAGCGTTCAAGCACTATCCCCTCGCTGTCGGTCACTTCGCGGACAATGGTAGGCTGCATTAGTTTGCCATTGTTCGCAATGGTCGCCCCCGACATCAGGATTTGAAGCGGTGTACCCAACACATAGCCCTGCCCCACCGAGGCAATATACGTGTCCCCGGTGGACCAGTTTTCGCCCTGATTGATACGCTTCCATTGCGGTGACGGGATCAATCCATCCTGTTCACCAATCAACTCAATACCGGATGGTTGGCCATACCCAATAGCCCGTGCGTATTCACCCAGTCGAAAAATACCCAAACCCTCTTCAATTTCATCTTCGTAGCCGCCGCCCAGCTTATAAAAACACACGTTGCTGGAAAAGGCAATACATCGATAAAAGTCGATGATCCCAAATCCATCCGGATTCGTATCGTAAATCCAGTCCACAAACGGGCGGGTGTTATTGTCCGTACATGGATCGTTGGGAGAAAATTTTTCGCACAGTTCCAACTGTCCCGGCGCAAAAATCTCTTGGCCTAACCTGACAACGCCTTCGTTGATGGCACCTGTTGCTGTGGATATTTTAAAAACAGACCCAGGGGGATACTCGGCCTGAATTGCATTATTGAGCAAGGGCCGGCGAGGATCCTGGCTCAATTGTTCGTAATAAGCTGCCGGGATGAAACGGGACATGCGGTTGTTCTCGTAAGTCGGGTATGTGACCATCGCCAGAACTTCACCGGTTCTTGGGTTCATAGCAATGATGACGCCACTGGAAATACGGATACGACCGTAATAGGCATTCCAGGAATCGATTTCAGTTGTCAGAACCGCTTCTGCAGCAGCCTGTAAACGTGTATCGATCGTCAGTTTCAAATTGTTCCCGGGAACAGGAGCAAGCGGGGGTTCCAGATTGCGAAGCTCCGCACCAGCCACATCTTCCTGAATAGTCCGCTCCCCCGGCGTGCCCGTCAGAATCTCGTCAAGAGCTGCTTCTACACCTGCGTAGCCAATTTTATCCCGGTTGGGGACAAAGCCCAGGTCGCGATATTCCTCTTCATCCCGTGCAGGGATCGGACCAAGAAACCCAACTACATTTGCAGTTAGCGAACCAGTTGGGTAATCTCGAATTGGTTCGATCTCAACAGAGACACCCGGCCAATCGACTGCCTTCTCCCGAACCATGCGAGCAATATCCTCATCGACGTCACAGGCAATTTTTACGGGCACATAAGGAGCCAGCGATTCACCCAGGGCTACCAATTGCGTGATCCCCGGACCAGGTACGCACTCCGCAACCAATTTCGCTTCATCAATCGTGCCCTGAGTGGCGGGCACATCCACCATCGCAGATAATTCACGATAGATGTTTTGAATATCCGCCTCTGAATCGGGCAAATTGGCCGGCGTGATGACAACATTATAGGAAGCAATATTGCCGGCTAATATATACCCATTGCGGTCATAGATAATTCCACGTGGCGGAGCGATCGATTCGGTAGCTGTGTAGTTTTCTACCGCCTGATCAAGCCAATCCGTCCCTTGAATAACCTGCAGTGCCACCAATCGATAAAGCAATGCACCTAACACAAGCGCCACAACACCGTAGACCACCCAAAGGCGCCAGGGCTGAATCTGGGTTTTGGGGGCTGTCGTCGTACTCATTCGACCTCCAAAGCAGGACTGACCCATTGGGCCAGGTCGCGCACTACCGCATAAACGGGGATGGAGAACAACAGGTTTAGTAAAATACTGGGGAGGACGATCAAACCCAGGGAATCGCCAAAAGGTAAAGTAGCGCCAAGAAAATTCAACACGAGTATTGCCAAAAGGTTCATCGATAAAGTTCCTAGAAAGATAACACTAAACATCGCCAGTAATGGAGCCTGCCAGACGCGCTGTCTCAAAAGTTGCGCGAGCAAAACGACAAATAAGTAGCCGATCATCGTGACCGGCCAGGGCATGCCGGATACAAAAGATACCATAATTCCGCCTAAAATTGCCCACAGCCAGGCAGAAGCAGCATCCGCTTTCAAGGCCAGCGCCGCCAAAATAACCAGCATTAAATCGGCATACCCTGCCAGGAGTGACATTTGGCTGACAACCGCTGACTGCAAAATAACGACAAGCGCAAGCAACGGAAACGCGATCAGGTTCCGAAACATGCTTATGGAGGGGAAACAGGCACCAGCGGCTCTATATCCACCGGTCGGAAGTTGGTGATGACGAGGACAATCTCGAGCCGGGTAAAGTCGACAGCCGGTTGGATCGTCGCTTGCTGGAATAGCTCGAAGTCTCGCTTGCGGACGTTTAACACCTGGCCAACGATCAAATCAGGCGGATAATTGCCACCCAGGCCAGACGTGAGCACAACATCGCCAGGTTCCACGGTAACATCTTGAGAAATCATGTCCAGTGACAGGTCACCCGTTACAGAACCCACCAGGACTGCATCCGTATCGGCATTCTGCAAACGAACATTGACCGCTGACCCGGGGTCGGTCACCAGTTGCACGCGAGCGGCGTCGGCAATGACTGCATCCACCCGACCGATCAAGCCCTGGTTGGTCACAACCGGCATACCACGCAAGATGTCGTCGTTTGAGCCGCGGTTAATGATGACATAGTGGAGGAAAGGGCTCGGGTCCCGCCCGACAACGGCAGCACCCTTATAAGTGCTCTCAGGATTGGCGCGGGAAAAATCCACAAGGGCGGCTAAGATTTCCGTCTCGTCTACCCTTTGCTGCAATTCAATCACCTGTCCCTGCAAACGAGAGACCTCGGATTCCAATTCCGCATTTCGCTGACGTAAGGCAGTGATATCGCGGGGAGCAGCTAGGAAGTCCTGGATGGCTGCGAAGCGAGTTGCAAACCAGGTTTGAACACCAACCAACGAACTGCCCAATCCGCGTGACGCATTCCCTAAAAATCCCCCAAACGCCAGAACAAGAATTCCTCCAACGATCAAAAAGACAATTGTCGTTTGAAGAGAACGACCGAAAAAACTTCTCATTTTAAGATACAGGAACTAAAAATTATCAATTTTCCTAAAAGCTTATACACTGTGACGCGTACTTCCGCGTTCCAGACCGACCAATAAACGGCTTAACCTGTCGAAGTCATCAAAGAGCATTCCGGCTCCACGCGCCACACAGGAGAGCGAATCTTCCGCCACCCAGACGCGCAACTTCAGTTCATCTGAAAGGCGATCTGCCAGGCCTTGCAACAAAGCGCCACCGCCTGCAAGGCAGATACCGATATCCATCAGGTCGGCGACGATCTCGGGTGGGATTTCGTCCAACGCATCGCGGATCGTATCCACAATGACCTGTACCGATCCAGATAGGGCTTCACGCATTTCGACAGATGAAACCTCAATGGTTTCGGGCAGGCCGGTCACAAGGTTGCGGCCGCGCACTTCCATCGTTTTTTCTGTCGGCAAGGGAAACGCGGAGCCTATGCCCCATTTAACCTGCTCAGCCACACCTTCTCCAATCAGCAGGTTATATTTATTGCGCAAGTACTGAACGATATCTTCGTTCATTTCGTCACCGGCAACGCGCAAAGAACGAGAGGCCACAACTCCGCTCATAGACATGACAGCGACTTCTGTCGTGCCACCGCCGATGTCCACAACCATGCTGCCTTTAATCTCACCAATTGGCAACCCGGCCCCTAAGGCAGCCGCAATCGGTTCCTCTAACAAGTATGCCTGACGCGCGCCCGCAGCCATGGTCGCGTCATAGACAGCCCGTTTTTCCACTTCGGTAACACCTGTCGGGATACCGATCACAACGCGCGGTCTGGGTAGAGGGACAACACTTTGTTCATGAACCTTACCAATAAAATATTCCAACATGATTTGCGTAACGTCGAATTCCGAGATCACGCCATCACGAAGCGGACGAACCACCATGACGTTACTGGGGGTGCGTCCTACCATTTCTTTTGCTTCCAAACCGATGGCAATGGGTTGTCGAAGTCGTTTATCAATGGTCACCCAAGAGGGTTCATTAATCACAATACCCTTGCCACGAACATTGACAAGGGTGTTTGCGGTTCCTAAATCAATGGCAATGTCCAGAGAAAACAGGCCCAAAAGCCAGTTTAGGGGATTAAAAGCCAATGCGGGCTCCTCAATGCAATTTCCTTACCTGGCGCATTATACCATGAGCAGCTTTGTCAATTATCTGAAACTCTATTGTGAGATTGGGGTTACAACAAAC
>JASFRG010000260.1:0-5275 GCA_050115035.1 Anaerolineales bacterium | reverse complement strand
CTGAAGTGCACGATTGCTTCACAATCGCTGAAGTGGTGGCCAGCGAGGACATCGGTTTCTTCAAACCCGGCGATGGCTTCAAAGCCGCCGAAGACGGTGTGACCGCTCGCACGGGCTCCAAACCGATTAACACCAGCGGCGGTTTGAAATCGAAGGGACATCCGGTGGGCACTTCGGGTGTTGCACAGGCTGTCGAAGTCTGGAAGCAGATGCGGGGGGAGGCGGATGCGCGCCAGGTACTAGGCGATGTCCCGTTGGCGATGACGCACAACGTTGGCGCAACCGGTTCTACCTGTGTGGTCCACATTTACGAGCGACGCGACTAAACCAGTACACGGAAGATACGGACCAAACAGATGATCACGGAAAAATTTAAAAATCCGTGTTTGTCCACTTAATCCGTCAAATCCGTGTCCAAAGAGAAAGATAGGGAGAACAATCATGACTGACACCACTACCATCCGCCCCTTTACAGCGGCGTCTTTCGACCAATATCTGGCTGAAGGCAAACTGATGGCTTCGCGCTGTACGGACTGCGGCACGCTCAACCTACCACCGCATGCAATTTGCCCAAAATGCCACAGCGAAAACCTGGAATGGACCGAGACCAGCGGCAAGGGCAAGCTGGCCGGGTTTACGGTCGTTTCTATCGCGCCGACTTTTATGATCGAGCAAGGGTACGGGCGCGACAAGCCCTACGTAAGCGGTGTTGTTGAACTGGATGATGGCGTCAAGATCAGCGCCCGCATCACAGGTGTGGATGCAACCAGACCGGAGGAGATCAAGGTCGGCACGCCGCTGACAGTAGATTTCATTACTTTTGGCGAAGGCGATGAAACCAAGACGTATCTGGCGTTCAAAGCCTGATGTAACTCTCTGGTAACAGCGCTGTGTTATTGTAAAAAGGCTAATATGCCCAAAATCCAGACCAACGGTGTTGAACTGTATTATGAACTGCACGGAGCAGAAGATGCTCCGCTGTTAGTGCTTAACAATGGCATCCTGATGAATGCCGCTGGCAGTTGGATTTTCCAGACGGAGGCACTGTCAAAGCGCTATCGTGTGCTGCAATATGACTGCCGTGGACAGGGACAGTCCGAGCACCCCGACGAAGCCTACACGATGGGGATGCACGCCGACGATCTGGCGGTGTTGCTCACTGCATTGGGATACGAAAGCGCACATATCGCTGGGATTTCCTACGGCGGCGAAGTGGGGCAGGCCTTTGCGTTGAAATATCCCGAGCGCTGCTTGAGCCTGATCCTGGCCGATACGGTCAGCGAAGTGGGTGAAGAACTTCGCATCATCATCGAAGCCTGGTTGAGCGCCGCACGTACCAGGGATGCGGAGGCTTTCTTCAATATCACTGTTCCCTGGAATTTTTCGCCAGAGTTTGTCACCAAAAACCCGAAATTGTTTGCGGATGCGAAAGAACGCTACAAGCTGCTGGACTATCCGGCTGTTGTCCGTTTGAGTGAGTGTTTTCTCGAAGTGGACTTTACCGATCGTCTGGGCGAGATCAAATGCCCGACCTGTATCATCGTCGGTTCGGAAGACCTGCTCAAGGGTCCGGCTTACGCTGCGATTCTCAAAGCGGGCATTCCACATGCTGAATATCACCTCCTGCACGGGGCGGGACACGCCTCCTGCTGGGAACGTTCACAAGAATTCAATACTATCGTGCTGGGCTTTTTAGCCAAACACATATCGTAATTTTGCATCGAAAGGAAAAGTTTTATGCGCATGAATGCTAAAGTAGTACTTGTTACCGGCGGCGCAGCAGGAATTGGGAAAGCCACCGCCCTGCGTTTCGCGGAAGAGGGCGCCATAGTTGTGATCTGTGATGTCAATGACGAGGCCGGACAGGCGACTGTCAAAGAACTGGGCGAAGGCGCGGCTTTCTATAAGGTGAATGTCGCCAACCGTGAAGATGTCCAAAAGTGGGTCGACGATGTGTTTGCTAGATTTGGTCACATCGATGTTCTTGTCAACAACGCCGGTATTTTGCGAGACGGCCAACTGATCAAGTTCAAGAATGGTGAACTGGTCGGTCAGATGTCGGAAGAGAATTTCGATCTGGTCATCTCCGTCAATCTAAAAGGTGTCTTTAATTGCACGCAGGCTGTCGCTCCGGTGATGGCCGGTCAGGGCAGCGGCGTGATCCTGAATGCCACCTCCGTCGTCGGCCTGGACGGCAACTTCGGACAGACCAACTACGTCGCTACCAAATCTGGTGTGATCGGCATGACCAAAGTCTGGTCGCGCGAGTTGGGCAGGTTCGGCATTCGCGTTAATGCGGTGGCGCCCGGTTTCACCGCCACTGAAATGGTCACTGCCATGCCCGAAAAAGTGTTGGACGGCATGAAAGGCAGCACGCCGCTCGGTCGTCTGGGCGAGCCGCGCGACATCGCCAACGCTTATCTGTTCCTGGCTTCCGACGAAGCCTCCTTCATCACTGGCGAAACGTTGCGAGTGGACGGCGGCATCGTGGTGGGAACCTAAACTTAAATCTTTATGAACATGCACGCAACCAACCTTCTGAGCAAACGAGCAACTCTGACCCCGAACCGCGAAGCGTTATACGACCTGCACACAGGCCAACGCTACACCTTTGCGAACCTCAATGAACGTGCCAACCGGGCAGCCAATTTCTTGCGCGAAAAGTATGACGTGCAGAAAGGTGACCGTGTCTCGATCCTAGCCCAAAACTGTCTCCCGTTCGTGGATCTGCTCTTTGGCCTCGGCAAAATCGGTGCGATCTTTGCTCCGTTGAACTGGCGGCTGACCGCGCGTGAACTAACTTATATCGTCAATGACCTCCAGCCCAAAGTGCTCATTTGTGGACCGGAATACATGTCCGTGTTGGATGAGATGCGAGGCGAAATTGACGTGGACTACTATATTTCGCTCGAAGGTGCGGAGATCAACGAAGCTGAGGATTACGATGAAATGCTGGAGCAGGCCTCCGCTTCTGAGCCAGAACGTCCGCTTCTTGAAGCAGACGATGGTTACTGTATCCTGTACACATCCGGGACGACAGGCAAACCCAAAGGCGCGATCCTGCCGCATCGACAGGTGCTGTGGAACGCCATCAACACCGTAATTTCGTGGGGGTTGAGCGAGAACGACATTTCCCCGATCCTGACTCCTATGTTCCATTCGGGCGGGTTATTCGTTTTCCTAGTACCGCTCTTTTACGCCGGTGGACGGATTGTGTTGGCGCGCAACTTTGATCCAGAAGAATCGCTCAAAGTCATCATGGAAGAGAAGTGCACCGTCATTTTGGGCGTCCCGACCCTGTTCCAGGTGTGGATGAACAGTCCGATTTTCGCCGAGGCAGATTTCAGCCACGTCCACTTTTTTATCAGCGGCGGTGCGCCCTGCCCGCCCAAACTGATCGAAGATTGGAGCCGCATCAAAGGCGTGACCATGCGTCAAGGCTATGGCCTGACTGAAGTGGGCGTCAACTGCTTCTCGATGACCGACGAGGATGCCCTGCGAAAAGCGGGCTCGGTCGGCAAGCCGATTTTTCACAGCCAGATGCGCCTGGTGGATACTGAAGGCAAAGAAGTCCCCCAAGGTGAAACGGGGGAATTGGTCATCAGCGGGCCGACGGTTTGCGCTGGATACTGGCGCAATCCCGAAGCGACGGAAGAGGCCTTGGTGAATGGTTGGTTCCACACCGGCGACATGGCCCGCCAGGATGAAGAAGGCTATTACTACATTGCCGGGCGCTACAAGGACATGATCATCAGCGGCGGTGAGAACATCTATGCGGCCGAAGTGGAGGCCATTTTCCGCGAGCATGAAGCCGTAGCGGATGCGGCCTTGATCGGCCAGCCGGATGAGAAATGGGGCGAAGTCGGTGTGATAATCGTTTTACTCACGCCAGGGCAGACTGTCACTGGCGAAGAGCTGCAAGAATTCTGTCGCGAACGCCTGGCGCGCTACAAAGTCCCCAAACGGGTTGAGTTTGTGGATGAATTACCGTACTCGCCATATGGCAAGGTTATGAAGGCTGAATTGCGCAAGATATTTATCGGCAAGGAGTAAGAATGCCACAAGTAAAAGCCAATGGGATTGAGATTTATTACGAAACGACCGGCTCTGGCAAAGCGCTGGTGTTGATTTCCGGACTAGGTTATCCGCTCTGGCAATGGCATAAGATGGTGCCATACCTGACGGAACATTTCCAGGTGATTACCTTCGATAATCGGGGTGTCGGTCAAAGTGATAAACCGGCTGGCTCATATTCTGCGCAGATGTTAGCCACGGACACAGCCGGTTTGCTGGATGCACTTGGCATCCAGAAAGCCGCCATCATGGGGCACTCGATGGGCGGATTCATCGCGCAGGCCATGGCGCTCGACTTTCCAGAGAAGGTCAGCGAGTTGATTCTGTGTTCAACCAATTTTGGCGGGCCAAATCACGTTCCAATCACTCCCGAAGCGATGGCTGTCTTATCGGATGTCACCAGCGATCCGCTGACGCGTTTCACCAACGGACTCAAGGTCAGCACGGCGCCGGGCTGGGCAGATGCGCACCCTGATATCGTAAAGGAATGGGTCGATTGGCGTGTGGCTAACCCAATTGAGCCGGCCCCCTATCAGGCGCAGATGGCAATTGGGCTGGCGCTCACATCCGAAGAAGCTGCTTTCGAAAATAAATTACCGAAGATTTCCGTGCCGACGCTGATCCTATTCGGCGCGCACGATAAAGTCGTCCCACCGGAGAATGCTGAATTGTTACAGAAGCAAGTCCAGGGGAGTCAGACCGCAATTATCCCGGATGCGGGGCATTTCTTCCCGATAGAAGTCCCGGAAGCCGCCTCGCAAATCGTCATTGATTTCCTTGGTTAGGAGGTGCGTTATCTAATAGATCTCTATCTAAAATAATCCTTATTTTCTAAAAACTACTCTAGGAGGAGTACCCTTATGAAACTACAAAAAACACTCACTTTTGTCATCGTCCTGCTGGCGCTGATATTAGCTGCCTGTGGACCCGCAGCCACCGAGGAACCGGCTGCCCCAACTGAGGCTCCCGCCCCAACCGAAGAGCCGATGGAAGAACCAACTGAGGCACCCGCGGAAGAGCCGACAGAAGCGCCCATGGAAGAACCAATGGGACTGTCCTGTGACGAGCCTGTCAAAGTCGGTCTCATTACTGACCTATCTGGCGCGCTGGCCATCTATGGCGCACATATCCTGCCTGCGTTCATGTTAGGCATGGAATACGCCACGGGTGCAGCCGGTTCTGCCGGGGATGTGTTCGATTT
>JASFRG010000259.1:0-5337 GCA_050115035.1 Anaerolineales bacterium | reverse complement strand
GAGGTGTTCATAAGGCCTACTTGTCTGGCTATGTGGCTATCCATGAAATGGCTATTAATCATAAGCAAGTCTCGCCCACTATCATTTCTGCTTTAGTCCGTCTGCACTAGTGCTGATCATGAGCCAAGCTTTTTTTGTTTAAACCACTTTGATTCAGGTGAAATCAGCAGTAAAGCTCAAATTCTCCAGGTATTGAACCTGAGGGGTAGACAATTCTTTGGGAATTCAGTTTTCTCAACCCTATTGAAGGGTGTTTCGGAATTCAATTTTGGGTTTATGTAAAGTATAAGTTATAATTGTAGAATATATACCTTATTAGTCTAAAAAACGGTTGTCCTAATTAATATGGAGAGTTATGCTACTCAAAGGTGATGTCACCATTCACGCACCTCGTAAAAAAGTTTGGGATTTTCTTACAGACCCAAACCAGATCGGTCCGTGCGCTCCTGGGGTGGAGAAGATTGAAGTTATTGAGTCGGATAAAAAGTATCGGGGGGTTATGTTGGTTGGGCTTGGGTCAGTGAAAGCCAAGTTCAACGGGGAGGTGGAAATCCTTGAACTGGACGAACCCAATCGCGCAAAGTTGAAAGCACATGGTACTGCCACTGGTAGCGCTGCGGATGTGGTGAGTGAAATGCTCCTTAGTAATGGATCCGACGGCGCGACTAATGTTCATTGGACGGCGGACGTAATGGTCTCGGGGCAACTGGCAAGCCTAGCATCTCGTTTGATGGTGCCGGTCTCGCAAAAGCTTGCCGGTATTTTTTATGACGAAGTTCGTAAGCAGATTGAATTGGAGGATGCGCAAACCTGATCGATGGGTAAACGTATAAATAATGCAGGATATTCTGGCTGACCTGGCGCGATGGAAAAAAGAGAACAGATCGATTGCCACAGCAACGGTTATACAAACCTGGGGATCGTCGCCACGTGGGGTGGGGTCAAAGATGGCGCTCACGCTGGATGGGGAAGTAACAGGTTCGGTCAGCGGTGGTTGCGTGGAGAACGCTGTCATTGAAGCTGGAATTCAATCCCTAAAAACGGGCCGTCCGCAACTTCTGCATTTTGGTGTAACGGATGAAACTGCCTGGGAAGTCGGGCTAGCGTGTGGGGGTAGCATTGATGTTTTCGTAAATCCTCTGGAAAACAATTTCTTTGAAGATTTACTTTCTGCCCTTGAAAATAACAAATCCTTAGCAATTGCCACCGTGATTCGTGGCTCGGATGTTTTTTTAGGCCGCAAACTTGTGATCCACAAATACAGCCAATCCACAGGCTGGCTTGGAAACAATTGGAACGGACTTATTGACAAACTTGCTTCAAAAGTAATCTTACGGGGCGATCCTCAGCGAGTTGCTCTGGACGATGAAGTTGAATTGTTTCTTGAATCAATCCTGCCGCCTCCTACATTGATTATGGTTGGCGGCGTTCATATAGCGATTGCCTTGTCGTCGTTGGCCAAGACGCTGGGCTATCGCACAGTTGTCATCGATCCACGCAAAGTTTGGGGAAATATGAAGCGATTTCCACATGTGGATCAGCTCATTCAGACTTGGCCTGATGATGCGTTTCAAAAGATTGAAGTTACCCGCTCAACAGCGATAGCAACTCTTACACATGACCCCAAAATGGATGATCCCACACTCAAATTCGCTTTGTCCAGCCTGGCGTTTTATGTTGGCGCACTGGGGAGTAAAACAACGCAGGCCAAACGCCGCGAGAGATTGCTGTACGAAGGTTTGACCGAATCAAGGTTAGACCGTTTGCACGGACCGATCGGACTGGATATCAATGCCCGGACACCCGAAGAAATCGCTTTGGCGATCATGGCTGAGGTAGTGGGTGCCTATCGAAAGCAGGAGCAGGAACCGATTGAGGTCGACGCGGAATAAACTATGAAACCTGCCCCATTTGAATATTTCGTTCCTGATACGCTCGAAGAAGCCCTGGTTTTGTTACACGAGCACGGCGATGATGCCAAAATCCTGGCGGGCGGCCAAAGCCTGGTACCAGCAATGAATTTTCGCATTCATCAGCCGGAAGTATTGATCGATTTGAACCGCGTGCCTGAGTTGGGTTTCATTCGCAATGATGGTAACGTGATTCGTGTCGGGGCAATGGCCCGTGAACGGCAACTGGAGTTCGACGAGATAATTGCGAAGCGGACCCCACTTTTGCATGAGGCGGTCCCCTTCATTGCGCATCCGCAAATTCGCAACCGTGGCACGCTTGGCGGTAGCCTGGTCAATGCAGACCCCGCTGCGGAACTGCCCGTGCTGATGCTGGCGTTGAACGCGCGGCTCAAAGCGCGCAACACTGCTAGCGAAAGTTGGATCGATGCGCAGGATTTTTTTGTTGGTATGTTCACCACCGCGCTCGAAGCGGATGAAATACTGGTCGAGATCGAATTGCCGGTTATGCCTCCATTTACAGGCTGGTCATTCATGGAAGTCGCGCCGCGTGCGGGGGATTACGCTTTGATGGGTGTTGCTGCGCTTGTGAGATTGGATGGAGGTGGAGCGTGCAAGCATGCAAAATTGGTGTACCTGAACGCTGGTGATGGACCCGTGGTTGCAAACGACTCTGCGAATAGCCTGATAGGCGAGAGAATAACCGAAGGACTGATTAAATCGGCTGCGCAATTCGCCAGCGAAAGTGAGATCACGCCCTTTGGGAATGTGCACGCCTCACCGGAATTCCAGCGTCATCTGGCGAATGTGTTGACGAAAAAAGCATTGAAGAGCGCACTGGAACGAGCGGAGGCAACCCTGCAATGACTCAATCACTCCCTGTATCCATCATTGTCAACGGTCAGGAATATACACGCGAAGTAGAGGCGCGCATGTTGCTCAGTGATTTCCTGCGTCATGAACTTGGGCTAACAGGCACACACGTTGGGTGCGAACACGGCGTGTGTGGGGCCTGCACGATTTTGTTCGATGGCGAGTCTGCCCGGTCGTGTTTGATGTTTGCAGTTCAAGCGGATGGTCATAACATCACAACTGTTGAAGACCTGACGGAAGACAAAGATAATTTACATCCTTTGCAACAATCCTTCTGGGAAGCGCATGGTTTGCAATGTGGTTATTGCACCCCCGGCATTTTGATGACTCTCATTCCTTTCCTGGAACAGAACTCCGACCCAACGGAGGAAGAAATCCGCCACGCACTTTCAGGAAATCTGTGTCGCTGCACGGGGTACCAGCACATTGTGGATGCGGTGAAGTTGGCAGTGGAGAAGATGAGATAACCTGGCAAATAGGAATTGGTGATTGGAGAATTAGAGGCAGACAATTATGGATCAAGTCGAACTGGCCCGTTCATTTCGGGCAGGTAAATCGTCGGCGAAAGATAACATCTCGCAAATTGAGACTTATTATTTTTCGCACGAGCCCCCCATCCTCGCATTCATCCCTGAACCAAATCGCTTCCAACGTTTATATAGGGAGGCGAACGAACTTCAACACCGTTACCCGAACCCTGACGAACGTCCAGCCCTTTTTGGCATGCTGGTCGGTGTAAAAGATATTTTTCATGCAAATGGCTTCCTAACCCTGGCAGGAAGTCGCTTGCCGCCCGATGTGCTGAAAGGCAAACCAGCTGAAAGCGTTACAAGGCTTAAAGATGTCGGTGCGCTCATCCTGGGCAAAACCGTCACCACGGAATTTGCCTATTTCACACCGGGTCCAACGCGCAACCCCCACAACCCTGAGCATACCCCTGGCGGCTCGAGCAGCGGATCAGCGGCAGCGGTCGGGGCGGGAGTTTGCCTGCTTGCACTCGGCACGCAGACAATCGGCTCTGTCATTCGTCCCGCCGCGTTTTGTGGTGCAGTTGGCTTGAAACCGACGTACGAACGCATCTCACGCGAGGGTGTCATACCGCTCTCACCTTCGCTGGATCACATCGGATTTTTTACACCGGATATTTCTACCGCAAAGCTTGTTGCTCCCTCTTTATACATGGATTGGGATGATTCAGGCCACTTGGACAGAAGACCAAAACTTGGAATTCCTTCCGGCCACTATCTCGCCTGCGCATCGGACTACGCCCTGAGTTGCCTCCGTACGATCTTCGATCTATTGTCTGAGGCAGGATACGAACTACGCCGTGTCCCGGTCATGGAAGATTTCCAGGAGATTCGGGAACGACACGATTTAATAATGTCCGCTGAAGCCGCACAGGTGCATAAAGACTGGTTTGAACGATACGAGGACTTGTATTCACCTAAATTTATCGAACTCATCATACGCGGTAAAAAAGTTACGGATACCCGATTACAAAATGCTTTGAAAGCCCGCGCCGATTTTCGGGCGCAAATGACACAAACGATGAAAGACAGGGATATCGATCTTTGGATTTGCCCTCCGACCATCGGACCCGCGCCTAAGGGATTAGACAGCACCGGAGACCCGGTAATGAACCTGCCCTGGACACAAATCGGTTTCCCTGCGCTGAACATCCCTGCAGGAAAAAGCGACGAAGGTCTCCCTATGGGATTGCAGGTAATCGGGAGATGGAATGCAGATGAAGAACTGCTGACCTGGGCTGAAGATATCGAGAAAGTTGTGAGCCAGCTATGAGTGCTGTCAGGTGGGAAGTCCGCGCGGGTGCCTATTACGACTCTGTTGTGTTGATGCAACTGCAACGCGGCTTGCTGGAATTACCAGGTGTGGAAGACGCAGGAGTTGTCATGGCCACCCAGGCCAACCGTAACTTGCTGGCTGCTAACAACCTCTTGCCAAACTCGATTAATGCAAATCCAGATGATTTATTAATTGTCGTCAAAGCTGAAAACGAAAACACTGCCACGAATGCAATCGAAAATGTTGACGAGTTGCTTGTACGCAGAAAATCTTCAACTGTTTCACAGGATTTCCGTCCGCACAGTTTAGGCGCGGCAGTCAAGCAGTTGCCCGATGCCAATTGGGTGCTGATCTCGGTCCCAGGTCGTTACGCGGCCGATGTTGCGCGTGATGCACTCGAACTCGGCAAGCACGTTTTTCTCTATAGCGACAACGTCTCGCTCGAAGATGAAGTTGCCTTGAAAAAGATTGCCCGCGAAAAAGGTCTGCTCGTGATGGGGCCCGATTGCGGCACAGCCATCATCAACGGCATCGGGCTGGGGTTTGCTAACCGCGTTCGTCACGGACCAATTGGCTTGGTCGGCGCTTCAGGAACGGGTACCCAGGCGGTGACAGCCCACATACATAACTTGGGTTCAGGTATATCGCATGCCATCGGCACAGGCGGACGCGATCTCAAATCCGAAGTCGGCGCGATCACAGCGCAGCAAGCATTGGAGTTGCTCACGTGCGATCCTGAAACGAAGGTCAT
>JASFRG010000258.1:0-5367 GCA_050115035.1 Anaerolineales bacterium | reverse complement strand
CAGAAGAAGTGATCAAGGAGTATGTTAAGCAACAAGGACAAGAAGAATATGAGCAATTACATGTACAGCAACTCGAGTTGTTTTAGCGGACCGATACCCCGTCCGCTTGCGGCGGGGTAGTTCATTGTAGAATTGGATATGGATAGTTTCGGCTTGCTCAATTTCGGATACAGCGATGGGTAAGGGCCACTATACGATCACACTGAACCATGAGCGGGGTCTGGTTTGCGTGCTTGCACAGGGCGAGTTCGATTACAATTCAGGCGGAGAACTTATAACAGATGCAAGGCAACAAGCTGCCGAACACCAATATGATATTTTTTGTGACGTCCGGGAATCAAGTGCGAAGGTGAACCTGGTAGATTGGTTTTATCTGCCCAGAAGGCTGTTTGTCTATAATGACTGGAAGACCCGAACTGCCAGTACAGCCATTCTGGTCAGCGCAGGCAAGCAGGAGAAAGCCTATCGTTTCTTCGAAACCGTTGCGAGCAATATCGGTTTGCAGATCAAGATCTTCCTGGATGAGGAAGAGGCCCTGGCGTGGCTGGGGGGAATAAAGAAGAACTAAGCGCGCACCAACGTAGAATTGGTTTACAATGATTTGCAGACGCTACAAAAAATGTCACTAAATGCTATGGATAAACGAGATTTCAATGGACGGATCGTCCTGATCACCGGCGCAGGCAAAGGCTCTGGCCGAGTGCTGGCGGAAGCCTTCGCAGAGCATGGCGCAACCGTCGCGGCCAACGATATTTCCCCTATCAACGTTGAGACCGTCGTTGATAAGATCAATGCGAGTGGCGGCCTGGCCAAAGCCTACATCGATGATGTGGCCAAGAAAGTCGGCGCGCAGGCGCTGGTCAAGGCTGTTGAGGACGACTTCGGGCGCATCGACATGCTCGTCAACCACGCTGCCGTCGAGCCGCACATCCCGCTGCTCGACATGGACGAGTGGGACTGGCACCGCACGCTGGATGTCAACCTGACCGGCGCGTTCCTGATGACCCAATCCGTGGGGCGCGTGATGCGGGAACAGGGCGGGGGCGTGATCGTCAATCTGGTCACGGTGGCAGGCCGTGATGCACGTCCGACGCGGGCCGCATTCCGGGCCAGCATGGCCGGTTTGGAAGCCCTCGGTCAGCAGGCAGCGCGCGAGTTCGAGCCCTACAGCATTCGCGTCCACAACCTCACCACAGATACTCCCATCGAAACCATCCTGGACCTGTGCAGGAGTTCGTCATGAAACAATTACTGGAATATCGCTCGAAACTGATTGATCGCCTGGAAGCGGCCACGGATGATTTCCACAATGCCTGCCTGGCGATCAGCGATCCGCATCAAACCACCGACGAGGGCGGCTGGAGCATTCATCAACTTGCGGTTCATACCCGTGATGCGGACAAGCTGGTCTATGGCCTGCGTATCCACCGCACCGTTGAGGAGGATAACCCGGAGTTCGAAAATTTCGATCAGGATGAGTGGATGGCCGCCAACTATGACCCGGACGAGCCGCTCGCTTCGATCCTGGACGAAATGTCTGCTTCCGTTAAAAAAACCGTTTCCATGCTGCGAGCACTACCGTCCGAAGCCTGGACCCGGACGTCCAGCCACGAGATCTACGGGGGTGGCTTTACCCTGCAGACCTGGGTCGAGCGCGGCCTGGCGCACATCCAGGAGCATCTGGAAGCAGTTAGCAAGTGAAATTAAAAAGTTCTGGTGAGGGCTTAGCCTCCGCCAGAACAAAAAATGTAAACGGGAGTAGCGTTGGCGACTCCCGTTTTAGTTTGCTTGGAAATTTGGGCAGTCTCCTATCCGGCGTTGATAACATGTCGATCGATGTTAGCCACAGAGTCACCCCGGCCCGCTTCGCTCTACCGGGACGGGCGGAGGCACTGAGAGAAAAATCTCTGCGACTCTGCCGTCGTTGCTTCCCTCGCACTACTCCCCTTTGGGGCGGTTTTGCCGTCGACAAGCAGCCTGGCGTCTTTACCAATCAAACTTGGCGATCCTGGCGACCTGGCGGTGGGGAGGCGCTAATTGCCGATAAAGTCTATTTTGCTTACCACAGAGGAAACCACAACCAGGTATTCACCCAGGCCAGGATAGGGGTGTAAATCTCCAACCCGAACAATCCGATCACAATGCCCACCAGCATGCCCGCTAGGATATCGGAGGCATAGTGCACGCCCATCGCTACACGCGCCAATGAAACCAATGGCGCCCAGATCCACAGGACAACCCCGGTCCAGGCTGGCCCCAGTCCGCTGGCCATAACGGCGATCAAAAACGCGCGCGCGGCATGCCCGGACGGAAAGGAGTGCGGATCGGTGTTGCGGTAGATGCCGCCCCATTCGCCCTCCGGCCTGCGGCGTCGGATGAGGAACTTGAGAGACATGACCAGCACAGCCAGCACCGAGATGCTCCCAGCCAGCACGACAGCCCATTTCTTCCAAAAGGGATCGTTTGTGAATACCCACAGCAAGATCAGACCCATGCCCCAGAACCACGAGTCCCCGGAATGAGCGAAAAAAATGGATATGCTGCGTAACAAGCCGGGCTGTTCGGCAACCCGCATCCGGTTGGACAGGCGGGCGTCAATTTCTAAAATGGAACGTAAACTCATGCAGCGTTGACCTTAATGAGATTATTGACCCTTATGCAAAATTTCCATGTCTTCGCGCAGGAGTTCGAGTTGGTGGGGCTTGTCCACATCCATGCCGGGTTCGGCGTGCTCCCAGATGATGGGACGGCCAGTGATTCCCAGGCGTTTTGTAATGACCACAACCAGTTCTTTTAGCGTAATGCTGCGGGTTGCCACGCGGAATAGCGTTCCAAACCCGATCGTAGCCGCCTGCTTAAGCGGGGATTTGCGATTGCCGATCAGCTCTTCCCACATATCCAGATGGTCGGTCGCCATACTGATATGCGTGATGTGCATGTCTGCGCCGCACAATTGCATATCTTTCAATTTAGTATATGTGCGTTTGGATTCGGGATAACGCGCCTCCATCACTTCGCGAGGCACGACGCCGTAGTAAATATCTTCTTTGGTTTCCATACAAGTTTCGATCAGCCAGTCCACCATTTCAGCATTGATGCCCGGGATGTCGGAGGAAGCCACTAATACATACTCAGTTTCAGGGTTGAGTTCGAGCGATTTTTCTACCCCTGCAACGATGTTGGCTAACATGCGTCCCTGGTTGGAGACAAAATGCAATGGTTTCTTGCAGCTTATATCGGTCTTAGGAGACAGTCCGATGATAATGACATTGTCCACGTGTTTGGCATCACTTAACGCATCCAGCACCCATTGGATCATGGGCTTGCCGGCTACGTCAACCAGTGCTTTGGAGTCGCCGTTAGTGTAGGAATACAGTGGTTCTTCAGGGAGCGGAATCCCGCCCGCGGTTACGATTGCATCCATGAGTGCTCCTCCCACAAAATACACGAAAATATTTGTGACTTTCGTGTTCTCGTGGATTAATTCAATTCTTGTAGTTGCGGCTCAAAATCGAGTTTGTCCAGTAATTCGCTATACTCATCCCAACTGAGCGGGCGGTTCTTCCCAGAGATGGCGACCAGCGCCGCTTCCATCATGTTGGTGCCGAAGGAGCGGCCATCCATAACGGGCGTGGTAGTGACGAGATATTTCACACCGAGCTTCTTGAACAGTTCCACATCTTCGGGGGTGGTTGTGTTGGTCACAATGATCTTGCCACTCATATCGTCCGGCATATGCTTCTTGACGTAATGGCAATCTCCGGCAATCACGGTGGCCCACTGATAATACTGCTCGTATTTAGGGGTGCGCACATCTTGTTTTTCACCCGTGGGATAAAGCCACTCGAAAGGAAAACGCGTTACGATAGGGATCATCAACTTAGCCAGCGTGCGCAATCCGTTCAGGGATTTGATGGCGATAGGGACACCCAACGCGAACATCAGGTCACCAAAAACGACTTCATAGCCAGCTTCAACGAAAGAGGTCGAAAGCCCCCAGCGATCTACCCCTAAAGTGACGAATACTTTGCGTCCACGCTCTTTGATATAGTCACCGAGCTTTTCATCCAGGAATGCCGGGGCCTTGTTCTCGAGAGTGTTCTTCAAGCCGCCACCGTCTACAAGCGGGGTTTTCTCTACAAAACGTACCATCGGTTGTACTGAATGAAAGGGATAGAACACCCCATCCACCAGCGCTCCCAGATCGGCGCCGCCAACGCCAAAAGCATCTACCGTACCATCCATTTCCTTGTATTTTTGGGCGGCAGCCTCCATGTCCCCATCTGTGCCGATTCGTTCGATACTGATCTTTTCGCCCAGCAGGTCTACTTCCACAGCTTTGTTGCGCTTAGACGAACCAATGCTGATACTGACTGCTCGTTTCATGCTTTCTCCTCCAGGTCGGGATACTTTCAGTATACCCCCAAGTCAACATCCTGAGAATAAAAGTTTGTTTGGAGTTCTACATTCTCCAAGAGATAAAAAACACCGAGAATAATAGTTCCGTACGTTCTCTATTATTCTCGGGTTGTACTCATGTAACTGCGAATTAGACGCGGGATTTATCTACTTTGCCATGTTCCTCAGCACGGTATGCAGGATACCGCCGTTACGGTAATACTCTACTTCCACTTCAGTGTTGAGCAGCGCCCTGGCTTTGAACTCGAACGAAGTGCCATCCGGCCGGGTGACCTTGACCGTCACAAGGCTCTGTGGAGCCAGATCATCGCTCAAGCCGGTGATGTCGTAGACTTCATCTCCATCCAGGTTCAGGGCTTCGGCGCTCTGCCCGTCCACGAACTGCAACGGCAAAATCCCCATCCCAACCAAGTTGGAGCGGTGGATGCGTTCAAAGGATTCGGCGATGGCCGCCTTCACGCCCTGCAGCAGGGGGCCCTTGGCAGCCCAGTCACGGCTGGAGCCGGTGCCATATTCCTTGCCAGCGATGACAATGCTGGGCACGCCTTCTTCTTTATATTTCATGGCTGCATCGTAGATTGGCATGACCTCGCCGGAGGGCATGTGCTTTGTCCAATTGCCCTCTTTAGGTGCCACCAGGACGTTCTTCAAACGGATATTGGCAAAGGTGCCGCGCGCCATCACGCGGTCATTGCCGCGCCGCGAACCGTAAGAGTTGAAATCTCGATATTCAACGCCATGCTCTTTCAGGTATTTGCCTGCCGGGCTGTCAGCGGCAATCGAGCCGGCCGGGGAGATATGATCGGTGGTGATCGAATCGCGGAATAGACCCAGCACACGCGCGCCGTGAATGTCTTCTATAGATGGCAGGTCCGAGGTTACTTCCTGGAAGAAGGGTGGGTGCTGGATATAGGTAGATGTCTCATCCCAATCATACAGGTCACCGCC
>JASFRG010000257.1:0-5410 GCA_050115035.1 Anaerolineales bacterium | reverse complement strand
TATGCAAAAAGAAATTCTCATCGCAGGTTTTGGCGGACAGGGCGTGCTCTTCGCCGGCCAGGTATTGGCTTATGCCGGTATGGACACCGGCCATGAAGTCACCTGGATTCCATCTTACGGTCCCGAAATGCGCGGCGGCACGGCCAACTGCACAGTTGTGATCGCGGACGAGGAGATCGGTTCTCCGCTGGTGCAGAATCCCCCGGCTGTTATTGCTCTGAACCTGCCATCCTTTGATAAATATGAAAAACTGGTCCAACCCGGCGGTGTGCTGGTGGTCAACGAATCGATGGTCGACCGAAAAGCTGCACGAAAGGACATCACCGTCATCTATGCGCCAGGCAACGAGATGGCCGAAGCCTGCGGCGACCGTCGCCTGCTCAACATGGTCATGACCGGAGCATTGTTGGCCGCCTTCCCGGTTTTGGATCTCGAGGATGTCAAAGCTGCCCTCAAAGCGCATCTGCCCGCCAAGCATCAAAGGTTGATTCCTAACAACTTCGATGCCATGGACAAAGGCTACGCCCACGCCAATGCACAATTGGAAGGTGTGCCTGCATAAGTAAACGTTTCAGTGAAATCAGAAGCCTGTCTCCTACAAGGTAGGCTTCCTTGCTTTAATATGACCGATCTGGTTGTAAATTAAATTGAATGAATGTATGATTGTATTGATGTGCATTTCCTGACGTATTCAGAGAGGTTCGTATGGAGCAGAATAAAAGACTACCCAGTGAAATATTTACTAAAGAGAAGGAGGAATTTGAACAGGCGAAGGAGAAGTATCGGGAGGTAATCAAGGAACTGAAGCCACTGGCCGAACTTGATAATTTACCTACTCCTCCGGTAAACCGCGCTGCTTACTCCGATCGCATGGCCTGGATCATGGCACACATGGCCAAGCTGGCTTATACTCCGTTTGAAGAAAGCGATCTTGGGATGGAGCAACTACAATACGGTTTGCAAAGTGGCTGGTTCAACCTGATGAAAACCTTCAACAAGAAAGGTACACAGGCCTTCCTGGCGAAGAACAACGAATACGCGGTATTAGCCTTCAGGGGCACTCAGCCGACAAAATGGGAAGATGTAAGAACCGACTTGAGGGCCTTAAAACAAAAAACCGTCGAAGGTAAAGTGCATAAAGGATTTAAGGAAGCATTCGATGATATCAGGGATGAGATTTTTGATATTGTCGATAAGAGTATTGGTAAGGACCTGCCTCTATATGTTACCGGTCATTCGCTTGGAGCCGCACTGGCAACCGTTGCTACCCAGGAACTCGAAGAGGAATTTCATGATTTAATTGCGGCTTGCTATACTTTTGGGAGTCCGCGCGTGGGTGACGGTACATATGAGAAATCCATCAAAGCGCCCGTGTATCGCATTGTCAACACTACAGATATTGTCACACTGGTTCCATTTTTTTTTGGCACATTTATGCATGTAGGCGATCCGCGCTATTTGAGCCGCCGCAAGATCGATAATATCTACCGGATATATAAAGGCATCCCTTTCGTAAGAAGGACGTTCGAAGCCATCGTTGAAATGATCTTGCCGATCTTACGCCTGCGTAATCCACTCGCGCCCTGGGTAACGGCACACAGTATGGATCATTACATCGAAAAATTGGAAAACTATGCAAAAGCACGGAATACATTGATACGGGAATAAATCCATTTCCAATTGAACTGAGAAAGCAGCCCAATTTGAACGGGCTGTTTTTCTAAGCAAGAGCTTCTACCTTCACCGCGTCAGTAGGTATAATGCTGGCAATACTGGGAACGAATTATGAAATTTGAGACCTTACACAACATCAAAATCCCGAAAATCGGCTTCGGCACCTGGAGTATCGGCGGCGGCATGTCACCGGACCGTTCGAAGGATGGGCGTTCGCTCACTGCATTGAGATCTGCTTTGGATGTGGGATACACTCACTTCGATACCGCTGAGATGTACGCTCGCGGCCATTCGGAAGAATTACTTGGGCAGGCGGTGCGCGAATCGAGCTTACCACGCGAAAACCTGTTTATCACATCTAAAGTGAGCGCCTCGCACCTGCGCTACGATGACGTGCTGCGCGCTTGCGAAAACAGTCTGCACAATCTGGGCATGGACTATCTCGACCTATACCTGATCCACTGGCCGTCGAGCGGGATTCCGCTCAGCGATACCTTCCGGGCGTTGAACCAACTCGTCCGCGAAGGGCGGGTGCGGCACCTTGGTGTCAGCAACTTCGATGTCAAAGTGGTGGAGCAGGCCCGGGCTGAGTCCGAAGCGCCCATCTTCACAAACCAGGTTCCGTATAGTTTAGGGGATCGTTCGTACGTCAACAATGGTGTGCTGGAATACTGTCAGGAAAATGACATCCTGCTGACGGCTTACTCGCCGGTCAAAGAGGGCCGTCTGCAAGTGAATTCAACCGTGCAGGCCATTGCAGTAGCCCACACAGCAACACCCTACCAGATCGCGCTGGCCTGGTTGGTCTCGCAGCCGCGTGTGATCACCATCCCGATGTCTTTCAATCCTGATCATATCGTCGAGAATTATGCGGCAGCCGATATCGAATTGACCCCTGACGAAATTCAGCAGCTAACCGACCATAGATGAAAACACAGGCCATTCCGGAAATCGAGATCACCGAAGACCAAGAACAGGAAACTGCTTACGAGCCGATGTTCCGCGTTATCATCCACAATGACGATGTCACGCCGATGGATTTCGTGGTGCACGTGTTGCGCAGCATCTTCATGCTCTTGGTGCCGGATGCGGTCAAAGTCATGTACACCGCTCACTATCGCGGCGAAGCGGTGGTGCAAATCCTGCCCAAAAGCGAAGCCGAAAAGCGCATTAACAAGGCGCATTTCGCCGCCGGGTTGGAAAGCTATCCCCTGCATTTTTCAATGGAACCCGAATAATTGGACGCCTTAACTTCACTAACCGAAATCAATCTGGATGACCTGGTCTTATCCTTCGGCTGGGAAAATTATCGACGGCTGGCAAAGGGATCGCGAGCGGTGTTTCGAGGTGTGGCCCGTAAATTTGCCAGGCAAATGCTGGACTTCGACGATGCGGTCGGACAGATTGGGTTACCGGATGCGGGACGCCAGGCACTGCGTCGCTATGTGCGCAGTGCACGCATCTACTCCGCCCCTTCGACAGGCTCAGGACAGCGCCCACTACCTGATGGCCCTTTTCTAGCTTTATCCAATCACCCGGGCACGGTTGATACCCTGGCGCTGTTTTCAGCCCTGAACCGGAGGGACTTGAGAATCATCGCTGTGGACCGTACCTTCCTCAAATCACTGCCTAATGTCAGCGAGCGCTTGTTCTATGTGACCGACGATCCAAGCGCGCGCATGTCACTCGTGCGCCAGGCGAGCGAACACCTGCGCTCCGGAGGCGCGGCGTTGACTTTTCCCGGCGGTGAAATTGAACCTGACCCAAACGTATACCCTGGCGCGGTCGAAGCTTTACAGAAGTGGACAAATAGCGTGGGGGTGTTTCTGCGCATGGCGCCAGAGACGGCCATCCTGCCCGTTCTGGTGCGCGGTGTACTGTGGGAGAAAACCGCAAACCATCCACTATCTTATGTGAAGAAAACGCGCAAAGAAAGAGAAATGCTGGCTGCTGCTTTCCAGTCTCTGATACAGATATCATTGGATAGAAAACCACTGGATGTGACCGTGCAAATCGGCAAACCGATCACGCTGGCAGAATTGGGCAGCAGGGATACGCAAGTTGTCCACAAGGCTGTACTGACGGAGATGCAGCGCCTGATCGATAACCCGCCCACAGGTGAAGGTGTTTCCATTTTATGAAGGGGAAAGGCTTTCGAGTTATCCGCACCATTGCAATATACATTTTGCTTGCGCTCCTGCTCTGGTGGGCGCTGCGCAACGTTCCTCTAATCGATATCTGGGAATCCCTCAAGCAGCTTCGAGGTTGGCAAATCGTCAGTCTGTTAGTCATCAACGCCGTTGTGATTACCCTGATGGCTGCTCGCTGGTGGATTATCGTGCGCGCCGACAACCGGAGGGTGCCCTTCCTGCCGCTGGTGGGGTATCGCCTGTCTGTGTTTGGGGTCAGTTATTTTACACCCGGCCCGCAGGTGGGGGGCGAGCCGCTACAAATCGTCTACCTGCAAAGAGATTACGGCCTGACCTTTGCACGCGCTACGGCTGCCGTCATCATGGATAAGCTGCTGGAGTTTCTGGTCAATTTTCTGCTGCTGGCGGTGGGCGCTTGGGCAGTCTTCCGAGTGGGATTGATTCCCGATAACGGGAGCCAGTCCATTTTAAGTTTGATCGGGTTGGCAGCATTTTTACTTTGGCCACTCATACACGTTATCCTTCTCTACAACAGACGTTTCCCAATTTCCGCAATTTTGCGTCGGCTGCCGTTTGTCCCACAAAGGACGAATTTTGTGCGTTTGATCATCGTCTCCGAGCGATTAGCAGCCTCGTTTTGCAGACGACATCTGCTAGCCATGTTGGGAGCAATCGGGGTTTCGATATTGGCGGTTGGTGGCATCGTTTCGGAATATGTGCTGATGGTGGAATTCCTGGGAATGCACTTGAGCGCCATCCAGGTTTTCGCAGCTCTGACCGCATTGCAACTGGCTTTTCTCACGCCCCTTCCCGGCGGATTGGGCGCGTTGGAGGCTAGCCAGGTGTTCGCGCTGGGGGTATTTGGACAACCTGCCTCGGCTGCTATCAGCCTGGTTCTGCTCCAACGCGGGCGCGATATCTTAAACGGTGGTTTAGGCCTGTTGCTGGCGGGCAGGGGCTTTGGCAGGTAAGAGGTCTGTTTACCCTGTTGTCTTAAACTTACTAGTCTGGGGTACGCATTCTATAAGAACTGTGTAAGGTTTATAGGTAGTAAGGAGATCAATCATGAATCTAAGCGGTAGACATTACGGCATCATCTTGAGCAATCTGGCAACGGCGTTTTTGCACATCACATTATTCCCGGATATCATGTTTACACTGAATGGTGTAGGCTACCTGGGTTTGTTAGGGGCCTATTTTCTGCCCATCCCCTTCTTCCAGGAACGGCACAATCTGGTCTGGTGGGGGCTGGTTGGTTACACTCTCTTGACCATCATTTTGTGGGTGGTCATGGGCGACAAGCAGTTCGTGGCCGGTACCAGCAGCGCCATCGGATATTATGCCAAAGCCGCCGAAGTTATTCTGCTAGGCTTTTTGTGGGCCGACCGCCAGCAAATGGTTACTGCATAACCCATAATATTCTTGTAATTTATAAATAGGTCCTGAAGATTGGGAGCAAGCGCTGCTTGCCCCTCCTTTGGGATTCTCTTCTTCAATTACTCATTTCGTGTTTAATCCATCCAGGGTGTAAAATAGACACATGCCGGTTCAAAAGACCATCCAATTTACTGCGCCGAGACAGGTCG
>JASFRG010000256.1:0-5420 GCA_050115035.1 Anaerolineales bacterium | reverse complement strand
GACGGCAGCGGTTCACATAAGGATATTGCTCAAGCCGCCATGGAAGTGGGGTTGGACGCTGTCATCGTAACGGACCACAACGTACTGGTGCAGGGCGTGGAAGGCTACTACCGCAGCGGACCGCGTCGGGTCCTGCTCCTGGTTGGACAGGAAGTCCACGACCGGACCCGCGTTCCGCAAAAGAATCACCTGCTGGTCTTCAACGCCAACCGGGATGTCAGCACTTTTGCACAGGATCCGCAGCGCTTATTGGACGTTGTGCGCGATGCGGAGGGTTTGACCTTCATCGCCCATCCCCGCGACGATGCCGCCCCCGTATTTGGTGAAGGTGATATCTCCTGGGAAAGCTGGGATGTGATCGGCTTCACTGGTATCGAACTATGGAACGGGTTGAGCGAGTTCAAAACTTATCTCAAGAGCAAACTGCATGCCATCTTCTATGCATCCTTTCCACAGTTCATCAATCATGGCCCATACAAAGAAGTATTGCTCAAATGGGATGAGTTGACCCTGGATGGCAAACGTATCGTCGCCATTGGAGGATCCGATGCGCATGCGCTTCACATGCATATGGGGCTTATTTCTCGCGTAATCTTCCCCTATGAATTCCAGTTCAAAACGGTCAACACGCATATCTTCACCAGTGAGCCATTGACCGGCGACACCGCCGCCGACCGAAAACTCATCTACGAAGCCTTCAAAAACGGACGCTGCTTTGTCGGCTATGATTTGCCCGCTTCGACCAAAGGGTTCACCTTCAAGGCGCAGGGCATCAGGAAAACTGTCATCATGGGCGAAGAGATCCCTGCCGCTGGTGGTGTGACTTTGCAAATCCATCTGCCTGGCCTAGTGAATTGCAAACTAATCAAAGACGGCCGTGTGATAAAAGAATGGAAGCGGCAGGAAAATTGTACGTATATCACCACGGAACCGGGCGTCTATCGTGTGGAAGTCTATCGCCGCCACTTAGGGCGTAAGGTCGGATGGATTTTCAGTAATCCGATTTATGTGAGATAAACCCCCACCCGGCCTCCCCAAATCAGACGAATCCCCCAGTCTTATTTGGGGTAGGTGCCGCAGGCGGAGGGGTGTTTGGACCGCACAAATCCCCCATTTTGTGGTAAACTATCGCCCGCTCAGGTACGTTTTAATATAAATCGTGCCTTTCCGCTCCCGGCTTACCAACGGTGTCGAACGGGAGCAAACCCAAGGAAAGGAGGAATCCCTCATGCGTAATTATGAACTGGTCCTTATCGTCCAGCCCGATCTGGATGAAACTGCTTTTAACGAAGCTGTTGATCGTGTAAAAAGTTGGGTTGACGATGCAAGCGGTAAAGTTGGCAAAGTGGATGTATGGGGCAAGCGCAAGCTGGCTTATCTTATCCAAAAACAACGTGAAGGACAATATGTGCTGCTCAACATCAGTCTCCCCCCCGAAGCCACTCAGGAACTGGAACGCAAGATCCGCTTCCTGGAACCGATAATGCGCCACATGTTGACCGCTGTATAGTAAACTTTAGAAGTATTGGGTTCTCGGTAAAAAAAAGGAGAAAGTCATGAGCCGAGGTTTGAATAAAGTTATGGTAATTGGTCATCTGGGTAAAGACCCTGAAATGCGGTACACGCCCTCGGGTCGCCCGGTAACAACCTTCTCGGTTGCAGTCAGTCGCTCGTGGAATACCGCCGATGGCGAACGTCGCTCAGAAACTGAATGGTTCAATATCGTTTCCTGGGGCAATCTGGCTGAGATTTGCAAACAGTACCTTCACAAAGGACAACAGGTCTACATCGAAGGCCGTTTGCAAACTCGATACTGGGAAGATAAAGAAGGACAGAAACACACCAGTGTGGAGGTTGTCGCCAACGAAATGTTGATGCTGGGAGATCGACGAGATAGCAGCAGTTCATCCCAGGAATCTAAAGAAGATGATGACCAATCAGCACCAGTGGCTGATGAAGATGAATTTCCATTCTAATGCTACAACAGAACCCCAAAATGGGAACCGTAGCACCAGACTAAGCTATTAATGGAGTAACAAATGGCTGACGAACGAAGATCTCGCGGCGGATCACGCCGCTTTTACTCGCGCCCAAAGTTCTGCCAGTTCTGCTCGGATAAAGAGCAGACCATCGATTATAAAAAAGCAGACCTTCTCAAGCGCTTTATCACGGACGATGGAAAAATTCGTCCGCGCCGCCAAACTGGCAATTGTGCAAAGCACCAGCGTGAGGTGGCTGCCGCCATCAAACGCGCCCGTCACATCGCCCTGCTGCCCTTCACAGGCAAATACTGGGAAGAGGGACATTATTAGATCGACCCCGCGGCACAGTGAAAACCGGGGCATGGAAATTTCCCATGCCCCGTCATTATGTGTCAAGTACCGCAACAAACGATATAGAAAGATAGTGCGGTACAAGGAGTGAAGCATGGCACCCAAAGCCAAAGTACAAAGTAAAAAGCATATCGCCCGGCTTGAACGTGAACGGCGGCAGGTCAGGCTGATCAAGATCATAGCTGTTGTCATTGTTGCAGCAGTGGTCCTGATCATAGGATATGGATTATTGGATCAATATTATCTTCAGCCACTCCAACCCGTCGCTGAAGTGAATGGCGAGAAGATCACCACGAAAGAATTCCAGGCTCGGGTCGTCCTCCAGCGTAACGATCTGTTGAATCAGTATATGCTCTATCAGCAATACCAACAGTTTGGGATGGACGTTTCGAATCAATTAAGTCAGGTCGAGCTTTCCCTGAACACACCGAGCGTCGTAGGGCAGCAGGTGATGGACTATATGATCGGTGAGGCTCTAATACGCCAGGAAGCCGAACGGAGAGGCATCACTGTCAGTGAGGCTGAGTTGGAAAAATTCACTCAATCACAATTCCAGTTTTTCCCGGACGGCAGCCCCACCCCCACGATCACGCCGACGGCGGTGGACATCACTTATCCAACACTTTCGCCAGAGCAACTGGAACTGGTGACGGTGACCCCGGTTCCTACCGAAGGACCGACAGTCACCCCACCTCCAACTCCGACCCTCGATCCTGAGTCAACACCCGAAGCAACACCTACAACCGCACCAACTCCGCTGCCGACTGCTACAGCTACACCCTACACCCTGGAAGGCTACCAGAGTCGGCTCGATGATGTGATCGCCAATATGAAAGAAATCGGCCTGACAGAATCGCAATACAGGCGTCTCTTTGAGACCGGGCTGTTGCGTCAGAAGCTGATCGAGGAAGTGACAACCGATTTACCTAAAGAGGAAGAACAGGTTTGGGCACGACACATCCTGGTTCCTGATATAGAAACGGCCAACGAAGTCATCCAACGTCTGAACAACGGCGAAGACTTTGGGGAGCTGGCCCGCGAACTTTCCGAAGACTCGGGCAGCGCTGCCAATGGCGGCGACCTGGGTTGGTTCGGCAAAGGCCAAATGGTGCCAGAATTCGAACAAGCCGCTTTCAACCTTGAAGTTGGTGAGATCAGCGAGCCAATCGAATCCCAATTCGGTTTCCACATCATCCAAACGCTGGGAAAAACAACGGTTCCCCTGAGCGCCGATGCCCTCGATCAGGCACGCCAGACCGAATTTGAAAATTACATCGACCAACTGCGCGAAGAAGCCGACATAACAATCTATGATTACTGGGTCGATCGGGTACCCACCTCGCCCAACTTGCAGGAATTGCAACAGGGACAGGTCCAGTAAAAAGCATACCGCCGCTCGATTTGAGCGGCGGTTTTTCAAATATCTCAAAACAATATCTATCTTATCTGGCGTTTAACAATACTGGTTATAATCCCATCCGTGTTTCATCGCATTATCCGCGCCTTCGATTTGATTATCTACGTGCTGCTTGGCATCCTGCTGCTGACCGCCAGCAATCCTATCGCTGGCAAACCAGTAGAACGCGCGCGCGCCTTCACGCGTCCGATTGAGTTCGATTATGTCAGGTGGAGCCTTGACGCAGCATTGCTCAAGCTGCAAAGCGGCGTGCTTGGCCTGCCCGGCTACATGACCCACGAAGACCGCAGACAGGTGGTCATGCAACATTTGTACCTGACCGAACGCATTCTGCAAGCTGAAGCGCAACTCAATAACATCTACGCCGATCCAAACATCACCGATAAAGAAGCAGCCTCAGCACACCTGCGTGGAGAGCTGGACGACATGTACAAACGCCACGCGCAATTGACCCCACTGGCCGAAGCAACCTTGCAGGCACAGGTCGGGACCGTGCTGGCTGAACTCGATCTCACCAGCGGCGGGCAGCCTTTCCCACCGGTTCTATATCATTCCAGCCCCGTCCCGATGGGCCTCATCATTTCACCGCGCGACCACATTCAGCAACTGACCAACATCTCCCTGCAACCTAATCTAAGCATTGACCAACAGGTTCCTCTTGAAGAGCAGGTGGATGCTGCGCTGAATGTCTCATCCCTGGTGGTACCGATCGGCGGCGTGGGCGTCTATCCCACCATGGTGATGCGCACGACCAGCTTACCTTGGCAACTGGATACAATAGCGCACGAATGGACTCATAACTTCCTGACATTGCGTCCACTTGGGATACTATATGACTTTACCCCCGAACTACGCACGATGAATGAGACAGCGGCCTCTATCGTTGGCAATGAGGTCGGATCGCTCGTCCTTCAACGTTACTATCCTGAACTGGCAGACACGGCTTCCCCGCCACTCCAGCTTGCTTCCGTACTACCAGCCTCCTTCCGCCCTGAAGGAGAAACACCTCCTTTCGACTTTCGCGCCGAGATGCACACCACGCGTGTCACGGTTGATGCAATGCTGGCAGAAGGCAAAATCGAAGAGGCTGAAGCTTATATGGAAGCCCGGCGTAAGATATTCTGGGAAAATGGATATACCATCCGCAAATTAAACCAGGCTTACTTCGCTTTTTATGGCGCTTACGCGGATGTACCCGGCGGCGCGGCAGGAGAAGACCCGGTCGGCCCGGCTGTACGCGAATTACGAGCACAAAGCAGCTCGTTAGCCAAATTTGTCAAACGCATCTCCTGGATGACTACCTTCGAACAATTGCAAGCTGCGATCCAGTAAATCCAGTTGGGAAAATAAAATAATGAAGAAACCTTTTTATATTTTTATCCTGTTGGTCTCCCTGAGTTCCTGCGCACCTAAGCAGGCTCCAGCTACACCCAGTGCGTTCCCGACCGTGCCAACCATCATCATCCCATCACCAGTTCCTACGCAACCGCTTTGCACAAGCCTGGACCTGGAACCCACCCCCGGACCAGACGCGCCCTCACTGTTCGCGCCTGTCAGCGCTGATGACCATGTGCGCGGCCTGGAAGATGCCGCGGTGACCATCGTGATCTACAACGATTTCCAGTGCACAGATTGCAATACCCTGCCTCTGTCGCAACTACTGCTCGAAA
>JASFRG010000255.1:0-5425 GCA_050115035.1 Anaerolineales bacterium | reverse complement strand
TAAAAAGATTCCACAACCTTTTCTCGAAAGAGGCTGTTCCCAATCCCCGGCCAGATGCGTAACACGCCGAATAATGCGCGTACGCTGACCCAGATCCCGACTACGATCCACACCCAGAAGAGATCCTGGGTTTCCGTCAGGTTCAAAAGCCAGATACCGCTAAAGCCGACCAGCGCCGCGACGATCATGGCGTTGCGCAAAAAGCGATAATCGCCCGTCCCCCAGTGCACGCCGTCCGTGAGAAATGCCAGGGAGCTGACCGGCTGGCTCATAGCGGAAGCAGCCCAGGCCGGGAGAAAGATGCGGACCGCCGTATCCGGAATCAAAAGATCGGCAACCATCCCCCTTCCAAACCACATCAAGGCGCCCAACGCGGCTCCGGTCCCCAAACTCCAACCTGCCCCCACACGCACCACGCGTTTGACCCAATCGATTGCATTTCGTCCCACAAAATATCCCACCAGCGACTGGACGGTGGCCGCATAGGCATCCAAGGCCAACGAAGTAAAGCTATACATCTGACGGATGGCCTGGTGCGCTGCGCCTGCGTCTGCTCCAAGGCGCGTGGCCGCGCGAGTAGTGTAGGCCAGGAAAAAGAGTAACAAACCGGTACGCACGAACAAATCCCCGCCGACACGCAGCAAGCGGGTCACATCGCGGAATGAAAAAGAAAAAGAAAAACCCAAACGAAACGCCACAATCGCCACGCCTGTTAGTGCCCCCAACCACTGACTGATCGTGCTAGCCAGTGCCGAACCTGCCACGCCCATAGCCGGAAAGGGTCCATTGCCAAAGATCAGCAACCAGTCAAGCAACACATTGAGCGCATTCAAACCGATCGCAATCCAAAGCGGGGTACGCATATCTTGCAAACCGCGCAAGAGGCCAAATGTGACCATCATCAGCAAAACTGCCGGCGCGCCATACAACCTGATATGCATATAACTGACCGCATCCATCTGGATCGCCCCCGAAGCACCCAACAACGTGGCCAACCAGTCCAAGAGCGGGAAAAGAATCAGGATCAGAACGAGGCCGAATCCCATCGCCAAAGTCAACGCCAGGCTGGCGATACTGCCTGCCCTTTCAAGGTTACCCTTACCATCCGCCTGGGCCACTTCTGTTTGTGCGCCGATTCCCAAAAAGTTGAAGATCCAGAACAGACTGGAAAGGGCCGTGGTTCCCACACCTAAAGCCGCGAGGGGAACCGATCCGAGCGATGAGACAAAAGCTGTATCCACCAAAGCGGTGATGGGCTCAGCCGTCATGGACAGCAGTACCGGGAAAGAAAGCGCCACCAACGTGCGATGAGGGCGAAGCGTGAAAGGATGGGGGTGGTTATTCATCCCAACATTGTAAATGAAATCCCATTCAAAATCTTGCCGAATGGGTCAAATAACCCATCATTCTCAATTTTGAGTTCAAGGATATGACTTCCATCAATTGACTTTGAAATTTCGCTGTACTAAAATCTTAATAGTGAAAACTTACACAATATGTTTAATCGGTTTGCAGACGCGACAAGCAGTAGTGATAGGGGGTGGTCACGTGGCTGCCCGAAAGGTTGAAGGTTTGTTAGAAGCTGGCGCTCAGGTTAAGGTTATCAGCCCGGAAATTATCCCTGAACTGCAGAAATTGATTGCTTCAGGAGATGTCTCTTACCTCCAACGCGCTTATCAAAATGGAGATCTGGAGGGTGCATACCTGACAATCGCTGCTACAGACGATCTCTCAGTAAACCACGCGGTTTGGGTTGAAGCCACCAACCGCGGCTGCCTGATCAACGTCGTAGACGATCCAGAGCACAGCACCTTCATTCTGCCCGCTATCGTAAAACGTGGCGAAATGAGCGTAGCCGTTTCCACCGGGGGAGGCAGCCCGGCCCTGGCACGCCGGTTACGCGAGCGCTTGGAAGATATGATTGGGACAGAATACGGCACATTAACCGAAATACTGGCCGAGCTACGTCCGGAGATAAAAACAAAGTTTTCCCCTGGCAAAGCCCGTTTGCAAGCCGCTTTACGCGTTGTAGATTCGAACATTTTGCACATCATCCAAAATCAAGGAAGAGATGCGGCCTTGTCCTATGCTAGAGAACAATTACACCAACAACACTGAATACTCATCCGGGGGAATCGTTTATCTGGTTGGGGCTGGACCTGGTGACCCAGGCCTGCTGACACTGCGGGGACTTGAATGCCTACAAAAAGCCGATGTGGTCGTGCATGACCGTCTGGCCAATCCCAAACTGTTAGCCCATGCGCCTCAAGCCGAACTGATAGATGTTGGCAAACAACCCGATCACCATCCGGTGCCCCAGACACAAATCAATAAAATCCTGGTTGAGCGGGCCCATCAGGGCAAAGTTGTCGCGCGCTTAAAAGGCGGTGATCCCTTTGTGTTTGGTCGCGGCGGCGAGGAAGCACAGGCATTAACAAAAGCAGGGATTCCTTTCGAGGTTGTTCCTGGTGTGACCAGCGCCATCGCAGTTCCGGCATATGCAGGCATCCCAGTGACACAACGAGGGGTGGCTTGCAGTGTGGCATTTATCACCGGTCATTGCGCGGGCTCGAAGCCGCTGGATATTGACTGGCGGGCACTCTCGCAAGGCGTCGACACCCTGGTCTTCTTGATGGGCGTGCACAGTCTGCCCCTGATCGTCTCATCGCTGATAGAAGCAGGGTGTCCGCCGGAAAAGCCAATTGCGCTGATCGAGCAAGGAACACTACCGGAGCAAAGAGTTGTAACAGGAACACTGGCAAACATCCTTGACAAAACTGCGGAAATCCGGCCGCCCGCGATCATCATTGTCGGTGAAGTGGTCAACCTGCATGCCACTTTGGAATGGTTCAAGCCAGACCTTGAATTTTCCCCGATTGGATGAAGGTGAGGCTTTTCTAGCATGACACGTGCGTTGGTTATCGGCGGAACTGGTTTCGTAGGCTCGAACATTGCCCTGCGCCTGGTCGAACGGCACTGGGATGTTTCCATCATGGAACGCCCCGGGGCATCGCGTGAACTGCTGGAAGGTGGACCCTTCGAATTCGTCAGTGGGGATGTACTGGAACCGGAAACCCTACCACCTGCAATGCAGGGCATCGATGTTGTTTTCCACGCCGCAGGCGTTGTTGACTATTGGAACCAGGGCGTGGAGCATATGTACGAGGTCAACGTGGATGGGACCCGTAATGTAATGGAAGCAGCCCTAAAGTCCGGGATTGAGCGCGTTGTTCACGTCAGCTCGACCGCAGCAATGGGTATCCACCCCGACGAACTGGTTGATGAAACTTATCGTTTTAACGTCAAGGAAGATCAATTTACTTATGGATACAGCAAACACCAGGCAGAAGAAATCGTTTTTGAATACGTCCAGAAAGGTTTGCCAGTAGTAATTGTCAACCCGACCACAGTGATCGGCCCGCGTGACATCCGCAAGGTGTCCAGCGGCATGGTGGTTGAAGTTGTCAAACACTGCGCTCCCCCGCTTATTCCACCCGGCGGTATAAATATCGTCCCAATTTGTGACGCCGCACAGGGAACGATTGAAGCGGCGCTCAAAGGTCGGGTCGGCGAGCGCTACATCCTGGGGGGCGAAAATATGTCTCACCGGCAGATTTATCAGACGATCGCCAACGTGGTCGGTTGCGGCATGAAACTCAAAGTCATGCCGCGCTGGCAGGTCGCTCTTGTGGCTGGAATCACCGATATGCTACAACCCCAAACCAGCGGGCCGGTGCCATTGACCGGCACACGTTTACGTCTCGAGTCACAACACTTCTACTACGAAACCACCAAAGCCCGCTCCACCTTCAACATGCCACAAACGCCATTACGGGTAACAATTGGACGCACCTTTGAATGGTATGAATCCATGGGGGAATTCGATAACGTCTATGAAAAACTTGAAACGGATGGGATATGTAAAAAGTGTAAGCGCCCGCGCTACTGTGCATGGCCACCGCCACTGGCAAAAACGGTGAACAATGGCGAAAGCGAGCGAGTATGAAAATCCTAAAGCAGCTGCAATCAAACTGGCGCAGTTCCATTCAGAAATGGACAGAGCAACTCGTAGCCCGAAAATGGTTTGATATTGGTTTGCGCGCCAAAATGTCGGCCCTGGTCACCATTGGTCTTTTAGGGCTGATTGGTATTTTTGGGTTCATAGTTATCACCAATGTCCGTCAGACAACCCAACAGTTACTCAGCGAACATGTGCTGAGGGCACGTATCCTGTCAGAAAGCCTGGACTCCAGTCTCAGCCATGTTGCCGGAATGCTTACCATCGTATCATCCCAAATTAATATGGATAACCCCCAAGCGGATATAGATCGATGGAAGCCGATCTTCGAGCAGGATTTCAATCCAGTCCAAGGCGTTTATCTGCTCGATTTGGATAAGCATTTGCTGGCCTCTACGGAGACCGCGCTAAACATCAACTGGGAAGACGTGACTCTAACAGAAAACCTGGACCACGCTGCTGCGCGCATCATCTCTACCGAAGGCCTGCCACGCCCCTATGCGCTTATCGCCATCCCTGTCATTCATTCCACCAGCGAGCAACCTGACGGAATCTTGACCGCTGTCCTGGATCTTTCTAATCCAGACATTTTTATCTCGAGCGGATCATTAGACCTGGAACAGGGTGGAACGTTGCAAATCTTAGATAACCAGGGACAGGTTTTAGTAAGCACGAATCCAGATCGCACACTGACAGAAAGCACCCTAGAAAGAATCACCGATCAATTATTCACTCAGGATACGCCCATGTTCGAGGCCTGTCTGGGTTGTGCAACAAATGAGTTGGAATCCGGTACTGTCATCGCCTTTTCTGCGCTTTCGCAAGCTCCCTGGGGTGTCGTGATCTGGCATGAATCTCAGGAATTATTCGCCCCTGTGAGAAGGATAGGGTTTCAAACTGTGATTCTTGGCGCGCTTGCAATTTTGGGTGCGCTAGTGCTGGTTACACTGACCACACGCAGTGTAATTGCACCCGTCCAAACGCTTACGGATGCTACCCAAAAAATTGGTGAGGTGCAGTTCGATACATCTGCGCTCAAGTCAGTTGAATGTAACCTGGCTACAACCCTGGCCAGGAAGTCCCACCGTCGTCGTGATGAAATTGGGGCTCTTGCCAACAGTTTCATTGCAATGTGTACACGACTGCAAGAGTCCATGGAAGAAATCCAATCCTGGAATCGCGAACTGGACGCACGCGTCCAGGCTCGCACCCAGCAATTATCCATTTTGAACGCGGTTGCACTAACCGTAAACCAATCACTCAACCTCGAAGATATCTTAAACCGTGCCTTGGACGAGGTTTTACAACTCACAGGAATTGATGTAATCGCGATCTTCATCCAGGATGCAACCCGAGGTCAACTGGAACTGAAAGCTCATCGCGGCCTTTCCAAGAAAGCGGCTCAGT
>JASFRG010000254.1:0-5473 GCA_050115035.1 Anaerolineales bacterium | reverse complement strand
CCCCATTATCCTGATCGTTGCCAGTCTGGCCATGCGTAAACGGCTTATGGCCGTTTTAACTGTCCTGGCAATTGGGTGTGCCGCCTGGCTGGTCTTTGGAGAACTATCAGGTGCATATATACCTGGCACGCTGGGCCGCAGTGTACCAGGAGATTTCTATACCGTTTCGTTGATCATTATCATGACTGCGGTGATGGTGCGTTTCGTGACAGAATCGCTGTTTCGCGCTAACAGGCGTTTACAAGAAGAACTCAGCGAACGGAAATTGGCTGAGGACAGAATTCAACGACAAGCCGCTCGCGCCGAAGCCCTGGCAGCCTTGTCAAACCTGCTCACACAGGCTACGCAGGACTACCAATTGGTATTGGATACTGTTGTTCATCACTGTGCCGAAATCCTTGGAGATGGGGCCAGTGTTTTTTTATATTCACCCGATAGCGAATTCTTGCAACTGGCTGCAGTTTACAACTCGGATCCGAAAGCGGTCGAGTTCTTCCGTGCCGAGGTGGAAGCAAACCCTGTCCGTGTGGATGAAGGTGCGTACGCTCAAGTGATTCAGGAATGCCAACCTATATTGATCGAATCCGTTCCAGTAGAAAACCTGATAAACAATCCCGAGTACGGCCGCCGTGAATATTTGAAGCAGTTACCGTTGTATAGCATGTTGCTGGCGCCTTTGCAGGTGCAGGGCCAGTTACTGGGTATCATCGGTATGGGGCGGCACACTCCCGGGCGGAACTACACCTCCAATGACTTGACCTTCTTGCACGATATCGCCGACCGCTCCGCATTAGCCATACTCAACGCGCAAATGTACGAAGAACTCGAGCAGGAACTGACCGAACGAAAGCGCGTAGAGGCAAAAATGCAAAAGCTCGCCAGGACCGACACCCTGACCACGCTGTTCAACCGCCGCGAATTTGAGAAACGACTGGAGAGGGCCTTAGTGAGTACAAAGGAGCGGAATTTATGTCATGTGCTCTGCTATCTGGATCTGGATCAATTCAAGATCGTAAACGACACGGTCGGACATGCAGCAGGGGATGAACTGCTAAAGCAGATCTCTACTCTGTTGAGCGGTATGTTCCGTCAACGCGATACGCTGGCACGATTGGGAGGCGATGAATTTGGTTTGTTGCTTGAAAACTGTCAGTTGGAACATGCCCTGGTGATTTGCGAGGACATCCTTACCCGAATCCGCGAATTCTCATTTGTATGGGAAGGAAAAAATTTTCATGTTGGAGTGAGCATTGGCGTGGTTCCAATCACAGCAGAAAAGAAGGATATTAACCAGTTGCTGAGTCAAGCGGATATCGCCTGTTACTATGCCAAGGATCTCGGCAGGGACCGGGTATATGTCTATCATATGGAGGATAGCGAAACCGCCCAGCGACATAGTGAGATTCTCCAGGCCTCTCGCATGCGGGATGCGATCCTTCACGATCAGTTTCTGCTCTATTGTCAACCGATCGCACACTTGAATGGAGATCATTCCGGTATCGACAACTACGAGGTCCTGCTCCGAATGTTAAACGATGAAAATGATCTGGTGCTGCCCGGCGTTTTCATTCCCCCTGCCGAACGCTATGGCTTGATGCCAGCCATCGACCGCTGGGTGACTCGGCAAACGTTTTCAGCCATTTCGAGGCATGCTATTGACAAGGTTCAAATTTCAATCAACCTTTCAGGAAATTCGCTGGCCGATGAAAACCTTTTGGAATATGTCTTGCACCAATTAGGTGAGTTTTCCATTCTCCCCAATCAAATCTGCTTCGAGATTACTGAGACCGCCGCGATCCAGCATTTGAGCAAGGCGCAGGAATTTATTCGAGAGTTCCGGGGGCGAGGGGGCAAAATTGCCCTGGATGACTTTGGAAGCGGATTCTCATCCTTCCATTATCTGCAATCCCTGCCAGTCGACTATATAAAAATTGATGGTGCATTTGTCAGTAACATGCTGGCTAACCCGGGCGATAAGGCTATCGTGGAAGCGATTACACGTATTGCACATACGCTGGGGATTTATGTGATTGCAGAACATGCGACCGACAAGGAAACCATAAACCGTTTGCGAGAAATCGGAGTGGAGGGTGTTCAGGGCTTTGGAATTGGTTTCCCGACTCCTGTGGATGTTGCCTGGAGCAGGAAATGAAACCTGCAAATGAAACTTCACAATCAGTGCTTGGGCAATTATTGCTAACATTTTTATTGCCTTTGAATCACGTAAACTTCCCTGGGCTGTAATAAGAATACCCGCATGTTGAAAAATATCCGTAATATTTTCCCACCACCAGTATTTGAAGGGGATGGTGAGAAAACGCGCCGTGCTGAAATTCTGCACTACGGTTCTATCGTTTTATTCGCCGCCCTTTTGATGCTCTTCATGATCAATATCCTGGTTGGCACACAGGGGGCACTCCCCACAAGCTGGTTGCTGCTGCTGATTGCCTTGCTGCAAGTCCTGATCCAGTGGATGATTCGGGCCGGATATGTGGATGCAGCCAGTTTTATTCTGCTAACGATTGGATGGGCGGCCATTACCCAGATCAGCCAAAATGTAGATGGAATTCATGATGAGTCAATCTTTGGGTATGTGTTGGTCATTCTAGGGTCGGGGTACCTGTTGGGTTGGCGCGCCTCCATTGTTTATACATTGATCAGCATCACCGCTATATGGTGGCAGGCTTACCTTGAAAAGAATGGATTAATCACACCAGATCTGGATGCCCCATATTTAACAGCACTTTACCTGACTGTTCTTATTGTCCTGATATTTCTTATTGTATATTTTATAGTCAAAACGCTAATGCAAGCCCTTGATAGTTCTCAACAAGCACTGTCTGAACGCCTGCGCATCGCAGCGGAACGTGAAGAACTCATCACTCGTCTTTCCGAAGAGATCGCTGAACGTAAACGTGCACAGGAAGAAATGCAGAAACTTGCCAGAACGGATCCTCTGACCGGGTTGTTCAACCGTCGTTATTTCTTTGAAATTGCAGAAAAGGAATTCGCGGAATCGATCCGCTATAACAGACCCTTATCCGTGATCATTCTTGACCTGGATCTGTTCAAGGATATCAACGATACCTATGGACATCTTGTGGGTGACCAGGCACTCATCCATATCGGGAAATTACTGCACACAGCGATACGCACCCCGGACACTCTGGCTCGATATGGGGGAGAGGAATTCGTCTTGCTGTTACCGGAAACGATATGTGCCAACGCAATGATCTTTGCGGAACGATTAAGGGCCTTGGTGGAAGTCTCTCCAATCACAAATGGCAGCGGTGCTGTTCACTTTACAGCCAGTTTCGGTGTTGCTGGAAAACAGGTTGATGATAAAGAGACTCTTGACCAATTGATTTCGAAGGCCGATCAGGCTTTGTACCAGGCTAAAGGAGGGGGAAGGAACAAGGTTGTTTGTTACCGTCAATAAACTGAAGGGGAATTGCAAACTTCATCTCTATTTACGCAAGGTTAAATGTTCTTCTACATTAAGAATGGAATTGGAGCACGATATGTCACTCTTTGATTTTTTCAAGAAATCGAACAAAAAACAACAAGGGTCAGAGGCTGATAACGAGGAGCTTTTCTCACCCGAAAAAAATAAGAAACGCTACGAGGTCGCTATGGATTTCATGCAGTACTTCCAGGAAAAAACCCCTCTTTTAAACGGAAGACCTCATGCCGGAACTGTCTTGTCCATTGCGGCACGTCTGGCCGGGACAAGCCTGTTCAGGTCCATTAATAAGCAAAACGTCCAACCGGGTGTGGTTGTTCTTTCGGAAGAAGTAAATACAGTTTATCCAAAACTGCTGAATCTGTTTGCTTATTTTTGCAAGCAGAACGGAATCGATGTCATGGCGAAACCCCTGGTCCAAGAAATTCCCCAGCAGGATAAGCCGCTCATGGAGCTTGATCAGATTCAGACCGAATATCAGCAGGATTATTATCGGATCATGGAAAAGCACGGGCTTGACTATCTGGAAAGTGCGCAAGCCGGCATGATTATCTGCTCGATGTTCTTCAACTATCATTGTATAAAGAACAAAGACATTGACCCTTATGTAGCGACCGGGATCGTGGCTAAGGGAGTTGTTGAAGGGGCCAAAACCAGCCCGGTGCCTATGAAATCAGAGGGGCAGTCAAAACCCTCTGATCAGGATAAAAAACAAACAGAAGCTGCGCAATTGGTCAAGACTATTGCAGAATCATCGCTCAGCGGTTCCGGGGAGAGGCTTGTCTTGGGAGAAAAGTTCACAGCGATGAAAGAAGCAATGGACAACGGCGGTAAATATATCCTGGCTCACCCGGAAGTAGAAAATAAACTCCAACAAAGTGGTATCAATCCTTATGTTGTCTATCACACGGCATTAACCCAGGAGTTAGAGTCACAAATCCCGCAGATCGATTTTGTCGGTACAGATGCAGATGAAATGGCACAAGAATGGGGCGACAAGCCGCAGGATCAAGCACCGCTCCACATCCGGCAACTGCAGTGGCTAAAAGTCAACGCAGAGAAGTTTGGATACCAGCAGAACGGAAATAGCTGGAAGTTAAAGGGCTGATGTAATCTGGGTAAAAATGTAATCTCATAAAAAATGCCCCCGGTTTCTTTCGAGAGACCGGGGGTTGTTTGTTAATGAAGTGACTAATTTTCTTCATCAGATGCTGGGGGCTCAACTTGTGGAGCGTTTGTTGCCGCCTTCGCAATTCCGTCCTTTTTGCCCTTCTGATAGGCAAAGTATCCGACCGCGACCAAAATGGCCAGGGGAAAGATCAAACGCAGCAGCCCGCCCAGGATGAAAAAGCCGCCAAACGGATAGAAGCCACGCCCACCCATCATCGGGTGACGGAAATTGCGAAAGCCATCTGTTGGACCGCGATCCCCAAATCCGTAACCATCCATCATCGGGTGACCGGAATACGCTGTCCGACCAAAGTACGCCATATGGCCAAAACCAAAATAGTTGGCGGCCACAAAGCCGATTCCAGCCAGGATCACCAGTCCGATCACAATTCCAAGTATCCATTTCCAGGTTCTACTCATAATGTTACTCCTTCTTATCAAGAAATATCATAGCACCCAAATGTAAATTTCTTGTGAAGGAATTTTGAAGATTATATAAGAATTCGCAATTAGACAAATTTAGGGCAGTTTCCTTGCGGAAAACTGCCCCAGGGTAGAGACTTTATGTGTGATCAAAAAGAATACTACCCAAGAGCACATTAACAAGATAATCGAATTTCGTCAAGCGGTTCACGCGAACGGGTTTGGCAAACAGCGGGATGCGTTGAGCGAAGCGTTGGATGCACTCTGTATGACAGGCTCACTTTCATCATTTCCATTGTTGAGTCTGTCCAAAGTTTTTCGGCGTCAATGGCACAGTCTATACAAGGCCGTTGAGCGGGGGACGGTGAAAGACAAATGGCTCAGTCATCATCTGGCACAGCAGGTGCCACAAAAGGG
>JASFRG010000253.1:0-5473 GCA_050115035.1 Anaerolineales bacterium | reverse complement strand
GTCAGGTGTTGACTGGCGATGGCTGTACATCGTATGAGACTGGCCTGCTCGCATTTGGCAGGGCAAAGAGCTGGGCTGATCTTAATGGATTGACAATCACCCTGCGCGGAGAACGAATCTCGCTATTACGCCGTTTGCTTTCCTCTCCACCGCCGGCCGGAACGAATAATGTGATGGTTGGGAATGAATTGGATATTATGGATGTGGCCGGTATCGCATTGGCACAGGGGGAAGTTGCAATCTATCAACCGCTTGGAAAGACTGGATATGCTTTTGTGGCGCGTCTCTTACCGGATGAATGGGGGGAACTTGGCAGTGATCTCCCCGACCTTGTACAGGTAGAACCATGCGATTCTGATGATATCCAATTGGAACTGCTTGCGCCCATTGATGGAGCACAAGCCCACCCGAAACCGAAGCCAGAGAAGGGCGACGGAAATGGAGAAATTTGCCTGCCGGAACAACAGCTTGGATTTAGCGAAGACCTTCCTCTGCCTGACTTGACAACCTTGCCACCTTTTGATCTGCGTATTCGGGTTAATCCGTCGAATGGACAAAAACTACTCAGGTTTTCTAATTCGATCATGAATATGGGTTTAGGTGCGATGGAACTTTCAGGGAAATCCAACCCTGATACAGGAAAAGTGACCGTAGATCAACATATCTTTACCGTAACTGGTACCGAACAGAAGGTAACGGTCGGTGAATTTTTCTTTCACGCGGAACATAACCACTGGCATTTTGGAAGATTCTCTCGTTACGAAATATGGTCTCTTGGATCTGATGGTGAGCTTGAATCCATAGTAGCTTTTAGCGATAAGATCAGTTACTGTCTCCGCGATGATTCGCGTGCCGATATACCCAATGCGGCCGCACGCCAGACCTATTCTGCCTGCGATCAGAACATTCAGGGTATTTCTATTGGTTGGATCGATACCTATCGCCATCATCTTGAAGGACAGAGTATTGATATTACAGCCTTGCCCGATGGGGCATATGCCTTACGCTCCGTCGTTGATCCGGATAAAAAACTGTGGGATAGGAACTACGAAAACAATGCTGCCATCCTATACATCCAACTCGAAGGGAACAGCGTAACCGTTATCGAATCAGAAGCGGGATAACAGGCCTTTCAAATCTGTACAGGTCATACACGCAGTCTACCTGCTAAAATACTTTCATGCTTGCCCGTGTCTTTTCCTGTGCCGTCGTCGGTCTCGACGGCGTTATCATCGAAGTCGAGGTCGATTACACCAATGGTATGGCCGGTATGACACTAGTCGGACTCCCTGACGCTGCCGTGCAGGAAAGCCGTGAGCGTGTGCAGACCGCTATCAAAAACGCCGGTTTGCACTTTCCCCGTCATCGTATTGTTGTCAATCTTTCCCCCGCATCTATCCGGAAGGAAGGCCCCGCTTACGATCTGCCCATTGCGTTGGGAGTCATCATCCTGAGCGGACGTCTGCCTCTCGAAGCGGTGGAAGACACCCTTGTGATCGGCGAACTCTCGCTAGATGGCATTGTTCGTCACACCCGGGGTATCCTGCCGATGGCCGCTGCCGCGCGTGCAAATGGCTTCAAACGCATGGTGGTGCCTGAAGTAGATGCCGCTGAAGCAGCCTTGATCCCCGACCTCGAAATCATCCCCGTTCAAACACAGGCGCAACTTTCTGACCATCTGACTGCTCGCCATTTAATCGAACCATTCCAAGCATCTAACAATGAACTTCCACCCTTGTTCGTCCCGACTGATTTTGCCGAAGTCAAAGGACAAGAGCATGTCAAACGTGCTCTCGAAGTGGCTGCGGCTGGGGGACATAATGCACTTCTTGTGGGAAGCCCTGGAGCCGGGAAGACCTTGCTGGCGCGTGCTATCCCCAGTATCTTGCCAGAGATGTCCATTGACGAATCTCTGGATGTCACCAAAATCTATTCTGTAGCCGACCAACTTCCGCCAGACACACCACTTATTCTTCATCGTCCCTTCCGTGCGCCGCACCATACCATCAGCCATGCAGGCTTGGTAGGCGGGGGCAACATTCCGCATCCCGGAGAGATTTCACTGGCGCACAGGGGTGTTTTGTTTTTAGATGAGTTCCCTGAGTTTGGCAGCCGCGTGCTGGAAGTCATGCGCCAACCCATGGAAGACAAAGTCGTCACCATCAGCCGCGCCAGGGGATCATTGACTTTTCCTGCGAATTTCCAGTTGATCGCAAGTATGAATCCCTGTCCTTGTGGATTCTCCGGCGATTCCCAAAAGCCCTGTACCTGTTCACATTCCACAGTGACCAAATACCAGAAGCGTATCTCCGGCCCCATGCTCGACCGGATTGACATCCACATCGAAGTCCCACGTGTGGATTACGAAAAGTTGAGCAGTGACCGTCTGGGCGAATCATCTGCATCGATACGGGAGCGGGTGCAAGCGGCGAGAGAACGGCAGCGAGTCCGGTTCGAAGGATCGGACATTGTCTGCAACTCCGACATGCGTGTGGCGGAAGTACGTCAGTTCTGTAAATTGGATGAAGCGGGGAACAATCTTGTGCGTCAGGCGATGAGCCAGTTGGACCTGTCAGCACGGGGGTATCATCGGGTGTTGAAGCTGGCGCGCACGATCGCGGATCTGGCGGGGAGTGATAATATTCAGTCTGTGCACTTAGCTGAGGCATTGCAGTACCGGCCAAAGTTGTTGCTGGGATAAAAAGGGTTTCTTCACTGAATAAAGGGCAAGCCATCTACGCGCGTCAGATAATCAGTCCATGTCAATCCGATCAGGATGGCCAGGATAAGCAAGCCCCCAAGCAACAGCATGTGTGTCCGTGGCCTGCTGTCCCGTACATGCATGAAGAACAAAACTACCAAGATAGCTTTGGCTATGGCGATGCCTACGGCTGCAATCAGATGAAATGGCCCAAGCGGGAGGTATGCTGCTCCGACTGTTGAGCCTAGCAGGACCAGCAGCCCTACATAAACGAACAAATATGTTTTGACAGAAGAATGTGAAGAATCGTTCATTTGTGACCGACCAGATACATCAGGGGGAAGATAAAGATCCAGACGATATCCACGAAGTGCCAGTACAAACCGATCATTTCAACCGGAGCAAAATGTTCCGCGTTGATTTTCTTTCTCCAGGCGAAAATAGTCAGCGCGCCGATCATAAAAATCCCGATGATCATGTGGACAGCGTGCATCCCTGTCAGAGTGTAGTAGAGACTAAAAAATATCTTGGCGCGCGCCGGGTCGTTGCCAGAATATTGGAAATTGCCGCCAGGGAATAGATGTTCGGTGAAATCAACGGAATATTCGTAGAATTTTAACCCTAAAAACACCACACCGAGCACGATGGTGGCGAGCAAGAAGATCACGGTTTGTCGGTTCGATCCGAGCGATGCCGCATGCACAGCCAGCACCATGCACAAACTGCTCGTGAGCAAGATAGCCGTGTTGAGGCTGCCGATGAACAATAGGAGATGGCCGCTGGCCTCTTCGAATACCTGCGGGTAAGAATAACGATAAAGGATGTAAGCGGCGAACACTGCGCCAAAAAACATAATCTCACTCATTAAAAACACCCACATCCCCATGCTTTGTGTTTGCAGGCTGAGATGGTGAGAGTCTTCCCCCTCAATCGAAAACTTGCGTTCTTTGTGAACCATTGAAGTTTCTGTCATGGTCAACTCTCCACGGGATAGTTGTACGCTTCTTCCGTGATCACCGGGATCTCGTCGAAGTTCTCAGGCGGAGGAGGGGAGGCCGTGGTCCACTCCAGCCCGGTCGCTCCCCAGGGATTATTCTCTGCGCGTGGGCCTGAACGCAGAGAATACAGCAAATAAAAGAGCGGAAAGATGTATCCTACTGCCAGGATAGAAGCGCCGGCAGTAGACATAACATTGAGTACCTGGAACTCAGGTACATAGGTTTGCACACGACGCGGCATCCCCATATATCCGAGAATGAATTGCGGAAAAAAGGTAAAGTTGAAGCCGAAGAAAATCAAAATAGCGGAGATCCTTCCGAAAAACTCCGAATACATCCTGCCGCTGATTTTCGGCCACCAGTAGTGGACAGCGCCAAGGAAGGCTGTGACCGCCGAACCGACCATGATGTAGTGGAAATGCGCGACCACGAAAAAGGTGTCGGTGACATGGACGTCTACAGGCAGCGTGGCAAGGAACAGTCCGGTGAGACCACCCATCGTAAACAACCCGATAAAACCCAATGCGTACAGCATAGGCGTCTTAAAAGAAATCTTGCCCTTATAGAGCGTAGCCGTCCAGTTGAAGACTTTTACTGCCGATGGAATTGCAACCAAAAAACTCAAGCCTGAGAATACGATGCTGGCGTAGGTGGATTGGCCGGCGACGAACATGTGGTGTCCCCAGACCATGAAACCGACCACCGCGATAGCCAGACTGGCGCCGGCGACAAAAGCATATCCAAAGACGCGTTTACGAGAGAAGGCGGTGATAATTTCACTGATCACCCCCATACTGGGCAGGATCATGATGTAGACCGCTGGATGGGAATAGAACCAGAAGAGATGCTCGAACAGTAACGGATCGCCACCACGTGCGGGATCGAAGATGCCGATCCCAACGACACGGTCCAGCGCGATAAGGACCAGGGTGATTGCCAGGACCGGTGTTGCCAGCACCAGGATCAGGCTGGTGGCATAATGGGACCAGACAAATAATGGCAAGCGCGACCATTTCATGCCGGGTGCACGTAGGGTGTGGATGGTGACAATAAAGTTCAGCCCGGTGAAGATGGTTGAGAATCCAGTGATGAACACGCCCACAATCGTCAGGAAGACCGCACCGTTGCTGAACATGGTGCTGTATGGCGTGTAGAACGTCCAGCCGGTATCCACGCCGCCCGCAACAATCGCAGTTAATGTAAATAATCCGCCTACCATATAAATGTACCAACTCGCCAGGTTCAAGCGCGGGAAGGCTACATCCTTCGCCCCGATCATCAAAGGGATCAGGAAGTTCCCCAAGACTGATGGAATGGACGGAATCAGGAAAAACCACACCATAACGATGCCATGGATCGTGAAAAGCTTGTTATAGGTTTCCGGGCTTACAACATCTGCTTGTGGAGTCATCAGTTCGAGACGGAACAACGTGGCTGCAATTGCGCCGACGAAAAAGAAGAACGTGATGCCCAACAAGTAAAGAATAGCGATTCGCTTGTGATCTGTGGTTGTTAGCCACGATTTCAACGTGTAACTGACGTTGAAATAATTTTCTTGCTTTCTCGGTAAAGCAATGCTGTCCATAAATTATCCTTGTTTCATATCAGTCTTATAAAAACAGTAAGATATCCGACATCTTTTCACTTTGAGATTCCGATGGACCGGATGTACGAGACCAGTTGCAAAACCTGTTCTTCGGTGATGTCGCCCTCATAAGTCGGCATGATTGGATCGTACCCGGCTACGACTTTTGCCTTTGGAAAAAAGATCGAC
>JASFRG010000252.1:0-5506 GCA_050115035.1 Anaerolineales bacterium | reverse complement strand
TCCTGATAACGATCATTATATTTGCCCCCAGGGAAAAAATCTTTCACTCCGCGTCCGACGAAAAAAGGAGCAAATTCTACTGTATAAGCCCAAAGCAGAAGTGTGCAATGTCTGTCCAGTAAAAGGTGAATGTACTGGAAGCAAAAGCGGGCGGTATATTAGCCGCTCATTCTTTCAGGAATATCTCGATAAAGCGGAAGCTTATCGTCAAACTGAAGCATATCAGAAAGCCATGCGCAAAAGAAGTGTCTGGGTCGAGCCTTTGTTTGGAGAAGCTAAAGAATTTCACCGGTTGAGACGTTTTCGCTTGAGACGTTTACTCAAGGTGAACATCGAAGGAGTGATGACAGCAGCGGGGCAAAACTTGAAAAGGTTGATCAAGCACAACATCAGTATGCTTTTTTCTTTTTTCCAAATAGCATTTTCAAAACCTAATTTTCACACATCCCCGACTTTTTCAACACCCTGCATTGTTTGACTCAATGGCGGATTTTAGAATCTCGTGGTGACGTATCTGCACAGACTCCCATTTATCCCTGAGGGATTGTGCCAGTTTGGTGCTTCCTTCAATATCAGTAAATAGAAACGTGACAGTACCTGACGGTAAATTGCCCATAAATTTTCCTTTGCTCTAAATTCGGGCATCCTTAATCAGTTTTACCATCATTCCCTTACAATTCCAATGGAATTTACTACCCTCCCTAAGCTCTAACGTAGTTCATTTGCTTGCATTGTCTGACTATTGTCAGCCAGCAGGAACCACTTTGCATCAATAACGCATTTTTTGGTCAGTTCGATGGGGTTATGCCAATGTAAATATAATGAAAGCAATATTCGGATGAGCGAGAGCAGTTGCGGATTGGGTGTTCATGGCATCTCTGTGTACAAAATAGTGGGTGTTTAGCCAAAGATGTCAACTATTTTGTGCTTCTTCTTTCTTTTTGAGTGAATTAATTTCAAATATTCGGTGCCTCTTGCGATTATATTGCAGGCTTTATGTTTTGGGGCAACAAATCAAGTTTATCACGAGGCTTATGCATAGTAGCCGAATGGTTCTTTGAATATCAATTCATAATAGATGGCGTGCTGTTGGTGAGGATCACAGGTGCATCATGCTTGAGGGGTTGCACACCGTTCTGGCTCTCTTAAGAGTACGGGCTGAAATTAACGTTAGGGTGAGGCAATTTTATTTGTTCTTGAATTTGCGTTGAGAGTTACCTCGTTGTCATCGCATTAACGGTGTAGATTACGGTGCCGATCGTCACATGGATAATCAACGGCCAGCCCATTCCGCATGTGTCGAGCATGGTTTATTTTGTTGTCTCGCTTCATAGCTAATTTTGTAATTGCCTCGTCCGGCCAATAAACGCCATGACGATCAGGCTGAGAGATAACGGAATAAAAACTCCAATATTGCCATCACCATTCGCTCCGAAATAGTCCACTGTGTCTATACCGTTCAGCGCCAGATACCACGTCGTGACGTGTAAGACCTCGAACAACTTTTGGCTCTTGCTCCAAACCCCTAATACCAAAGCCAGGCTTGGGATGAAAATCGCGGCAGAAAACCATACAAGTAAACTCGCACCATCCCCAGCAATCAGGAATTTGAGGCCAGCCCCGCTCCCTGTCACTATAGTAATGAGGAAACCTGCCAGCCAGGTTGCCGGAAGTTGTCTTATCAGTGGTGAGGCGGAAGAGAAGACCATTTGCCCCACGTTGTGACGCATCTCGCGGTTGCCCAGCCCCGACCAGATCAGGACTGGCCACAACCAGGTAACTGGCAGAATAAAACTGCGCACATTTTCAGGCGTATTGAAAAGGGAGGCGATAATCAGGCCACCTGCGACCAGGTACCACCACCAGCGCAGTCCTTTGAAAAGAAGTTTCAGTTCCAGAAGGATGAGACGCGGAAAAGCAAATCCATTTAGCGGGGCGGTGATCGGCGTCAATTGTACGGTGGGTAAGGCTTGTTTGACGGTAACAGCTTCAGGCGTCGGAAAGGATGCGGAAGCTTTTGTGCGCCCGGGTTTTCTGCTGGAGGAGTCAAAGCGGTCGAACAAGATAGATGAGCCCAGCGCTATAACCATCCCAACCCCAATGAACATAAGACGTGTGAAAACAATGCTATAAGTCCAGTCAACCCCTGACCACGGAAACGTGCCTATAATTGGAGCGCCGGTAGAACCCAGAACGAAGCTACCGCCGTAATCAGGAAATACAGCCAGCGCGGCTGCCCCCATGCTGTCTTTAAGAATATGGAAGCCCAATGGGTCGAGTGCGGGATTGGTCCTGCCAAATGAAATGGCGAAAGAAAGCATAACGCCGAAGATGACAAAATAAAAGATGTTCCCCAATCCGCCCTGTAGGAAGCCGATGCATTCGAAGAAAACTGCGAGCGCTGCAGTCAGCGCCAACATTGGCAGGGCGACGAAGAGAAACGGGGCAAAGAAGGCGGCGAAATCGAACTGGTTGCTTTCATCAGCAAATAACTGAATGGCGATGCCGACGATGGCAAGGATGATGACCATCGCGATGAGCACGGCGAAGTTGCTGAGCCATTTTCCAAGCGTATACAGCGGGCGTGTGAGCGGCGTGGTCGCCATGATCTGACCGACGCCGGTTTCGCGGTCACGCGCCACTGAGACTTTGACCAGATAGAAGCCAAACCAACCCAGGAAGAAAGAGGCGATGATCGCCATCATGCTCCCAACCCAGGCGGAGTTGAATTCCCCGCGATAATCACCGAGCTGCACACTGACATTACCAATCGCAGCCTGATAGCCCAGGAAAACGACCGCCCCCAACATGACGAGAAAACTGTAACGACGTATACGCTCCAGAAAATCAGCGCGCACCAGGTGGTAGAGGATGCGCGCCTGGTTCATCGTTTGCCTTCGATGATGTACAGGTAGGCATCTTCCAGGTTGGGCGAGACATTTTGCGCGCTGGTTTCCGGCTGTTCTTCGCTGACCACCCGCACCTGTACCCCATCGCTGCGGCGGATGGTCCCGCTGACGATGTGTTTTTGCTTGAGCGCAATAAGCTCGTCACTTGATACGCTCCATTCCCAGACCTTGTTTTCCAACTCCTTGAGCAAATCTTCAGGCGCGGCTTTGCGCAGCAGTCTGCCCTTGTCGATCAGGACGATATGCGTGGCGGTCGATTCGACATCTGAAACGATATGGGTGGATAGGATGACGATGCGTTCGCCTGAAAGGTCTGAGAGCAGGTTCCGGAAGCGGACGCGCTCCTCGGGGTCGAGGCCTACGGTCGGTTCATCCACGATCAGCAACTGCGGATCGTTTAACAAGGCCTGGGCGATGCCGACGCGTTGTTTCATCCCGCCCGAATAGCCGCCCAACGGACGTTTGGCCGCCTCCACCAGATTTGCTACCTGCAATAATTCGTCGATCCTTCTTTTTGCAGTTTTTGCATCCAACCCTTTGATGGCTGCCATGTATTCCAGGAATTCAACCGCAGATAAATTCGGGTACACGCCAAAATCCTGCGGCAAATATCCCAGCACAGCGCGCAAGTGGTTAGGTGATTTGGCGATGTCCACGCCATTCCAGGTGACCGAGCCGCTCGTGGCTTTCGTGATTGTGGCCAGGATGCGCATCAAGGTGGATTTGCCCGCGCCGTTCGGACCCAGCAGGCCTAGAACACCGGGTCCGATCTCGAGCGTGAAATCCCGTAGTCCCCAGTTCTTGGTTCGATATTGTTTTCCTATACCCTGAATGCTCAGCGCTAGAGTTTGTGTTCGCACGGCTATTGGGCTTGTGGTAGTCAGAGTCTCCATCGTTATCTTTTCCATTCGTTTTCAATCAGTGCGTAATTCTCGAAATCATGCAGGCATAGTCAAATTTTCTAAATCTGCTTGTGCTTGGGCAGTTTCCTTACGTCCCAGGTTCTTACCGGTCAACAGCACGACGATCACAGCCACAATTGCATATATCGATACTCGCATTATGACGTACTGGGTTTCATATATGCCAGTGAAACTTACATTGATCAATGGTTCAACAGCATGCATCAAGAAAGTTATAAGCAAGCTGCCTCCGGTGGCGTTGTAAACCCAGCCATAGAGGATCGTGACTGCCATTGTGCCAGGGATAGCTATCCAGCTATAGTCACCGGTGGGGATGTATTTAAAATGCCATATTGTCACGAGCACGGCCAAGATCAGATTGGCGGTAAGCGGAGAAAAACGCTTCTGCAAATGCGGCTGGGCAAATCCGCGCCAGCCCAATTCTTCCAGCATCGGGCCATCTAAGGGATTGACCAGCCGTAAGGTGAAAGCGCCCAGCAAAGCTGACCAGGGGCCGAATGCAGCGGCTGTAGGTGCCGGCGCGCCCAACAACACATTCAGGTAGATGGCCCCCAGATTCAGCACTGGTTGCAAGAGAAACACAACCACATACCAGCGCCAGCCCACCCGCCAAGCTGTCAGTTTGCGCAGGAGGGCCATGATCGCAGCCTTGCCGCCGTTCATCGCGGAAACGATCAACACAGCCGATAGTGGTGCCAAACTCAGAATGAGAAAGGGAAGCGTCAGGGGAACGGACTGGGTAGCTTCCCAAACGGCGTCTGTGATGAGCCCCCCACCCCACGATAAAATATAGGTCAAGATGAAAAAGGCTGCTGTGGGGTATTTCCTGACGAGAGATGTTATTCTATTCATGATTATTTCTCCTTTTACTCAATTCGTCGATCCTTCTTTTCGTAGTTTTCGAATCCAAACCTTTGATCGCTGCCATATATTCGAGGAATTCAACACAGCTTAGATTGGGATAAATTCCAAGGTCCTGCGGTAAATATCCAAGCACGGCACGCAGCGAGTCAGGAGATCGAACGATATCTGTGTCATTCCACAGTATTGTCCCTGCTGTTGGTTTTGTAATCGTTGCCAACATCCGCATCAGCGTGGACTTGCCCGCGCCATTGGGACCGCGCAGGCCGAGCACACCGAGCCCGATCTCGAGTGTGAAGTCGCGCAGGCCCCAGTTCTTCTTGTTATATTGTTTGCTCACGTTTTGGATGCTCATCACCATCGGCGGCATCTTCGAGATTGGAAGCGCGGTTCGGATGGGGGTGTTAGTCTGTATACCCATTATCAATCTCTTCCTAAACTATATGTTTTGTCAACTATTGTCGGTTTCTCGACAAATCTACGCTGCAAGTTCTGGCCGAAGATAACGATCAAAATAAAGGCAAGCGCGAGTATCCCAATAGCTTGTGACCATATAGCCTGTGCAGTTGCAAGCCCGTAAAGAAGGAATTGGGGGGAGAAATCCATCATGAAATGGAACAGCATGGCCATAGCCAGGCTGCCTCGTGTATGAATGAACAACCAGGTGAGAACTATGGATAGTCCAAGTGGGGCTAAGAACGTGGGCAACCAGGGTCTGCCATCGAGCAGCCCAATACCGATGTGTAAGATTCCCCAGGCGATACCGATCAGCAAGGCGGAAGAAAGCGGCGAACGACGAGCCAGCAGTCTGGG
>JASFRG010000251.1:0-5628 GCA_050115035.1 Anaerolineales bacterium | reverse complement strand
CACGGAATGGGCTGTCTTTCTATAACTCATGTGCCCATTATATACTTACCCAAGGTTGAAAACGGCCTGCCTGAAAGGCAGGGGTTTTAGACCCTGTTTACAGACAATAAATTCAGATATAAAAAATAAATAATGCCTAATTAAAATCTTGCCCCAGGAGAACTCCTGGGGCAAGAAATAGTAAAACATCAACTGTTACTCACCGAGGTTTTCGAGGGTAATACCCTGTTGCGCAACCAAAATGCGGACACCATCGAAGTTTTCGTCTGCGATTGGGCCGACAGCAGTCCAGTTGTAGAAGTTCTCATTGCAGAGAGAGTCAGCGCAGGCCGGGTTGTCAAGTGAGACAAATTCGGTTACTGCATCGAGAATGGACTGTTTGAGTTCATCCGGGAAATCAGGTGAGAAGGACATGGTGTCGTTCGGGATTTCCTTTGAAAGGGTCAGGATGCGGACCTGTTGTACGATGTCAGGAGCATCACCGGACACGGCAGAGCGGGCATCCAAAACGCGGTAGTCTCCGCACCATAGTTGACCGTCTTCGTTCGGGGCGCAGGAATCAACGACATCATCCGGTACATCGGGATCATCGCCCATCGCCCAGGTGCCTTCGGGCAGCAGTGGCGGGCTGAAGAAAGCGGTGGCAACATCGGCCTGACCATTGTAAACAGCCAGCACTGCCTGCGGGTGACCGCCGGCTTCGATGGTCTCACCAACTTCGATACCCATATCGGCGAAGATGGATGAAGGATAGAGATAACCAGAAGTTGAACCAGCATCCGGGTAAGCCCAGGTAGCGCCAGCCAGGTCTTCGAGGGTTTGGAATTCGCTATCGCGAGCTACAAAGAAGCCAGTCCAATAAACATTCCAGCCATAGCGTTCAGCAGCCAGACCAGGCTGTACGCCGCACAACTGATTGGCCAGCACGTAACCGAGGGCTGGGATGAAACCGATAGTGTCTTCGGGGGAAGCGCACATTTCTTCGATGGTAGCAGCGTAAGAGGTTGGTACGCTAACTTCGAAGGTGTAGCCGGTTGCATCATTCAAAGCCTGAGCAATCAAATCACCACTTGAGATCATGAAGTCTACGTCCACGGAAGGAACGAAGAGGACCTTGATCGGATATTCAGCCGAACCAAGCTCTGGCACGGGAGTCTCGGTAGGCTCCGGCATCGGAGTTTCCGTGGGCTCCGGTGGTGCTTCGGTGGGTTCCTCCATGGGCTCTTCCATGGGTTCTTCAGTCGCTGCAGTACCACAGGCAGAAAGTACCAGGGCCAACACAGCCACTAAAGCAAACAACAGATATGTAAAACGTTTGTTCATTTCTTCTCCTCTCAGAAGATTTGGGTTGATTTGGGGCAAGACCCCATTCATCCATGATGATATAACAAAATTGCAAGGTGAGCAAGTGCTAGATGTAATGATAACCGACCCTTAACGTAAATTTTAAGATTGAAAATTTATTAAACTCTCTAGATCGACTCCGGAAGCGTCCAGATATAAGCGAAATTCATCATAAAAGGCATCTGTGATACGCTCCCACTCCTCGATCCCGTAGGCCTGTCCCAACACCTGTCTGCCAGCTTGCATGCCCGTTATTCGGAAGAGCGCGTCCCTGATGGAAAGGTCAATTTTTGGCGGCATGTTCGGACTGATGGTGAGAACTTCATAAGGGATAACAGGCGGAACACGCCAGATGATTTCCACCTCTTCCAATACATCCGGGTACTCGTCCAGCACAATTGGGAAGGTGCGTGCATCAATGTAAGTGGCGCCAAAATCGCAAATACCACCCACATAGACTGCCCGCACTACGGTCGGTTGTCCTTGTAAAATAGCTGCGGTATCCAGGGAAATGTTATTATGAGATAAGATGCCGGCTGGAATGACATATCCGGACGGGGAAACTTCATCAGGCCAGCAGGGCTTTTTGTCACGGAACTGAGATAGAGCCATACTTGCATCCCCCCGATTTTCTTCCGAAAACGCATCAAAATAGGATTGGAAGCCTGCATCCGTGCGAGCGATGAATTGCGCCCCATAGGCTTTTTCCCCCGAATCCACTCTGGCAAAAGCAGCCGAGGCGAATCCCTGCTTATATGCAAATCCATAGGCATATGGCGATAGGACCGCAACGTGCACATTTCCGTGTCCCATCGCTCGGACCAAATTTGCGTAAGAGTCAGGCGCTACGACCACAAAGTTATACCCGGTCACTTCGGAAAGCTGTTCGGCAAAAGCTTTCCCGGCCTCAACACGATCCCCATCCGAAGCGCTACCCGGTGACAAAGCTACAACCAGTGGGTTTCCGGTCGTGCCCAGCGGTGCAGCTGTCGGCGTAGGACGGGGTATGTTGGCAGTTGCGGCCGCAACTGCCAACGCTGTTTCCATAGCGGGGCCTCCTTGCGGGGATGATACAGGTTCGGGCGTAGTTTCCGAAGCGCTGTTTATCGTGAGGCTACAGGCCATTAGTAAAAACAGATTCAGCACATAAAATAGTCGTTTTCCCAGATCAGTCATAAGTTTTTTCCAATATATTAATTCTATAATAGATTCTTAGAAAATGTGTAAACAGACAACTTTTGTATAAAAAACGTGTTTTAATGAAAATATGAAACAAAATTGGTTATCCCTCCTTGTGCTGATCGCGGTTGTTGTAGCTGCTTATTTTATTGTACAAACAATCCGCGATACTGCGCAATCAGCTGCGAATGCTGCCTCAGCGCCGTTCAACCAGGTTCAGCAAGCTAATGAGTCTTTGCAAACCCAGGTCTCAGAACTGCTCAACCCTACTCCTACCATCCTCCCGGACCCGGTGACTTATATCAACGAGGTGCGTGCGCTGGCACGGCTGGAAACAATCCAGTATAGCATCGAGAAGGTGATCACTGCTGAGATTGGGCAAGGAACTTTCGACTTCTTGTTTGGTGACCGTGTGCTCTTTGTGGCGCATGGGATAGTTATCGCCGGAATTGACATGGAGAAAGTCGGCCCGGATCAACTGCGGATCGAAAACGGTGTCTTGTATGTGACCCTGCCCCCGTCCGAGATCTTCGTTGCCACGCTGGACAACCAGAAATCATACGTGTACGATCGCGAGACCGGCTTTCTGAGTCAGGGCGTGCAAGACCTGGAGACGCTGGCTCGTCAGACTGCCGAAGATGAAATCCGCCGGGCAGCATTGGAGGATGGCATCCTCCAGCAAGCGCAGACGAATGCCGAAAACTATCTCTACCGCTTCTTCCAGTCGCTGGGGTATGATAATGTGATTTTTACAGAACAAAATCCTTTCTAAAAGCGAACCATCACAACAAACGAATTGAGCAGCGAACCGAAAAGTTCACGCTCTACTTTTTAGCACTTATTCTGGAAATTTTTGTTCTACGGATTGAATCGATTCCGTTGGGGGTTTATCTTTTTTAGGGGGTGAGGAAATTCGTCCGTACCAGAATAGTGCGATCGGATTCCGCTCGAAAAATATTCTATATATCCCCAAGCTAATTAAAACACTGATCACAAACGCAGATAGGATGGAAAGGGCTTGCATCTCCGTCACAAAGAAAAGTTTTGGCGCCCAATACTCTTGGATAGGGACATGAAAGATCAATATAAATAGAGAAGCCTGACCGATGTATTTCAGTGCATTAGCCAGATGGGTAGTTCTCAATTCGATCTGCTTCGAAACAGCCAACGCAAGCAAGATGCCCAGGATCGCTTCAGCCGTATTGATTGAAAATGACTCAAAGACACGTGTGTTGAAGTCGACGCGTTGCTCGAACAGGGAAGTCAGCAAGATAAGCGCTCCACCTGTCCCTAGTAGTATCCATAAGTTGCCAAAGATTTTCTCAGAAATTGTGTGCCGAATTTCATTCCCCATGATGTAGAAAAATCCGCTTAAGAGCGCAAGGTCCAGGTTAAATGGCAAACCATAAAGTTCATAATCTTTGCCTAACAGCGATATCGAGAATGGATAGAATCGGTCCAGGAATAGGAGTGCAACAGTCTGCACGCCAAGCAGGATCAACCAGCGGACGTAACGGTTATCAATATGGATAAGAACGGCACGATAAAAAATAAAAGCGAACAGGCTGGTTACGAATAAGCTGGGCAGGAACCAAAGTTGTACCCAGTCAATATAATATCCAGTACCATACAACGACTTTAGAATTCTTCCAAAAGCGTTCATGAAGCGCATATTGGTGAAAGAGAGAGATGCGATATAAATTAATGCAATCGTAACAAAATATGGCTTCAGGATTGAATTAAATCGTTTCTTTAAAAGTGTCCAAAAAGGCGTTTCCGGATTGAAAAAGTACCCCGAAAGAAAAAAGAACAGGGGCATGTGGAATGAGTAAATGAACTTGTGCAAATAGGGGGAGAAGAGCGAAATATCCGCGTGCGCCAGGGCCACCAGCAAAATACCGATACCTTTGGCGATATCGATATATTCGATGCGTTTGGCACTCATGCGCTGCTTTCCGATTCGGATGGGATTGAAGCTTTGTTCACGCCCCTGATTTTACCCGAACTCAAAGGTGGGCATCCCCTCAACGTTGGTCTGCACGCGCATCAAACTGCCCGAATGCCTGTAAGCCGTTAAATCAGCCTTATCCAAACCCTTGCACGCTGACGTCACATAGAGTTTATTCAGACCTTCTCCGCCGAACGCACAGGAGGTCACATTCTTGGCGGGCAGTGGAATTTGCTCTAGCAATTCTCCATTTTGTGGGTTCCACTGCGTAATCTGTGCGCCGCCCCACATGGCGATCCACAGGTTGCCATGTGTATCGGAGGTCATGCCGTCCGGCCAGCCGAGCGATTCAGGGACAAATATAGCCACACGTTGATTTGCAATCTGGCCTGTGGACAAATCATAATCAAAGGCTTTGACTTCGCGCGTGGGTGTGTCAATGTAATAGAATGTTTTGTGATCCGGGCTCCAGGCCAGGCCGTTCGAAATGCGAATACTGTCCAGCAGGGGCGTCGCAGTTTGTCCATCGAACGAATAGAGCGAACCGGTAGGGGATTTTTCGTCCATGTTCATGGTCCCAGCCAGGAGGCGGCCAGCCGGGTCACATTTGCCATCGTTGAAGCGGTTATTGGCGGGTTCGTCGAGGGCTGCGAGAACAGCTATTTTACCTGTAGCGGGCTCGAGGTCCAGGATAGATGCCCGGGCAGCAACAATGAGATTTCCATCCTTGCGGGGAGCCAGGCAGCCGGGCATCTCATCCAGTTGGATGAATCCAACTTCATCATCACGATGAAAATGCACGCGCTTCTCCAAAATATCTACCCAATAGAGCGTTTGTGTTTTGGCATCCCAGGCAGGGCCTTCGCCCAGAGTGGCTTTGGCTTCGTTGATGATCTCGATTTCCATTTCCATTAGAGCCAATCCCGTTTGTAGAAGACAAAAGCGGCGATGCTGGTAAGAATCAATGAAAAACCAAAAATGGCCAGAAAAGCAAAAGGATGGCCTTCACCAGGCAGATGGACATTCATGCCATAAAATGAGGCCACCAGGGTTGGCAAGCTGACGACAATAGTAAGCGTGGTTAGCACCTTCATAACCACATTGAGGTTGTTGGAGATGATGGATGCGAAGGTGTCCATGGTAGAGCTGAGGATCTC
>JASFRG010000250.1:0-5701 GCA_050115035.1 Anaerolineales bacterium | reverse complement strand
TAGTTGTATAATCTCCGGTGATGGGCTTGGCATGACTTCCTCCTGGGCATGTAGTTGTCTCAAACTTACATTACCACAGGTTGCTCATGCCTTCCCATCACCCCCTAAAAATGGGCAAAGTCCAGATGGGATGACATTATGTAAATCCTGCGGGTTGTGTTGTACCGGTCATTTTTTTATTTGGTCGAAACTCAGGTCTGCTGAACTGGATTCGATCGAATCTATGGGTTTGAAAGTGTTCCGTGAACCGGAACGACGGGGGTTCAACCAGCCCTGCCCGCTATGGCAAGGGCAGTGTACGATCTACGATTCTCCCCATTATCCTCGTTTTTGTCATACATACAAATGTAAACTTCTTAAGCAACTCCTAAACGAGAATATCCGTTTACCCGAGGCACTGATCATTGTGCAACAGACAAAGAGAATGATCGAAAAGTTAGAGTTACATTCGCCCGATTCTGTAAAGGATAATTTTCGAGAGCGTCTGGTAAGCCACATAGAGCGAGGCGAGGCAGATAAGGATTTTCAACGCAAAGCAAATGCATTGTTGCATTTCTTAGATACGCAATTCGAAGTAAATGATTTCTTTGGCTCACGTCAAGCATCGAATGTAAAATACATGCGAGCACTTCGCGATGTTGTTCCAGGGTGTGATCGGAAAATCCCATAGCGGCTGCTCGTCCCTGAAAGGCTTGTACACAGCCTGAAGCTCGCGGCTGTTGTGTTGAACATTTACGAGAAAAGTGTGATTGCTGCCCCGTAGGAATTGCCCTATGGGTTCGAGAATTCCGTTTCGCAAAGCATCTTTTAGCAATTGATCACTGGGCGTTGATTTTTGATAATTCGGGTAAGTTGCGCCAACCGTATGCAACTTCAATCAGTTCCTGTTCGTCGATGGTAATCGTTTTCTTAGAAACATACTCGCCACCAAGAGCCTCATAAAACAACCTGAAAGGATTATCTTCCAGCACCCAAACCAACATATTCTCAAACCCATTCGTGACCAGATAATCTCCCACGGCATGCGTTAGACGAGTACCTAATCCGTGACGCTGTGCTGTCTCCAGTACATAGATGGCGTAGAGTTCACCATCATAGTTGAGTTGTGGGTCGCGTTGTGGCCCTCCACTGGCAAAGCCAATAATTTGTTTGTCTTTTTTTTCGGCGACAAAAACGCAGTTTTTCGCGTTTTGCCTTCTCAGGATTTCGAGCCACCGTTCGGAATGGTAGTCAACAGATAGGCTGGCAAGATAGTCGGGTGCAATGATATCTCTGTAAGTTGATCGCCAACTATCCACATGCACGCTCGCAATCGCGCCAGCATCTTTCTCGCGAGCAGGTCGAATTTTCATGCCATGAACTTAATGCTTGTGTCCGTTCTTCTTCGGGCAGAAGTGACCTTCGGGTTCCATAGGCGCGCCGCACTGCGGACAGGTTGGTCGCCCACGCGTGACCACTTCCGCGCCCCAACGAGCCATCTTGCGGATCTGCTCACGCGTGCACCAGAAACGCACAACAGCGGCTGATTCCGGATCTTCCTCTTCGGTCAATAGTTCACGGGTCTGGAGCACAACACGGTCACGGTCTTTGTCAAAGCCGAGACCAACCTCACCCACGCGGAAGAGCGGGTCTACAGGGGGGTGGATGTGCATTTGATCTTCGATGTAATCGCCGGACACATCTTCGAGCTCAGGCGCCTGGCGGACGACTTCAGCTAAAAACTGTTCCACGCCAACAGAAAGCGATTGTAACTGGAACTTTTCGATCAATACAGTTACGGTGCGTTCGTCCTGCCAGGCCTGGATATAAAAGACACGCTGGCCGGGTTTTCCAATGGCATCAGCGGTAATATGGTTTACGGGGTCTACGTCAATTTCGAAACGGGACATGAGATAAAGGTACCTGTGTGATTTGGATAAAGTGAGTATACCAAATTCAAGGGGTGGATGATAGTGCGCGCGCTGCTATTTAATGCCCAGCGGGTATAATTCAATCATCTTCGCCAAGGAGACAAACAACTATGTATGATAAGAAAAAACTTGAGAAACTAAAAGACTCACTGGAAAAGTGGGAAGAAACCAGCTTGCAAAAAGCGCTCACATCTTTACCGGAGAGACGCGAGGAATTTATCACTACTTCTTCTGAACCGATTGACAGACTATATACGCCGCTGAATGTGGTGGACATGGACTACGAATCCGACCTGGGTCTGCCGGGTGAATACCCCTACACACGCGGAGTCCATCCGACATTGCACCGCGGCAAGCTGTGGACCATGCGTATGTTCGCCGGTTTCGGGACCGCCGAAGAGACGAACGCGCGTTTCAAATACCTGCTCGATCAGGGACAGACCGGACTCTCCATCGCCTTCGACCTGGCTACCCTGATGGGTTACGATACCGATCAGCCTGAAGCGCTGGGTGAGTTTGGCAAATGCGGCGTGGCGGTGTCGTCACTGAAAGATATGGAAATCCTGCTGGATAAAATCCCGTTGGACAAGGTCTCAACCAGCATGACCATAAACTCGCCGGCAGCAATCATCTGGGCTATGTATATCGCCGCCGCCGAAAACAAGGGTATCCGCCCCGATCAGCTACGCGGCACCATCCAGAATGACATCCTGAAAGAGTTTATCGCACAGAAGGAATTCATCTTCCCACCCGAGCCATCCATGCGGCTGGTGGTGGATACGATGGAGTACGGCAAGAACACTGTTCCGCAATGGAATACCATTTCTATTAGCGGATACCACATCCGCGAGGCCGGATCGACTGCCGCGCAGGAGCTAGCTTTCACACTCTCGGATGGGATGGAGTACGTGCGCTGGGGCATCGAACGCGGCATGGATGTGGACTCATTTGCCCCGCGTCTGTCGTTCTTCTTCAATGCCCACAACGATTTCTTCGAAGAGATCGCCAAATACCGTGCTGCTCGCCGCATCTGGGCGCGCAAGATGAAGGAAACCTTCGACGCTTCGAATCCGCGCTCGTGGCTGCTTCGGTTCCATACGCAGACAGCGGGCGTCAGCCTGACGGCTCAACAACCGGAGAACAACGTGGTGCGTGTGGCGATCCAGGCCCTGGCGGCGGTTCTGGGCGGGACCCAGAGTCTGCACACCAACTCCCTGGATGAAGCCCTGGCCCTGCCGTCGGAACATGCGGTTACGATCGCGCTGCGCACGCAGCAAATTTTGGCGGAAGAATCCGGGGTGGCGAATACCATTGATCCGCTCGGTGGCAGTTTCTTCGTCGAGGCCCAGACCGACCGCATCGAAGCCCAGGCTTACGATTATTTCCGCCGCATCGAGGAATTGGGCGGCGTCTTGCCCGCTATCGACAAAGGCTTTTTCCAATCCGAGATCTCGGATGCGGCTTACCGATATCAGCGCGAAATCGACCAAGGCGTCCGTAAGATCGTGGGTGTTAACGCGCATGCCGAGAACAAGCCGCTGAGCGTACCACTGCTCGAAATGGATCCACAGGGATACGAACGGCAGGTGAACCGCTTGAAGGAAATCCGCAAGACGCGCGACAATGGCCGTGTTGGACAAGCGTTGGATAAGTTACGCATCGCTTGCGAAGGCACCGAAAACACGATGCCCTATATCATGGAAGCCGTGCATGCCTACGCTACACTGGGAGAGATTATCGGCGTGATGAAGGAAGTCTTTGGCACATATGAAGAACCAACCTGGATATAAAAATATAAGGTTGCAAAACCTTTAACAAAAATCATACACTGGAATGGAGGTGTAATTATGGCAAATACGAAACCTGGTGTGATCGGTATCCTGACTGGAGGCGGCGACGTTCCCGGATTGAATCCGGCTATTCGAGCAGTGACCATTCGGGCTTTGCGCGAAGGGTATAAGGTTATTGGCATTCGGCGAGGCTGGGCCGGGTTGGTGGATGTTGTTCGAGATAAAAAGGCGGACAATAAGAGAAACTATCAAGAACTGACCGAGGAAATCGTTAACCGAGCCGGACGCACAGGAGGGACTTTTCTGCACTCTTCTCGTACAAATCCAACCAAGATAAAGAAAGAAAGCCTTCCCGAACACCTGAAGGATAAATACACCGACGAGATCAATGACGTCACGCAAGATGTACTTAAGAATCTCGACTTTCTTGGGATCGATTACCTCATCCCGATTGGCGGCGATGACACACTCAGCTATGGTGTGCGTATGTATCAGGAAGGCGTCAAAACTGTTGCCATTCCAAAGACGATGGATAACGATGTTCCGGGCACAGATTACTGCATCGGTTTCAGTACCTGTGTCACACGCACGATCGAACTGGCAAACAGCCTGCGAACTGTGGCTGGTTCCCACGAGCGCATCATGGTGCTGGAAGTGTTTGGCCGTTATGCCGGGTTCACCGCAATGCTACCAACCATGGCAGGCGCCGCGCATCGCTGCGTTATTCCAGAGTACAAGTTTGATATTGATCGCCTGGCAGAATTGCTGATGCTTGACCGTAAATATAACCCAAGCAATTATTCGGTTGTCTTGGTCTCTGAAGGTGCCATGTTTGAAGGCGGTGAGATGGTCTTCAAGGATAAGACCCAGGATGCCTTCGGACATGCAAAGCTGGGCGGAATCGGGGATCTGGTTTCGGCGAAACTGGGAGAAGTAGGTCCCAAATTCAATGACGGTCGTCCTGTACACACCGTCAATCAAAAATTGGGATACATGACCCGCTGCGGGGATCCGGACGCGATCGATGCCATCGTCCCGATGGCCTATGGAAATCTTGCCCTGGATTTGATCCAGAAGAAAACACATGGCCGCCTGGTTGTGCTCAAGAATGGCCGCTATGACAACATCCCCATCGACATCGTTACCAGTACCAAAAAGACGGTCAACGTAAACCGTTTCTATAACGCTGATCGCCTACGGCCGTACTACAAGAGTTTCGAGATGACTCCGCTGTTCATCATGACCAGTGATTGATCCTCTTTCTTATCCGACAATGCAAAAGGATGTTGAATAACATCCTTTTTTATTCTTGTGTTTAATATCATGAACGGAAAGAAATTTGTGATTGTTTTGTTAGCACAAAACCTGTAATATATAGTCAAGGATTTACAATGCTGATTTACGCTGCTCTTGGTGTCTTGATTATTCTTATCATTGTAGTATTGGGGATTTTGGCCTGGTATTTCTTCTTTCGTTCTTCCCCACAACAACCAGCGATATCCGAGGCCAAGACACAACCTATTCTGCAAAGATTTGTTTCAAACGATCTTAAGAAACGCGCCTTCATCGTTGAGCTTAATGAGGGTGGATATAAAGTGGTTTTTCAAGTGTATTCGGAGGAGGCCGTTACCAGGGGAGGAGAGATAGCAGGTTGGAGAGCATTACACGATAAACCTGTTGCTGAATCCTTGGTCGGTGCAGAAGAAATCGCGCGGGGTTGGGTACATTCTAGAAACTAAACCACGAACCTCCCGCGGCCAGTACGCGGGAGGTTCAAGCAGGGAGGAGTGTATAGGATTAGACAAGGCAAATCACTTGTCGATCACCTTGCTAATTATCATTTTCAAAACCGACTCTATTGTGTGAGCCGGGGAACGTAAATCTACTCATCTACTTCAGGGATCCAGAACTTGAGCCAGTCACCGTCTTCGCGCAAGGCGAACTGCAACCCAGCCTGCAAGTGCTTCAAGGTAGTACCAGAGATGCCAGTCAAGTTCTCCG
>JASFRG010000249.1:0-5718 GCA_050115035.1 Anaerolineales bacterium | reverse complement strand
GTGGGGTCTGGGAGCGCACCAGCTCATAGGTACGGTGAACCTGGAGAAGATCTGCATCCTGCAGGGTGATCATGTAGCGCCAATCGTAGTCCTGGCAGAGTTGGAAGGTTGGTCCGCCTGCAAACAGCCCATCCAGCAACAGGCAGATCGGCAAATGAGGAAAACGAGCTTTCACTCGTCTGCTCAATCGATAGAAAGCCTTCAACTCACAGTCCTGCTTATCGGCTTGTGGATCCGTATTCTCGATGAATTCGGTCATCAGCGAGAATGCAAATCCATTGGCGGTGATCAGTTTGGCTTCCAGCACCGGATGGTAATAGAGTGTCTCCCCGCTCTTGAGTTTCCTGGTCAAACAATATTCGCAATGACGTTCCCCAAAGGTCAACACCCCGGTCCCATCGATGGCCAGTAGAAAATTGCCGTACAGCCGCCAACGATACAAAACTTTCTTGCGGATCAGGGTCGCTACCATACGACAGACAACTTCTTGCACCTCCGCGGGTGCCAACCTCCGAAAAGCGTAGTTGAGCGTGTCTCCATGCGGAACCTCATCCACCTCAAACCAGGCTTCAAATTTGGTTTGCGAGGGCTTGTTTCCACGCAGTTGGTAATTGATCTGTCGCCGCGCTCCCAATCGAAACAGATACATCAGCACGCCTGTGCTCAATACCCCCTCCAGCGGATACTTGATCAGCTCAGGATTTCTCCCATCCCGCACTCCCCTGAACAATTTCCACCAGCCCCCAAAGAAATGCTGCAGCGTGCCGCTAATGGCTTCCAATAGAGCCTTTTGCGCCTCTTGCTCTTGATCTGCATCTATCAAGTCCGTCTTTTGGCTTTTGAGTGTCTCCATCCCTCAACCTTACCCCATTTGCGAAAAATCTTGTGCGAAAAACCTTCCCTTCTTCACCGCTGAGGTAATGGTAAATATAACTGTCTTGTATAAGAGAAACCCATATTTACGATGCCTTTTCATGAACTGCGTAAGTTCTAAAATTATTAACTTTATGCGTGGCTCTCGACATATCAAATGCTAGACCCGAACTGGATGTACCAACACCCAATTCGGGTCGACTATTTTAATCTTGATAACCTTCGTAAATCTGCCCTTATATAAGCGAACACCTTATCATGCCCAATAGAGGACTACATTAACATTTTCGACGTTCCTCTTAAATCTGTCGGAGCTCGATACTTTGATTTTATATTGCCTCATACACCAGTTCAACCAAATCTTTTATGTGCAATTTATTTTCATACCCCGTAGTTTTGACCGCGTCCTGGTACATGGTTACGTCTTTGGGGCAGGCCACTACCAGCGCTTCGACGCCGTTCACAGAGATAGCTTCACGCACCCGCGATTCACTGGGGCGTTCGCTGACCTGGCCTTCTTCCATCCAGATGCGTCCGCCGCCTGCACCGCAGCAATAGGCCCGGTCCGCATGGCGGGGCATCTCGACCAGCTTGCAGCCTGTCGCTTCGATGACCCGCCGGGGGGCGTCGTAGACGTCATTGTAGCGGCCCAGGTAGCAGGGGTCGTGGTAGGTGACGGTGTAACCCAGCTTTTTGGATAACTTCAGTTTGCCGGTGACAAGCAGATCGTCCAGCAGCGAGGCGTAGTGCAGCACCTGATGTTGAGTCCGCCACTCGTCGGGATATTCGTTGTGCAGCGTGTTGAACGAGTGCGGGTCGGTCGTCACCACCGTTTCGAACTGGCAGCGTTCCAGCGTTTTCAGGTTCTTCTCGACCAGCATCTCGAACAGCCCCTCTTCGCCTACACGGCGGACATCGTTACCCGCATTCTGTTCAGCGTCATACAGGATGCCGAAATCCAGGCCAGCCTGTTGGAAAACTTCAGCAGTTTTGCGCGTGACGTCGGTCAGGGTGGCGCTGTAGGAGGCGTAGTCGCCGACGAACCATAGATACTCGGCGGGTCCGCGGCGGATGTCGGCCACGGCGGGCTGGAGCCCCTGTGTCCAACGGGCGCGCATGCGGGGTGACTGGCCGAAGGAATTGCCGTAGCGGCCCAGGTTGTCGAGCGACTTCTGTAGCTCGGTGTCAATGCGCCCGTCCATGACCAGATTGCGGCGGATGTCGACCACGGGGGCGACGTGCTCGATAAAGAGCGGGCACTCCTGGTCACATGCATAACAGGTGGTGCAATCCCAGATTTCCCTTTCGTCGAGGATATCGCCAACCAGCTTTTTGTCGAGAATGGACTGACCATCACCGTTACGGTGGTTGAGAACATGACCACGCTCTTTCAGGTTATCTCGCAGGCGCATCATCAGGATTTTGGGCGAGAGTGCCAATCCACTATTGAAGGATGGGCAAACTTCCTGACAGCGCCCGCACTCGGTGCAGGTGTACAGATCGAGCATCTGCCGCCAGCGCAAGTTTTCGGCCACTTTGACGCCCGCATCCCCATTGGTTTGTTGGATAGTGGGTAATTTGCCGCGCGGCTCTAAATTTCGTAGGAAAACAGCGAAAACGGACGTCACCACGTGGAAGTGTTTACCCATCGGTAGTTCGTTCAAGAATACTAGCACCACGCCCAGGTGGATCCAATAGCTGGTCTCTTTGACAGCGAACTGTCCACCCGCGCTAAGTGCTGCGAACAGACTTCCCACCGCCGCCGAGATGGGCCGCCAGTTTGCTAACGGGTCTTCATCCAGATTAATGCGCGCACCGTTCATCGTCAGCAGGCTGAGCATGATGGTCAGGATGAACCCCAGCACCAGCACGCCCTCGCTTTTGTGGCTGCCCTCATAGCGCTTGGGATTGATAAACAGACGTATGTATAGCGCGTACAGCACCGCCACTGCCACGAAGGCCGCAAAAAAGTCTTGCAGCAGTGCCAGCGGTCCCCATGTGCCGATAATCGGCAGAACAAAATTTGGGTTGGCAAAGGCAACCAGTCCCTCGATGATGGCTTGCAAGATGGTCAGCGAGAGCAGTAGGAAGCCCCAGAAGATGAAGAAGTGCGCCAGGCCGGGTGGAAAGAAGCGGAACAGGCGAAACTGGCCTGCCACGTACACGAACAGGCCCTCGATGCGCTTTCCCCAATCCCTGATGGTAAAGCTTGGTCGTCCACGCCGCAAGTTCAGCCACAGGTACTGGTAAATCTGCCAGCCAAAGTAGCTGAATGAGGCCAGGATGGCCAACAGTGCCACGATCGATTTAATTTGTTCGTAGTTCACAACTAACTGACTTTCTCTTGTTCGAGCTTTTCAAGCAGCACAGGCAGCAGTTCCATCATGTCCATCTCAATCCCATACTGGGCGATGTCGAAAATGGGCGCATCCGCGTCTGTATTAACAGCCACAATCAGGTCGCTGCCCGTGATGGCTTCGCTGTGCTCGGGCGCTCCGCTGATACCCAGCGCCAGGTACATCTTGGGTTTAACAACCTTGCCGGACTTCCCGACCAATCTTGAAGTTGATAGCCAGCCCTTGTCCACCAGCGGGCGAGAGGCGCTGACCGTTCCGTGCAGGTTCTTAGCCAGTCGCTCGACGGTCTCCAGATCGGCTTCGTTTTGCAAGCCACGTCCAACGGATACCAGGACGGGCTCGTGTGTGATGTCAACGTCACTGACTTCTGGCTCGATGAAGCGCGTCAGGCGCACTCGCATCCCTTCCAGGCTCGGGGCCTGCTTCTCCAAGGTAGGTGGGGTCGCCCCTTGACCGTCTTCCAGCTTGTAGCCGCCGGGCACCATCGTGACCAGTGCGGTCTTCTCGGGCAATTTGCCTTCAGCCATGATCTTCCCGCCACAGATTTGGCTAACGAAGTTCAGCCCATCAAAGTGCTGTACCTGACTGACCAATGGCAGGTTTAACCGGTTGGAGAGGCCGCTGGCCACATCCATCCCGATGGTGGTATGACCGAAGAGCACAACCCGTGGTTGTTCCTCATTGATCTCAGCTTCCAATACGCGCAGGTAGGCATCGGGGGAGAAGTTCTCCAGTGAGGGTCGATCATACGAATGGACTTTATCCGCATTAAAGTCTTTGGTCAGAGATTGCGCTTTGTAACCCAGCAGTACGGTGATGACTTTTCCACCGGTCTGCTTAGCTAACTGGCGCGCGCCTGCCAGCATAACGTAGGTGATATCGAGCACGCGTCCCTGTAAGTGCTCGGAGATGACCAGAATATTTTCGCTCATTGTTTCCTCCATTTACGATTTCAATTGTGGTTGAGTGATGACGGTGTTTGTCCGCCATCGTATCGAAACCACAAACGCTAACTATTTTATGGCCTGTTGGTTTCGATACGCTCCTTGACGAGCGCTCGGAGCTACCCAACCAACGGATTTCTAAAGCACATCGTGCTCCTGCATAATTTCAATAAGCTTGGTGATGATCTCGTCCGCATCGCCAGCCAGCATCTCGGCTCGTTCGCCGACTTCGGGCTGGAACATGCGACTGATGACCAAACCGCCGCTCAAGTCCAGTTCATCGATGTCTTGCTCTTCTATCTGTGCCGTCTGCATCGCCTGGCGAACTTTAGTGAAGGCCACATATCGCGGTGGCTCATCCGAGGCCTGGATACCCAACACAGCCGGTAGCTCGACCAGGAACTCGGCCAGTAGCCCGCCGGGGTATTCCTTGGTCACGGTGGCCATTGCGTTTTCAACTTTCACGGCTGAGATATAGCCAACATACGGTATGGACAACAATTCAGCCAGCAGCGGGCCGACCTGCCCGTCCAGGTCATTGTGAGCTTGCACACCGGTCAGGATCAAATCGGGGATTTCTGCCTTGATAATAGCTGCCATGGCTTGTGCGATGGCGTGGCTGTTCAGGGACTCACTTTCCCCGGTCAGCTTGATCAGTCGGTCCGCGCCTTTGGCGGCGGCGGTGAACAGCGCATCATCTACATCAGGCGAATCTGGAGCGATAACGGTTACTTGTCCGCCAACTCGCTCTTTGAGTAAAATAGCCTGCTCGATGGCGTGATCATCGAATTCGTTCAGGATCAGGCGCATCCAGGCGGTATCTAATGCGGCGCCGCTCGGGTCAATCGACAGTTCCTCGACCAGGTCGGGGACCATCTTGATGGGGACAATAATGTTCATACTTTTGCTCCTTTCCAGAGATCACAGTTTTTTTTAAAGGTTTTCTCTGTGGTCTTCGTGTGCTCTGTGGTAAATCTTGTTTTACATCGCTTTTGCCAGCAACTCAGCGATATCCATAACGCGGATATCGCGCGCTTCTTCGATCGTCTTGGTGGCATCGGTAAAGCGCGGTTTCTCGTAGGGACAGGCTACCGCCAGGATAGTTTCGTCGGGCAACAACGTAGTCTGACCTGCCTTGCGGCGTGTCCTATCCTGCGCTCCGATGACTGTCATGAAGTCTTCGATAGTTTTGGATAGGACCACTTCCCGGATACGCCAGTCGGAAAGACGCTCTTTGGCCTTATCCCATTGGAAACCATCCAGCCACATTCCACCGCCGCCGCCTCCACAACACAAACTGGCATCGTGATGGTGTGACATTTCAACCAATCGCATCCCCGGGATGGCCTTAAGCAGTTCACGCGGTGGGTCATAGATGCCGTTCACTCGCCCTAAGTAGCAGGGATCGTGATACGCTACCGTGGCGTTGATTTCATTTTTCAGCAACGGTTTCAACTGGTCTAGCTGCTCGTATAGGAATTCGGTGTAATGCTGAACGGGATAATTGATCTCAAGCGAAGGATATTCGTTCTTGATGGCGTTAT
>JASFRG010000248.1:0-5764 GCA_050115035.1 Anaerolineales bacterium | reverse complement strand
GTAATGTGATGGATTCCCAGACCATTGGTCGCGACCGCTGTGATAACTACCATCAAAACTACGGCTAACAACACCGCAGCCAATTCAAATTTTCGACGGCGCACGAGAATTGTTGATGCCAGGACGGGAAAAACACCAATTGCAACAGCACTTACACCGAAAGCAGTTCCCTGTGTGTTTGCCATTATGAGAATAACAGCGCCAATTACAAGCCCCAAGGCAATCAAAGCGATGAACCAGTAGAAGATCCTCGCGATGCGCTGGGGGTCTCCATAGCTTTCTAATGGATGAGATCGGGATGGTTGCTCGCCCTGGGAATTCGCCATATATTCTTGTCTTTGTATGATTTACCTTACAAATATTCAAAATCATTTTACCCCGCGTATGCATGTGGGAAATATCAATATAATGATAAAGCTTTGTTGACCATTGCTTTTCTAACCCCACCAGGACGCGCCTTTGTACAAACTATCATTCAGTTTTTCACGCGCACGGAGAGCACTTCCTTCGAGTTGGAACCTTCCCGGATTGCGACGGAGGTACCCGATCCAGCCGCGCCGACAGTTGCTCCACCTGCCCCCTTAATATCCGTGCCCGAAGCTGAAGCGCAGGCCAGTTTTGAGGCTGCCATGCTTCCAACTGTGCCCACAGGATTCGAATTCCTGGGCGCAAGATTGTACGGGAATGCTATCAGCATCGAATATCAGGCTCAGGGTGGGGGTGGCAATCTCACCGTTATGCAATCACCGGATGGATTCTATCAATCAGAATGGGACCGTGTTCCGTCGGATGCCATCATTCCGGTAAAGATTGGCAAACTGGATGGGGAATTCGTCCAGGGCACGTTCGTGGTATTCTCAGGAGAGACTTCCGCAACATGGAATCCTGATGCATCTATCCTGCGCCTGCGCTGGATAAAAGACGGCACCTGGTTCGAGATGACCAAGTTTGGGGATGTGGAGGCCATCGAGTATCTTGACCAGGCAGAGATGATCGCGCTGGCTGAGAGCCTGGAGTATGCGCCTTAGAAATCAACCCACTTTAGAAAAAAACAGGAACCGTCTCTTGGCGGTTTCTGTTTTTTGTATTCATTCTACCGAATTCAGGGCAAAAGGAATTTGGTGTTTTTGCGCGAACTGCGTAATGTCTAACTTTTTTAGGAGACCGATTTTCGAGGAGAGGAACGTATCTACACAGTGTTCCTTTTTCTTGGAGTAAAATACTTTTAATATTTGACTTACACCAAGTAGATGGGTATATATATGTCCGAACTGGACGCTGACTTTCGATCTCTGCCACCCGAATACCAACAGATCATCCAATTATCACAAGAGAAATATAAGATCATCATCGCACCCTTGCAATTATTGGTGGGAGGCTGGTCGGGTGCAGTGGTTTATCTGGTCAGCATTGCATATAACGAGACGGAGCACGTGGAGCATTGCGTCCTCAAGCTGGATCACAAAAATAAAAAAGCGAGATCGGACGAAGTCACACGCCACAATACCGTGATGAATAAGTCAACGGCTGAATTTGTTCGTGATCACATCCCCGAAATTGTCTTTGACCGCGTTGAGCAAGAGGGGACTATCGCCATTTTTTATCATATTGCAGGTCAGTCTCTGCTGAAGTATCTTCCGCTTTCAAAGTATGAACGGCAGAGCCAACTCAAAACCATCTTTACAGAAACCAACACCGTTTTGCTTACGGAGTGGAATGTAAATGCGGTATTCGAACAGGCTGTCCACCCTCAAAAGGTGTTGGAGAAATGGCTTGGCTTTCGGTTGGAAGCAGGCAGGAATATCGAACGATTTATACAAGAAACCTGTCACGTAGGTCCCGATGTGGCGGGTTTTCTCATCAACGGTCACGTGTTCCCAAACCCATTGCTTCATGCGCGCAACCCCGAACCCTGGGGCAAAGTACGCTCCATGGATTCTGCTACGGGGTTCATCCACGGCGACCTGAACACAAATAATATCCTGGTCAAATTTTCTGAAGACAACGAATCCCTTGAGGGCTACTACCTGATCGACTTTGCGCTTTTCAAGGAAAACATGCCGTTATTATACGACCAGCGCTATCTGGAGATGTCCTATCTGCTCCTGGCGACGTCGCAAATCACCTTTGCCAGGTGCGTCAACTATCTTTCCTTACTGGCGGTGGCAGACGTACCGGATCCGCATAAAGTGCCGATCGAGATGTCGGGGGTCAGCGCAGTCATCGGGTCGGCGCGAGGCGCATTTGGGGATTGGGTGCAGGAGCATCATCCCAGCCTGCACGATGATTTGTGGGGACAATACTGGCTGGCAGGCGTTGCGGCCGGATTGACGTACTGTCACAAGGCAGGTCTGCCCGATGAGCAACGTCTGGCCGGATTGATTTATGCAGCCGCCAATCTCAAACGCTACTCTGCGATGTTCAAGCTGCCCCTGCCAACCAATGTCGAGCTTCTTTACGATGAAGGTCAGTTAAAGGAAGACTCGCCAGGGTTGGTAATCAAAAAGCCTCGTCACAACCTGCCAACGCAACCGACTCCGTTCATCGGGCGCGATGCACAAATCGCTGCGCTTAAAGAGTTGATCCTGAATCAGGACGTGCGCCTGATCACACTCATCGGACCGGGCGGTACCGGTAAAACGCGGCTCAGCTTGCAGGTCGCACAGGAAGTGCTCGATCATTTTTCGTATGGCGTGTTCTTCGTTCCGCTCGCCGACGATACTGATACCGATCAATTCATCTCACGCGTTGCCCAACAACTTGAAGTGCGCGAAGGCGGCCGGCCTCTGCTCGAGAACGTCAAAGATTATCTGCGAGATAAGGACCTCCTGCTCGTGTTGGATAATTTTGAACAACTTGTCTCTGCCGCGCCCCTGGTTGCTGAGCTGCTTGGCTCGGCGCCGCACTTGAAAATCATCATCAGCAGTCGTGTCGCGCTTCAATTACACAGCGAACACGAATATCCCGTCCCGCCGCTGGATCTGCCGCAAAGTAACCTGAACCTCGATGAATTGGCTGGATATGAATCCGTGCGGCTGTTCGTGGAGCGCGCCCGCGCCGCCCAACCCAACTTCTCCCTGACGAAAGACAACGCCTCTGCCGTTGCCGAAATCTGCCGCCGTCTCGATGGGCTGCCGCTGGCCCTTGAGCTGGCTGCAGCGCGTATCAAACTGCTCCAACCGGGTGCGATTCTCACACGTTTGGATGACAGCCTCAAACTTCTCACTGGCGGCGCTCGTGACCTGCCCGCTCGTCAACGGACTCTGCGTAACACGCTCGAATGGAGTTACAGTCTGTTGGAAGATGAGGAGAAAATTCTTTATGCGCGTCTGGGAGTGTTCGTGGGGGGATTCACTCTCGAAGCCGCCGAAGCAATCTGCAACCCCGAAGGGGATCTGGATATTTTGGAGGGCCTGACTTCGCTGGTAAACAACAGCCTTGTGCGTCAGATAGAAACTGCAGATGGGGAATCACGTTTCGGTATGTTGGAGACCATCCGCGCCTATGCGCTTGAACATCTCACTGAGAACGGTGAAATAGAATCGTTACGATCGAGACATGCTCAATATTTCGGAGATATTGTTCTCAACCAGGTCGGGCAAGAACTTTATAGTGCCAATGCGCCCTACTGGCTGGGTTGGTTGGAGCGCGAACTCGATAACGTTCGTGCCACATTGAGTTGGAGTCAGTCTGACCCAGCGTTGGCTGAGTTTACAGCAGGGTTGGTGATGTCACTGGTCTGGTTTTGGTACCGACGCGGTTATTTCAGCGAAGGGCGCACCTGGTCTGAGAAGCTACTGGCTACTCCCGAACTAAAAACATCGGGAGCGCCGCGTGCCCTTGCTTTGATAGCCAACGGGCTGATGGCAATCTGGCAGGGTGAGCAGGACCTTGCTTTAGCGCAGTTCCAGGAGAGCCAGGCAATCTGGGATAATCTTAACGATGAACAATACAAGGCGCTTATCATATTGGGGAAGGGAATCGCCTTGATCAATAAGGGACATGACCTTGAAGCCAAGCCGTTGTTGCAGGAAAGCCAGAAGCTCTTCAAAAACCAGGATCAATCTTTTTTCTACATCCTTTCGCTGGTACATCTTGGAAATGTGGAATTAGGGTTAGGCAACACAGAATCGGCGCGCGCCCTGCATGAGGAGGCCCAGGTCGAAGCACGAGCGCTTCATGATCATTGGCTTTTGAGCTTTGCGCTGAATAATTTAGGAGAGGTGGCACGGGTACAGGGTCAATACGATCTGGCGCGAAAATACTATGAAGAGGCCGACGCTTTGCTTTCTGATACAGTTGATAACGGCGATAAGGCTCGTTTCGTCCACAACCTGGGATATATTGCCCAGCATGAAGAGGAATTCGAATTGGCTGAAGAGCAATTCAGAAGGAGCCTGCAGATGTTCCGTCAGTTGGGCAACCGGCGCGGTATGGCAGAATGCATGGCCGGGCTGGCCGGTTTGAGAGCGCGACGAGGCGATGCCGAATGGGGCGCGGTGATGCTCAGCGCGGCGGAGGTCATATTGAAGGTGACGGGGGGCGCCTGGTGGCCCGCCGACCGCGTTGAAGTGGAAGCCAATCAGGAAATTATCCGAATCTCACTGAGCGAAGCTGAGTTAGCTTCCGCGCAGGAAAAGGGCAAGGCGATGACTCTCGATCAGGCGCTTTCGTTCGCTTCGGAATAATAATGGAAGGTGTTAACACACCTAAAACATTGCGGGTCAGTGTAGCTACCTATAATCAGGTCCTTTTTCCCCACCCTGAAAATGGGACGATCATGCTGGCCTTGGAGCGCAAGGCAACCGTATTGGAAAACGGAAGTGTCAACGTCCGTGCACAGCCTTTTGGCGGGGGAGTCCGAATCCTCAATCCAGATCCATTGAAACAGATCCTTGGGGAGATCCGGTTCGATAGTGAGCGCTCGCAACGGGACCAGGATTTTCGCATTTTGATCCCGCCCGCCAAATGGGGTCTGGTGAGACGATATTGTTTGGAACATCTCGGACACCCGCACGACCCTGAAATCGAATCTGCGCCAGACCGGGAATTGATCGAAGAGTTCGAAGAGACGATGCAGGTTGCTTTGGAGGCTACCCAGTATTGCGTGGAAGCATTGGGGTTTGTGGTTGAGGACAATCCTGTCTGGACGAATAACTGGTACGCTCGCGGATATCTGACTGTACGGGTCTATCGCATATATAAAGTGCGCATTGTTGATGTTGCACTGTTTGAGTTCATGCTAACCGCCGGTCAGAAATATACCGATCAGGATCTTGAAACCCTTGCATTGAAAGATTTACAGACTGGCGGTAGGGGAAAAGCAAACTCAATTTTGATCTTACCGCTTGACAAGGTGGTTGGCGCGTTTAGCACTCTCCCGCCTGAAACGCGTTACAGGAAGCTCGAAGTTGAAGGCCACTATCTGGATGAAAGTGTGTTGGCGGTGCTGGGGGAGGTCGAGGTGCCGCAGTATAAGAAGATATAAAGTGACGGTCACCTCTCAGGTGACCGTCACTTCTACTTTTAGCGTTTCAACGTTCGATATTTGATCCGCTGCGGCACATCGGCGGATTTGCCGTAGCGTTCCTTGTAGTCGGCTTCGTAGTCGGACCAGTTGCCCAGGAACAGGCGCGCCTGGCTGTCGCCTTCGAAGGCCAGGATGTGGGTGCAGATACGGTCCAGGAACCAGCGATCGTGACTGACAACTACGGCGCAACCGGCGAAGTTTTCCAGCGCTTCTTCCAGCGCTCGCAGCGTGTTG
>JASFRG010000247.1:0-5826 GCA_050115035.1 Anaerolineales bacterium | reverse complement strand
GAGCTTCTTCGGCAGCCGCAGCTGCAGCGGTAGCGTCTTGCGGGCAGATGATGATGACCTGTACACCCTTGGTGATCAGGTTTTCAACGTTGGCTCTTTCCTTGGCGGAGTCGCCTTCGCTGAAGAGGATCTCAACGTCGTAGCCGGCAGCTGCGAAAGCATCGTTGAAGCGGGTTTCGTCCTGGATCCAGCGTGGTTCTTCGCGGGTGGGGAGGACAACACCAACGGCAAGTTCAGTCCCTGCAGGCTCTTGTGGAGCTTCAGTCGCAGAAGGTGCTTCAGTGGCTGCACCTCCGCCACAGGCAGAAAGTACGGTTGCTGTGATCATCAGGACAGCAATCAAGCTGTACCACATTTTTTTAGACATGTTTCTTCTCCTTTACAAGAATTGGTAAATTGTTTACAGAAAGACAAGCATTATGTGATTTCTTTCGATCACCTCCTTTCTACAATTGTAGGGTTTGACAAGATATCATCTACCACGATGCTGATTGACCCAATCAAAATTGCATCCGTTTCAAAGCTAGATAATAGAATATCTGCCTTTGAGCCGATATCCGAGAAGGAGTGTTCTGTAGCTGTCTCTTTTATTGAGGGTAGAAGATATTTACCAACACTGCTCAGTGTGCCCCCTAAGACGATTTTTTCCGGATTGAATGTATCAATCAAGCTCGCAAATCCAAGTCCTAATGCTCTTCCAGTTTTTTCGAGTGCTTCTATCGCTTCTTGATCGGATTTATCTGCTGCCTGTTTGATGATTGAAATAGACAGTGGGGAATTCTGTTCAGCGATCAATTCAGGGATAATACTTTCTCGATTGCTCTCCAAGCGAGTCTGTACTCGCTGAATCAGCGAACCTTGGTTGGCGTAGGTTTCCCAACATCCAAGATTCCCGCAATGACAGGGATTCTGATAAGGTTCGGCGACAATAGGAGTGTGCCCTATTTCTCCCGCAAAGCCATTCTTGCCACGATACAGGTTGCCGTTTAAGAAAAGACCACCGCCAATCCCAAAACTAACCACAACAAAGATAAAATCATCGCTCTTTCGAGCAACGCCAAAAAGGTGTTCTGCGATAGCGGCCGCATTAGCGTCATTCTCGACGTAAACTTTCAACCTGGTATGTTTGTGGAAAATTTTCCCGAAGGGTACATTCCGCCACTGCAGATTTGGGGCGAAAATCAGGATACCTTCCTCAGAATCAGCAGTCCCAGGTACGGAAAGTCCAAAACCTAAAAGATAAAGGCCATGATCTTTACAAATATCAATGGCCTTATCAGTCAAACTTAGCATCTTGTTAATTGTCGTATCCTGTGCATCGTTGGGGTTTACGTTCACAGTCTCCCTCCACAGGATATTCGCTGTAAAATTCGTTAAAGCCACAGCGATAAAATCGACCCCTAATTCGACGCCTACTATGCCGCCAGCATGTGGGTTGATTTCAAGCATGGTTGCCGGACGACCGGTGCCGACAGAGTTAACCCCGGTTTCGTGAACCAGTTGACGCAACAGTAAATCCTCAACCAGGCTAGAAACGGTAGATTTGTTCAAGCCGGTGGCCTGGGCGATCTGTGAGCGAGATACCGGTGCTTCGTTGTGAATAAAACGAAGCACTAAAGACAGATTTATTTCCCGTACAAAAGCCTGGTGGGCAGAATTTCGATTTGACATTTGGAGTTAGTATGTTGGGGCAACCAACTAATTAGATTATATAATATTTATGGCGTTTGTCAACTAAGAGAATCTTAATTCATTTCGACTGTTCATTGAAATTTTTTCTTCGCGTCACTCACGGACGAAGAAATTGCTCCCCCTATATCGGTTTCAATCGCCCGAACAGAACCGGAATCCACAGGACGAGCAGGCCCGGGATGCAATTAAGCCCGTTTGAGGCGGCAGTGGTAGATTCCGGGATTTGGTCTGACAGCATGGCCATTTTGGTTGCGTTTTCCCCGGCACAAGATTCACCACCACTCTCTGGACAACGATTGACTTGAACGCAGGAGCCATCCTCTGAAAGTACATAATCAATTTCACCGCGAACCAGAATGCCCTCAACCTGGTAATTGGATGTGTTGATAACCGGCGAACCGGAATTGCTTCCGAAGGTGTCGAGGTTGGTAATAAAGAAGGGTTCATTAGCCTGATTGCTTATGACAAAAGCATCCGAAGCGATCTTCATTGGTAAGCCGGATGGATGTCCCAAAACGGCGACGTTATTTTGAGCTGTGAGCGAGTCTTCAATGGCATAATCCAATGCTGCACGACCAGCCGCTGGACGGTCTAATTTGATGATCGCGTAATCCAAATATTGAGTATCTTGGGTGGGTAAAACCTGGGCAATGATCCCTGTGCACTTGAAGACGTTTTCAGTGGTTAGTGCGGCAACTGAATCTACGGTTTCCATCTGGAAGCCAAATACAATGCTGGTATCGGCGCAGGGTACTTTTTCCAGGCAATGTCCCGCAGTGACCAGAATATCTTCCCCCACCAGGAAACCCGTACAATAACCGGGGGCGGGTTGCTCAGTAAACAGTTCGGTTGAGCACATCGGCGCGCTTACGCCGCTGACAAGCCATCCCAACTCACTCATTTCGTTGAGTGTATATCCACTTAATGAAATAGTACTCCCTGATAGTTTTACCTGTTGCGAGTGAACCAGTACAGCTACAGAAGCAGCCATTTCCTTCAACTTTGTATCGGGATGTTGAAACAGATCTGTACGTGAATCCTCGCCATAGGCAACTGGCAGTTCCTCACTTGGTTCAAGCGGTTCGGCGGGCTCTTCTGCAGGTTCTTCTGGCGCAGCAGGTTCCTCTGCTGCAGGTGCGCCAGCACAAGCGGACAAGATAATCAAGGATAAAAAAATGATGGCTATGACGAGCAGTTTCTTTTTGGTGCTTGCGTGCATGAGGAACCTACATTCAACACTTCAGTAAACAGAAACAAAAATGCCTGGCTGGACTTGGCCCAACCAGGCATATGAAACCGCTGGGTTATGCCTGCTTGAGCGCATCCCAACCGGCATATTGAGCTGTTTCCCCTAACTCAGCCTCGATTCGCAACAATTGATTATATTTTGCAACCCGGTCGGAGCGGGCTGGCGCACCAGTCTTGATCTGGCCCGCATTAAGCGCCACAGCCAGGTCTGCGATGGTAGCGTCTTCGGTTTCACCCGAGCGGTGCGAGACGATAGCTGTCCAGGCGTTGCGATGACAGAGTTCCACCGCTTCCAGAGTCTCGGTCAGCGAGCCGATCTGATTGAGCTTGATCAAGGCTGAATTGACGGTGCCCTCTTTGATGGCGCGTCGGATGCGCCCGGGGTTGGTCACCAGCAAATCGTCGCCCATGACTTGGATCTTATCGCCCAGCTTGTCAGTCATCAGTTTCCAGGAATCCCAGTCATCCTGTGCCAGACCGTCTTCGATCGAGACGATGGGATAGTCTTCCACCCACTTCGTCCAGAATTCAACCATTTGTTCGCCGGTCAGTTTTTTGCCTTCTTTGCGCAGGTTATAGGTTTTAGAATCATCATCGTACAACTCGGATGCAGCCGGGTCGAGTGCGATGGCAACCTGCTCACCACGTCCGGCTTTGAAGCCTGCTTTGGTGATAGCTTCCAAAATAACCTCAACAGCCTCATTATTGGCCTTTAACGCAGGTGCATATCCACCTTCGTCGCCGACCAGGGTGGCATACCCTTTTTCCTTGAGCACCGATTTTAGCGCGTGATAGATCTCCGCCCCCCAGCGCAGACCTTCTGCGAAGGAAGGCGCACCGAAAGGCATGACCATGAATTCCTGCGCGTCAGTGGATTGCCAGGCTGTGTGCGCGCCTCCATTCAGGATGTTCATCATCGGGACGGGTAGCACGTGCGCGTACACGCCGCCCAGGTAACGATAGAGTGGCAAGCCGAGCGAGTTTGCAGCCGCCTTCGCCACCGCCAGGCTGACGCCCAGGATCGCGTTCGCGCCTAGTTTGGATTTGTTTTCTGTGCCGTCGAGTGCCAACAATTCTGCATCGATGGCCTTTTGGTCGCTGGCGTCCCAACCGAACAACATCTCGGCGATCGGCCCGTTGACATTGGCAACAGCCTTGGTTACGCCTTTGCCAAGAAAACGTTTCTTGTCGCCGTCGCGCAGTTCCAACGCCTCGTGCGTTCCGGTCGAAGCGCCAGATGGGACGTCTGCCCGTCCCCAAGAGCCATCCGCTAGAATGACTTCGACTTCCACGGTCGGATTGCCACGTGAATCCAGGATTTCCAGTGCTGAAATTCCCTCAATAATAGTGTCCATATCACTCTCCAGGGGTTAAGATTTAATGAAGATGTTCAACATCCTCAATATTTTTTTTGGTAACACCATTAGTATAATCCACTTTCGCCACCCTTGTCTTGTGAGGCTCTTTTGACTCAATTCGAACCTATGGAATCTGACCCCCGCGACCAAAAAACCTTTGCATTTCAGGCCACATTATTTCGAAAATCCCTGATAGCCATTTTGCGGCAGGTCTTTCGCCCGTTCATGAAAATGGATGTCTCCGGTCTCGAGCATTTCCCGCCTGATGGACCGGTGGTGATCGCCTGTAACCATATCACAAATTTTGATGTTTTCCCGATGCAGTTCAGTCTGTCACGTCCCATCTTTTTCATGGCCAAGGCTGAGTTGTTCAAATTCCCGCTCATGGACGTGGCATTGCGGAACCTGGGCGCCTTTCCGGTCTATCGTGCTGAGAAAGACGCCTGGGCAATGCGGCATGCCAGGAAAGTATTGGAACACGGACAGACTCTGGGGATGTTCCCGGAAGGGACGCGCAACAAAGGCAAGGGGTTAGGCCTCGCCAAAACAGGGACCGCACGCATGGCGATTGACAACAATTGCCCGATCGTTCCAATGGTGGTGACCGGAACGGATGAATTTTTTAAAGGTTTTCCACGACGCGCGAACGTGATTGTGAAACTGCTTCCGCCATTGCTGCCTCATCCCGGCGAGACGCCGCTCTCGTTAACGGACCGCCTGATGTTCCGCATGGCGGCCGCGCTGCCCGAAGATATGCGCGGAGTCTATGCTGAGATCCCGAAAGGGTTTGAAAATTAAAAATGCTCTTCCAGAGGCTTAGCCTCTGGAAGAGCATTACGTTGAAAGAAGCGATTATTTTCGGGCTGTAGAAAACTTAAAGGGCAGATACAGGGGGCAAATTCTCACCACTGCTGTCAATGCAAAAACAACTGCCAGTACTAACAGCACAATCCCAAAAGTTCCGGATACCGTTCCTGTGAAATACAAGATTGCAAAGACGGCTGCCAGGACGAATCTGATGATGCTATCGGTGGTGCCCATGTTTTTTTCGAGTTTCATTTTGATTTCTCCTTTTGACTTCAAAAACCGAACGAAATATATCTTCAGTAGATTAGATGTGTGATACGGGAGAAAGTTGCATAATTGTTGTCTCATCAGTCTTGATCGAGGAAAAATTGTGAATTGGTCATATAATTGTCAAAACGATAAGACAGGGAGGGACCATGACAACGCTACCTGATAAACTTATTCCCTTTTTATGCTATGCCAAAGAGAATATCTCAGAAGTTCGACAACTCGCTATACGCTTAAAAGCCGAGGACTGGATCGATCCCTGGCTCGACGAAGAAGATATTTTGCCCGGTCAAAAATGGGAAGACCGTGTGGTGAATGCGGTGAGAGAATCACACGCCGTTATTGTTTTCCTATCAATAGTGTGAAGTTATTTTTCTCAAATAGCATTATCATCGGAATTTTGACGAAAATCACGGTACTACAGTGTCTACAAAAGGGTTTTTCAATCAAAAAC
>JASFRG010000246.1:0-5887 GCA_050115035.1 Anaerolineales bacterium | reverse complement strand
CGGATCAATTGCCGGGCATTTTCATCTTGGATGGCGTTCAGTTCAATGTCTTCCAGCATGGCTCGAAGTTTACTCGTTCTTCCTTTTTTCTTCTACCCCAAGTTTTTGGGATGATACAAGAAGCCTATTGCTAGAATACCTGGGATATACAGTTTATTCTATTTCCAATCCTCCAATGAATTCCCGGATGACAGAGTTTTTGGGTACAATCGTTTCATCGGTCTCAGCGGTGATCGTCTCAAATAACGTGTGCACACGAGAAGCTCGCATATAAGCATCTTGGCGCAGAGGATCATCGCGATAACGATCTATCCACTCTGTGAAGCTGTCAAACAATTTTGACTTGTAAAGCGGCAATTCATACGGCATGGCGCTGTTGATAATGTAGTCAGCAGTGCCTGAATAGGGGATGATATTTTTCAATTCGGCAGAACGCACGTAGTGCCAGTGCGTGAGGGTTTGTTCATAATCGTAAGCGCGGTGGGTGGCATCCCGCAGCATCCTGCGCATCAAGCGGATATCCGTCCAGCGGACATATCTACCATTGTTATCTTTTACCTGCATCAAAGGTTCGATGTACAGGTTTATTTTGTTATCAGCGATGCCGTCCGTCAGGGGTGGGTAGAGACCATATAAGCTGTCGATCAGGATGATATCGCCCTCAGCTAGTTTCATGGGAGTCTGATCCGGGTGGTTTTTGCCGGTCTTGAAATCGTAGTAGGGCAACAGTACTTCCTTTCCAGCCAGAAGTTGGTGCAGATGACGGTTGATCAATTCGATGTCCAACGCCTGGGGGGTCTCAAAATCGTAATCGCCGAATTCGTCCTTGGGATGCAACTCCAAGTCGTAATAATAGTTGTCCAGATTCAGCTCGACAAAACGCAAACCTTCCTTACCAAGGTTATGCGCGATCTTTTGCGTGGTGGTGGTTTTCCCGGATGAAGAGGGACCGGCAATGGTCACCAGCTTGACTTCATCCTTGCGCATCTCGATCAAATCCGAGACGGATCGGATATCCCCCTCGTAGGCTGCTTCCGACTCCCTGACAATCTCCGGGAATTCCCCATTTTTCACCCGCCGATTTAATTTCTCGACTGTATTGAGATCGTGCTCAACGGCCCAATCCAACACACCCCATATTTTCCTCCAGGGGATATATTCTGTGTGCAACTCAGAACGCGATTTCTCTTTCTGCCTGCGGCGGGTGCGTTCTTCCCGGTAGAGAATATAGTGCTTCGAAACTTTGGCATGCCCATTCTCGATCAGCACCTTTTCCACGATGTCCTGGATTTCTTCAACGGTTGGATATTGGTTGGGTTTATATTTGGACTCTAAAATCTCTACAACTTGATCGCTCAAGCCTTCGGCGATCTTCTTATCCCTGCCCCCCACTGACACCGCGGCACGGTAGATCGCATTGGTAATCCTGTTCTTCGAAAATGGAACCGTAGCCCCGTTCCGTTTAATGACATATTTGATTTTGGCCATATGCGCCTCCATAATAAAGGGACAATTATTATATCCTTTTCCCTATTCCCATCACAATCCGCATTATGATATAGTAAAAGAAAATGTAAGACAAATTGACCAGAAGGTTAATCTATGACTACCAACAATCGTAACCCCGGCATGCCGCTCGACCTGGATTGGGTCGCGGGCGCGCATGTCAACAAGAGCGCGGTCGAGCGCAGAGCTGCCACACTCCCCAAGCGCCGCACCGTCAAAAAGGACTGGCAAGCGGCCTGGCTACTACGTGCTGTGACCTGCATCGACCTGACCACGCTGGCCGGTGACGATACGCCCGGACGCGTCAAACGTCTGTGTGCCAAAGCCCGCCAGCCTATTCGCCCGGATATGCTGGCAAGACTGGGTGTGGATGGCGAGAAGATCACTGTCGGCGCAGTCTGCGTTTACCCCAATCGTGTCAAGGATGCAGTACAGGCGCTTCAAGGCACGGATATTCCAGTTGCTTCCGTTGCGACAGGCTTTCCCGCCGGACAGACGCCCCTGCCCCAGCGTATCGGCGAGATCGAGCAGGCTATCGAAGCGGGCGCACGTGAGATCGACGTGGTCATCCCGCGTAACTTCGTTCTGACTGGCAACTGGGAAGCGCTGTATAACGAGATTGTCCAGTTCCGCAAGACCTGCGGTGAGGCCGCCCACATGAAGACCATCCTGGCCACCGGAGATCTGGGCACACTCAAGCAGGTTTATCAGGCCAGTCTGGTTACGATGATGGCCGGTTCGGATTTCATCAAAACTTCGACCGGCAAGGAACCGGTCAATGCTACGCTGGAAGTCAGCCTGGTGATGGTGCGCGCTATCCGGGAATATCTGGATCGCACCGGACACAAAGTCGGATTTAAACCGGCAGGCGGCATCAGCAAGGCCAAGCAAGCCATGGCATGGCAGTTGCTGATGAAAGAAGAACTCGGCGACGAATGGCTGAAGAATGATTTGTTCCGTATTGGCGCAAGCAGTTTACTGGGCGATCTGGAACGACAGCTGTATCACTACATCACCGGGCACTATGCTGCCAGGCATCATATGCCGATGGGATAAGAGAAATTAACCGCTAAGCACGCAAAGAGCGCGAAGATTTATTATTTTTCTTTGCGCTCTTCGCGCCCTTTGCGGTTCGAAACCGGAGATTACTATGAGCACACTACTTGAGGTATTCAAATCCATGGACTACGGTCCGGCACCCGAATCCCCCTCCGCCGTGAACACCTGGCTAGAGGAACACGAGCGTAAGTTTGGCCTATTCATCAACAACGAATGGGTGCATCCCAAGGATGCCAAAACCTACCCCAGCATCGACCCTTCTAACGGCGAAACCCTGGCAGAAACCGCCCAGGCCGGGAAGAAAGAAGTCGATGCTGCTGTTGCCGCCGCCCGGGCTGCATTCGAAAGCTGGAGTAAAACGCCTGGCGTCGTCCGTGCGCGCTACATGTACGCCATCGCGCGCAACATCCAGAAGCACCACCGTTTGCTAGCCGTGCTCGAGTCTATGGACAACGGCAAGCCTATCCGCGAGTCGCGCGATATCGACGTGCCGCTGCTGGCACGTCATTTTTACTACAATGCCGGTTGGGCTCAGTTGATGGAAACCGAACTGCGCGATTACCAGTCTGTCGGTGTGGTGGGGCAGATCATCCCCTGGAACTTCCCGCTGCTGATGCTGGCCTGGAAGATCGCGCCGGCTATCGCCATGGGCAACACCGTGGTGCTCAAGCCCGCCTCCTACACCCGTCTGAGCGCGCTGCTCTTCGCCGAGATTGTGGCCGAGGCTGGACTTCCTGCTGGTGTGGTCAACATCATCACCGGCAGCAGCAAGGCCGGGTCGATGCTGGTCGAGCATCCCGATGTTGACAAGGTGGCTTTCACCGGCTCGACTGACGTTGGCCGCATTTTGCGGCGTCAGACTGCCGGTTCCGGGAAGAAGCTGTCGCTTGAGCTGGGGGGTAAGAGTCCCTTTGTCGTGTTCGAAGATGCCGATCTGGACGGAGCAGTCGAGGGCGTGGTCGATGCGATCTGGTTCAATCAGGGTCAAGTCTGCTGCGCGGGCTCGCGTCTGATCGTCCAGGAAAACGTCGCCGAGAAGTTCATCCGCAAGCTCAAAGCCCGCATGGATCATATGCGCGTGGGCGATCCGCTCGACAAGGCTATCGACATGGGCGCCATCGTGGATAAGACCCAATGGGAGACAGTGGACAATTGGGTAAAGACGGGGGTGAGCGAGGGCGCGGACCTGTTCCAGCCAGACATCAAGCTGCCCGAAAAGGGACTGTTCTACAAGCCCACGCTTTTGACCGGTCTGGACCCGGCGGCGGCTACCGTGCAGGAGGAGATCTTCGGTCCGGTGCTGGTCTCATTGACCTTCCGCACCCCGGCCGAGGCCGTGGCTTTGGCGAACAACACCCGCTATGGCCTTGCTGCCAGCGTGTGGTCTGACAACATCAACCTGGCGCTGGACACCGCCAGCAAGATCAAGGCCGGTTCGGTGTGGGTCAACAGCACCAATCTGTTCGACGCTGCTTCGGGCTTCGGGGGGTATCGGGAATCGGGATTCGGGAGAGAAGGCGGCAAAGAGGGTTTGTTTGAGTATGTGAGACCAATCTGGATGGATCGTCCGCGGCCTGAATTCGTCAAACCGAAAGAAGGAGCCAAGTGGGGCGAGCATGTGCCAGCACGACCAGCCATGCCTTCTACTGAAAGGGCTGATGGTAGAGAATTACCCCACGTAGACCGCACACCCAAGATGTACATCGGCGGCAAACAAGTCCGCCCGGACGGGCATTACACGCTGGCTGTCAAAAACTCGAATGGCGAAATTATCGGCCAGGTCGGTGACGGCAACCGCAAGGACATCCGCGATGCGGTCGAGGCGGCGCATGCAGCGCATACCGCCAAGCCCGGCTGGGCCATGCGGCATGGCTACAACCGTTCGCAGATCCTGTACTTTATCGCCGAAAACCTGGACGCCCGCAATGCCGAATTCGTGGAACGCATCGTCGAGATGACCGGGCGCACAAAGAAATCTGCACAGGCCGAAGTGGACACCGCCGTCGAGCGCCTGTTCTCCTATGCAGCCTGGGCCGACAAGTACGGTGGTTCGGTGCAGGAGACCACCCTGCGTGGCATCACCGTTGGCGTCAATGAACCGGTCGGGGTAATCGGAATCGCTCCCCCCGACGAATACCCGCTGTTGGGATTGGTCTCGTTGATGGCGCCCGCCATCGCACGCGGCAACACGGTCGTGATGATCCCCAGCCCGCAGTACCCGCTCTCCGCTACCGACTTCTACCAGGTGCTGGACACATCTGATGTGCCCGGCGGCGTGGTCAACATCGTCACCGGCGACCGGGACCACCTGATCAAGACCCTGGTCGAGCACGAGGATGTGGACGCGCTCTGGTATTTCGGCTCGGCGGAGGGTAGCTACCATGTCGAATTCGAGTCGGCTTCGAATATGAAGCGCACCTGGGTAGGCTTTGGTTTAGAGCGCGATTGGATGAGCCGTGAGCAAGGCGAAGGACACGAGTTCCTGCACGAGGCTACGCAGGTCAAGAATATCTGGGTGCCAACAGGAGAGTAAGCTCACCCTTCCTCACCCATCACTACCTGATGGGTGAGGTTGCTGTATAATTAATTGAAATGGCTACAAATAATTCCTCCCGCGTAAAGATCAAGATTCCCAAAAAGGAATTGAATGAATTTTGCAAACGCTATCATATCCAGCGATTGGCTTTGTTCGGTTCTGTGCTTGGGGATAATTTTCGCAAGGAAAGCGATGTAGATGTGCTGGTATCCTTCCAGCCGAATGCAAAAATAGGATTTATTACATTTTCTCGCATGCAGCGTGAATTTGCAGAATTGCTCAACCGCCCTGTAGACCTCGTTCCAATGGATGGTATTAAGCCGGTTATAAGGGAATCTGTTCTCGCTAATACCGAAGAAATTTATGCGGCCTGAAAAACTGTATCAACTGATATTCTGGATGCCGCTCAAGCTATTGAAAGATTCATATCGGGGGAAGATTATAATGAATTCGAACAAAACGAAATGATGCAAAGTGCGGTTCTGCAAAAGTTGAGTGTTATTGGTGAAGCTGCCTCTCGTTTGCCAAAAGAATTTACGAGACAGTTTCCAGAAATACCCTGGGTAGATATTGTAGGTTTTCGCAACATCGCTGTACATGAATACTTTGCTATTCGTTGGGATATTGTCTGGGTGGCTGCAACTGAGGAAACTCCTATATTGAAGAAACCAATAGTGTGAAGTTATTTTTCTCAAATAGCATTATCATCGGAATTTTGACGAAAATCACGGTACTACAGTGTCTACAAAAGGGTTTTTCAATCAAAAACACAGCAGAATAACCCTG
>JASFRG010000245.1:0-5969 GCA_050115035.1 Anaerolineales bacterium | reverse complement strand
TGCACACCTTGAAGTCGAATCCAGTTTGCGCGAACCGTTCGAGCGGCTGGCGGAAATCAGCCTTGAGCTTAATGCGCTGCACACCCTCGAACAGATCCAAACCTATCTTGTTGAAGAAACTACTGAACTCATCGGCGGGGAGCGGATGTTGTTGATCCTTGATGAAGATGGAAAACTGAATTTAGCGGAATCCTACCTCCCAGTTGGGGAAGATGCGGAAAAGTCCTTTACTGCGGCAAAGAGATATCTTGAAAAAGCACGCCTCACACGCACCGTCCAATTGATCGTCCCCAAACGCAAAGGACGCAGCCGAATCGTCGCTCCGCTCATCGCCCAAAACCAGATCATCGGTTATCTCTACACGGACATGGATTCTCTCTACGGGAAATTCAACGACACCGACCGTGACATGCTCGGCATGCTTGCAAACCAAGGCGCGGTTGCATTGGACAATGCCGGTCTGCTCGAAGGCCTGGAGCGCAAGGTCGAAGAACGGACTGAAGAACTCAATGCTCGCGTGAATGAGCTTGCTGTCATCAACAGCGTGCAGGAGGGACTGGCATCCAAGCTGGATATCCAGGAAATTTACGATCTTGTCGGTGACAAAGTGCGAGAGATCTTCCACGCGGATACAACATACATTGTCAGCTATGATCATAAAAAGAAATTTGTCTATAGCCATTACTACATGGATAAGGGAAAATCCATACCACCTAAGGAACTGCCTTTTGGGCAAGGGATATATACCCGTGTGATTAAGTCGCAAAAGCCATTACTTTTAAGCACGCAACAGGAAGCGAAAGATGCTGGTGGAACCATCATACCTTCACCCAGGCATGACAAGGAGTTGAATGAATCAGGTCTTTACGTACCAATCCTGCGGGGTAGGGAAGTAACAGGCGTAGTGAGTGTCCAAAGTTACAAACAGAATGCATTCAACGACAATGATGTGCGCTTGTTGACCACTCTAGCTAACTCAATGAGTGTAGCTTTGCAAAACGCGCAATCGTTCAAAGCCGAGCAGGAACGCGTTGCCGAGTTGCAGATCATCAACTCCATCCAACAGGGATTGGCTGCTGAGTTGGATTTTCAGGCTATTGTAGATCTGGTCGGCGACAAGTTGCGTGAGGTGTTTAGGGTACTTGATTTTGGAATCCGTTGGTATGATGAAAGAAACAATCTGGTCCATTATCTTTATGAATTTGAACATGGTGAAAGACTTAACATTCCGCCTGAGCCGCCACGACTTGGAAGTTCTTTTGAACAGTTTTTGAGAAACCCTCAACCCTTGATGGGCAACACGGTTGAAATAATGGAAAGATTTGGGGGGACAACACTTCCCGGGACTGACACAAGCAAATCTCTCATTAGTGTTCCAATTATTAGCGGTGAACGCGTAATCGGTTCGTTGCAAATGGAAGATTTTAAACGTGAAAATGCCTTTGGCGAATCTGAGTTGCGACTGTTAACCACTATTGCTGCCTCACTGGGTACCGCCCTGGAGAACGCGCTTCTCTTTGACGAGACCCAGCAGCGCAACGCCGAGCTGGCTGTCATCAATGCGGTGCAAAGCGCATTGGCAGCTGAATTGGATATTCACGCCATCAATGAAGTGGTTGGAGAAAAGATCAGGGATATTTTCGATGCCAACACGATCCTGCTCATCTCCTTCGATCACGAAAACGGCACCATGCACCGCCATTATGCATATGAAAAGGGAAAGCGGCTTCACGTTGATCCGACACCCATCGCACCAGCCTGGGCTTACTTTATCGAACAGAACAAACCGATGCTTGTTAACGATGGACAGGAATTTTTAAAACAGGTAGACCCAGACTTCGTCCCTCCCGCTGGTGCCATGCCCCAAAGTTTTATCACGGTTCCCCTGACAACCAAAGGGAAATTAACGGGCGCGGTCAGCATACAGAACGTGGATCGTGCGAACGCCTTTGCTGAATCAGATGTGCGGCTGTTGGAAACGCTTGCCAATGCCACCAGCGTGGCGCTTGAGAATGCGCGTCTCTTTGACGAGGTGCAGAAGAAGAACATTGAAATTACGGAAAGCCTTGAACAGCAGACTGCCACAAGCGAAATCTTGCAGGTGATCGCGGGTTCACCGACGGATGTGCAACCAGTCTTTGATGCAATCATCGAGCGGGCTGTTATGGTGTGCGGTGGAGACCGAGGAATTGCATTCCGTTTGAGGGATGACAAAATTTACATTGCCGCACAAAAGAGCGCCGATCCCAATCATATACAAGAGCTTCAAAATATATACCCAATACCATTAGACACGTTGGATAGCAACGTTGCATCCGTTATCCGTAATGGCACCATGCTTCATGTTAATAATATGAAAAGTGATTCGCGTATTGTGAACATGAATCGCCAGGCGGCTGTGAAATTCGGACTTGGAGCCGTTGTGTTTGTCCCGTTGATTAAAGAAAATAAGGGGATTGGGGCACTTGCTATTGAAAGGCGCGAAACTGTACCATTCACTGAGAAACAATTAACTCTCCTGAAAACCTTTGCGAACCAGGCGGTCATTGCCATTGAAAATGTACGTCTATTCAATGAGTTGCAGCAACGCAATATCGAGATCACCGAGGCGCTCGAACGCGAGACCGCCAGTAATGACATTCTGCGCGTCATCGCCGAATCGCCCACCGACATCCAGCCGATCTTGGACGTTATCGCCAAAAACGCAGCCCAGCTTTCGGGGTCGGAAGATGCGATCATTTCATTACGCGACGGCGACATCCTGCGTGTTGACGCCCATTACGGCGACATCCCCATGATCCCTGTCGGAGAAGGCATACACTTCGACCGGTACTCTGTGGCGGGACGCGCCATTTTGGAGGGGCATACCCTGCAGGCGATCCATAACCAGCGCGGCGTCAAATCGGAGTATCCCGAAGGTGACAAGGTCGCGAAGAAATACGGCTATCGCGCGACGTGTGCCGTACCCCTGCTGCGTGAAGGTAAAGCCATCGGCGTCATCGTGATACGCCGCATCAAACCAGAACTTCTGACTGAAAAACAGATCGCTCCAGTTCAATCCTTTGCAAACCAGGCGGCTATCGCGGTTGAGAACGTGCGCCTGTTCGAGGCCGAACAGCAGCGCGTGGCAGAACTTCAGATCATCAACAGCGTACAACAAGGGTTGGCAAAACAACTTGAGTTTCAAAATATTATTGACTTGGTCGGTGAAAAAGTAGGGGAAATTTTCGAGGCGGATACCACTCATATCTCCATGTATGATGTTGAGCGCGATAGGGTTTTGAATAGTTATTATGTGGATCGGGGCGAGCGCATCCCATTCCCTGACGGACCTGCACCAAGACCTGGTTTGGGAGCAATTGTTGTTGACACACGCAAGCCGTTGCTCGTTGGCACGAACGAAAAAGCTAATGAACTTGGTACACACCCAATGATACGCTCCGGAGAGGTGGTAGACAAGAATGAGAGTTATTTGGGCGTTCCTATTTTGACGGGTAACAAACCTATCGGTATCATTGCTATACAAAGCTACAAACAAAACGCATATAAGCAGGAAGACCTGCGCCTGCTGACTACTCTTGCTAATAGTATGAGTGTTGCCCTCGAAAACGCCCGTCTGTTCGACGAAACCCAGCGCCTGCTCAAAGAGACCGAGGAACGTAATGCAGAGCTGGCAATCATCAATAGTGTCCAGCAGGGACTGGTGTCGAAACTGGATATGCAGGGCATCTACGAATTGGTTGGCGACCGGATCAGTGAAATCACTGGTTCCGAGATCGTGGTTATTAACACATGGAACTATGAAACAGAAACATCTCGCTATGAGTACGTTCGCGAAAAGGGCGAGCGCGGTCCGTTTGTCGAGCGGCCATGGACAGATTTAAACAGGATCATCCTCCCCGATCTCGAAAGCGGTAAAACCATCTATTGGCAGGACGGAATGGCGGAGCGGCTCAAGCAGTTCGGTCACAGTCTGCCCCACGGCGAAATGCCTTTGTCTGTGTTGAGCGTGCCATTGCGGACCGGAGAACGGATTAATACCAGCATTTCCCTGCAAGATACGAGCCGCGAGAACGCCTTCAGTGAATCCACCATCCGGTTGATCGAAACCCTGGCGGGCAGTACCGGTATCGCCCTTGAAAACGCGCGTCTCTTCGACGAGACTCAGCGCCTGCTCAAAGAGACCGAGGAACGTAACAGCGAGCTCGCCATCATAAACACTGTGCAGACGGCTCTGGCATCCAAACTTGATTTTCTTGGGGTTATTTATGCAGTCGGGGATAAAATACATGATATCTTTCCAAACGAATGGGTGCTCATTGGCCTGGTTGATCGCGAACATAATATGTTCCGCGTCCACTATATCTACGATATCGATCAGGAGAAACGTCATTCAGGTGAATTTCCTTTGGGGGAAGGTCTTATCAACATACCCCTTACCACTCGCGAGCCTCTTCTCATCAACAATGATTATCCTCGTCGAAGTATAGAGCTTAACGTAGCTATTTTTGATTTTCTTGATGAAGAAATTGATGAGACAGAAGAAGATAAAATTCCAAAATCATGGCTAGGTGTTCCAATCGTTGTTAACGATGAGGCGATCGGTGGAATAAACCTTCAAAATATGGACCACGAAAACGCGTATTCCGAGTCCGATGTTCGTCTGTTGCAAACGCTTGCCAATTCGATGAGCGTTGCACTTGAAAACGCACGTCTCTTCGACGAGACCCAGCGCCTGCTCAATGAGACCGAAGAGCGCAATGCCGAACTGGCAGTTATAAACAGTGTCCAACAAGCTCTGGCTGCCGAATTGGATATGCAAGGGATCTACGATGCGGTTGGTGACAAAATCCGTGACATCTTCGATGCGCAAGGTGTAGTAATAGGAACCCTCGATAAGGAAACCAAAAAAGGAATATTCCACTATTTCTACGAAAAGGGTGAGCGTTTCTATCCCGATCCCATTTCCCAAACTGGTTTAATGAAGCACCTTGTCAAGACTGGCGAAAAAATTGTTATCAATGAAAATTTAAATGAGAGTGCAAAAAAGTATGGAATGAAAACCCCGGCAGGTGAAAACTCAAAATCTGCTGTTTGGATACCCATTAAATCAGGGAACACAGTTCGCGGTGTTGTTTCCCTGCAAAACATTGATCGCGAGCATGCTTTCAGCGACTCGGATGTACGTTTGCTTGAAACACTTACCAATTCGATGAGTGTTGCCCTGGAAAACGCGCGTCTCTTTGACGAGACTCAGCGTCTGCTCAAAGAGACCGAACAACGTGCCGCGGAATTAGCATTGATCAATAGCGTCCAGCAAGGTTTGGCATCGAAGCTGGATATCAAAGCAATTATCGATCTAGTGGGCGACAAGATCCGCGATGTCTTCGATACACAGACCACTTACATCGCACTGCATGAAAAAAAGTCAGAGACTTTCCATATCCCGTATTATTTGCATCGCGGGCAGCGCATGGTTGTTGAAGGGAACCACTCGGCAGAAAAAGGTCCCACCGGTCACATCATCCAGACACGAAAGACATTGTTGTTCAATGAGGATGCGGACAGAGAAACTCAGAAATTAGGCGCTACCAACGTAGCCGACGACGACAAGCCGCAGTCCTGGTTAGGGGTGCCAATGATCGCTGGCGATGATGTTGTCGGTGTTATTTCTTTGCAAAACATTGAGCACGAGCATGCCTATTCCAGTTCAGATGTCAGTCTTTTGATCACCATTGCTTCCAGCCTGGCGGTTGCCTTGCAGAACGCGCAATTATTCGAAGAGACAAACCGGCTGCTGAGTGAGACAGAACAGCGCGCCGGGGAACTCTCTGCGATCAGTACAGTGAGTCAGGCTTTGGTGGCAGAAACGGAACTAGATTCGATGATCCAGCTCATCGGGAATCAGATGCGGGAGATTTTCGAAGCGGATATCGTCTATGTGGCTTTGCTCGACTCTCAGACCGGTC
>JASFRG010000244.1:0-6025 GCA_050115035.1 Anaerolineales bacterium | reverse complement strand
GATGATCGCCAGCAAAAAACCGATGTTGATACTGGAATGGGCCGGAAGGCCGGTTAACGTGAGAGTGGTTTTTCCATCAGGCAAGCTGTTATTTCTCAGGAAATTTCCTCCAAAAACATTGGAGCCAGTCCCCAAGCCAGCATAGCCTTGAACGCTCTCAATCGTCGTGGTACCGGAAAACTCGGCCGGCGTTCCGCTTTCGAAGTGGGCAGTGAACACCGCAACAGGACCCGCGGAAGCCGGGCTGACATTGGCAAAGCTAAACAGCATCGCCAGAATAACAAAAACTGATAATATGCGATATTTGTTCATGATTTTCTCCTTTATTTTTTAAAATTGTATGGAATTGGGTTTATACCTACGGTGGGTTGTGGTTGAATATTCACCTCCAGTTGAATAGTTCTTGTATGGATTGCTCAAACAGATAAATAAGATGACATTAGTGTAGTTTAGCAAGCGCTTCCAAATCGCTTCCAAAACCTTTGAATTTTGATTCCAGATGGGAATTCACTTATATTGAATAACTTCAGCTTTCTCTGATTTGACGATCCACGTAAGCTTGATTGAACATTGAAATACTTTTAGTCACATGTTTGCATTCCCCCCTGCTGATGGCCTGAAATGAAAGAAGGGAGCGCCCACCGTAATGCGCTCCCTTCTTTGTAACTTGACATCCTGTCTGGAGGATGGGATGTCTTTTAGGAATTTGAAAGGGGAGCACCAGCAAAGAACGGTGCTCTCCTCTAACCTTTTTCTTAAATTGACGTTACTTCTTGGTGTGAATCACAATGCTGCCGCCACCAATTTCTTGATCGAACCCATTGTCATATACGACAGTTTCGACGCCATCAAGTTCCGACCAAATCTTGATGCGGAAAGTGTCCGGTGAATCGTCGCCAGCCCACAGCATGAACTTGAAGGCGTTTCCGTTGGAGTCAAGCGCACCGTTCACCGTGCCTTCGCCCTTGAACTGGGCATTTGCCCCGCCCTGGTTGACTACCAGCCACTCATAAGTGCCCGAGTGGAAGTTGAAACCTGCGGCTTTGAATTGGAATTCAGTATTACCGGTCGGCACGTTGGCGCCCTTCTTGTACTTCGAGACAAAGCCAAAGGTGGCCTTGCCGCTCAGGGATTCGTCATCCATGTAGGCGCCTGCGGGCGATTCGATCCAGCCGCCGCCGGTGACGAAGCCAGCGCTGGGATCATAGACGACAACGATGGTGCAGGCCTCAGCCGAATCAATGATACCGTCATTGACTGTCAGGCAGACCTCGAAGATGCCCGCTTCACTGCCCGCCGTATAGGTGTTGCCAACCACACTCCCGCCGTCAGCGATCCATGTTTCGGTAAGGGGATCACCATCGGGGTCGGAGGAGCCGCTGCCGTCAAAGTCGATGGATGAACTCACCGCAACCAGGTACGGACCGTCAGCATCAGCTGTGGGTGGGTTGTTATGTGGGCTGTCAAGCAGGAGGTAGCTTGTAACACCGCAGTCGCCATAGTTTGATGATGATGCTTCAAGGGTGTAGGTACCATTCGCCGGAAGGGTGTACGACCACGCTGTCCAAGGAGTACTTCCAAAGTTGCCAACTGTGGCGATATTCGTATAGAACAGCACAACATTGCCTTGTAGAATTCTTACCAGTACATTGTCGTTGTAGGGCAAGTAGTCGCCTCCATAAAAAGCGGCTTGGCCCGAGATCATTTCACCTGCTACCCCACTAAAATTCTGCGAGATAGTGTTGGTATAACAACCAGACGGGATAACGGCGAAATAACTGCCGAACGGCGCCGTGTAACCAGCGAACGTTGACGTTACAGAGACAGGTCCGGAAACACTCCAGCCCGAGAGATCACCGGTCTCGAAACCTGCATTGGTACGAGAGACCGCTGCAAAAGCCACACTCGTCGCCAGTAAACTGGTGAGCATGACAACAATCGCAATGGCGATCAGCGAATATCGAGGCTTTCTTTTAATTGCTAACATAGTTCAATTCTCCTTTTGAGTTGTAAATGTTTGATAAACTTCACAAACAGGGGTTATTGTCTGCATTTTTTCCTAATAAATAGCAGGAATTGGTCAGATAGGGGAAAGTTTTCACTTTTGTTTATGGTTGCATATATTCACCTCCAGTTGAATAGTTCTTGTATGGATTGCCTAATCAGATAAATATGATGTTGTTAGTGTAGTTTACGAAGCGCTTCCAAAACGCTTCCAAAATCGGGGAGTGCCTAACATCGAGGACGCATGTCATTCTGAGGGAGCGAAGCGACCGAAGAATCCTGCCGCTTCACGGCGGAGCCCCTTCGCGTTGCTCACCGTTCGTGCCGCGAGCACACCGGTGCGAGACGGCAGGATGACATTGCAAATATGTTTCCGAATTTGGTACTCCCCAAAACCATTGGATCCCGCTCCCAGATGGGAAGTCGCTTATGTATTGAATTTAGATTTTCGAGAATTTAGAGCCGTACGCGAATAAAGATGCTGTGACAGATATACCGGAACAAATCGAGATGGGGTGTCCATAGGGGTCTTGACGGGGAGCGCCGTTTGCAAACGGCGCTCCCATCCATCAGCATCCCCGGAGGAGGGGATAAAGATGCCCTGAGAATTGGAATGGTGACTTTTATCGCTCTGGCGAGTCGTACTGAATTGAAGATGGGTGATAGATATCCATACCATTCTGACCCGCTACAGGCCCTCCCCAGCCACCACTATGATATACGCCCAGACCTTCCGCGCTGCCGGTAAAGGGGATAACTGCCTGCTGATTGAGGTGGGAGAGATCCGGTCTGGGAGGCCAGCTCAAATCTACTGAGGCGGATGCCCCTTGCCCGGTAGAAATTGCGGGCAAGACCCCGGCCTGGTAAAGCGCGATGACTGATATTATTGCAAGGATTACTACAACAGCAACCAGCAAATATTGGTATTGAAATTTGGTTTTCTTAGAAGTTGATAACATGCTTTGTTTCTCCTTATGTATAGTAGATGAACAATCGGGTTGCGCCTGCGGGTCTTCCTGTTCTTATGCCTGATCCACAGAATAGCGCTCAATTGACCGTTCCTGTTTGGATATTTGTCTTATAATGTTGATAAGATTCACCTCCAAAGGAATATTTTGTGGTTTGATTGTTCATTCAGATAAATATGATGATATTAGTTTAGTATGTTGAGCGCTTCCAAAACGCTTCCAAATGGGAAATCATAAAATCAGAAATTACGCAATTTACAAAAGGGTGCCGAAAACAGGGGTGCGAGCGGCGCTCGCACCCCTGTTTTCGGCATCTCCTATCTAACTGTGTAATTCCTGATAATCAAGTTCTATGTAGGAGATTTTAGATTGTGTAGGGATGGGATATGCTTGAAGTAAGCCTGCTGGGCGAAATCAGCATTTGTTTGGATACTGAACCCATGAGCGGCTTCCGCGGCCAGACGGAGATTGCCCTGTTGGCGTATCTGGCGCACAGTGGGCAGGCCCATAACCGTGAAGAATTGGCAGACCTGCTGTGGGATTCAAGTTCCACCGGGCAGTCGCTCTCCAATTTGCGTACTGCTTTAGCCAGACTGCGAAAACGTGTAGGGGAATATCTGATCGTCACGCGAAAAACGATCTCAGTATCTCAAGCCGTTCATCAACAGACTGATTCGGTACGTTTTCAAACTCCGTTAACGGGGGCAGGCAAGGAACGGTCAGCAGCGATCGTCAATCGACTGAGGCGGGGGTTGGACCTGTATGCGGGAGATTTCATGGCAGGCTTTTCCCTTCCAAATGCACCACGCTTCAACGATTGGCTGGTGATCGAGCAGGAACGCCTGCGCCAACTTGCCATGCGCGGCTATCGTCAATTAGCCGGCTGGCAGGAGGAACAGGGAGATTTTGCTGCGGGGGTCATCACCGCTCAGAGTTGGCTGACCTGGGATCCATTGGATGAGACTGCACAGGGACAGTTGATGCGTTTGCTGGCTTTTGATGGGCGGGCATCAGAATCCTTGGATGTCTATGAAACATACAGGGATCTGCTTGAGAAGGAAATTGGCATCCCCCCGGATCCTGATATCATCGCTCTTTATGAATCAATTCAAGACGGTTCACTGCCTTCGCCCTACATTACCCCCGCCCCGCTTCACAACCTGCCCCGTGTCCTTACGCCGTTGTACGGCCGTAAGACTGAGATCGAAAAACTCAGCAACGCCCTTTTAAACCCTGCATATCCACTGGTCTCCATTATTGGGGTGGGTGGTGTGGGTAAAACCAGCCTGGTGTTGGCTACCGGACGGCGATTGACCGCTGAACAGCCGCCACCTTTCAAAGACGGTATCTGGTTCATCTCCCTGGAAGGTATCGAAAAAGATGCCCCGGAAAAAGTCAGGGAAGAAGTAGCCGCTTTGGTGGGGCAGGCTATGGATCTCTATTTTCATGGCGAAAGCGATCTCTGGTCGCAATTGCTGGGACAGTTGGCCGCAAAAAATCTGCTGCTGATTCTAGACAATATTGAACAGTTTTTGACTATCGCCTCTGATCTCATCCTGGAACTGCTGGAAGCTGCCGAGGGTATTCGCATCCTGACAACCTCCCGTGCCACGCTACCTTTGGCAGCCAGCCTGGCTTTTCCGCTTACAGGTCTGGAAACCCCGAAGCAGGTTTCTGCAGGAGCGCTGCAGAACGACAGCGTGCGCCTGTTTGCCGAACGAGCCGCGCGGATATCGGCCCCTTTCGACCTGGAAAAGCACCTGGCAGAAGTGGTGGCGATCTGCAAATTTGTAGAGGGAATGCCTTTGGGCATTGAACTGGCGGCAGCCTCTTTGGGGCAGTTGATGGTAGGAGAGATCCTGCCTGCATTGACCAGCAACCTGCGCCTGCTCAACACCGCCCGGCGTGACCTGCCCCCACGCCAACGAACGTTCCATGCCGTCTTCGGCTATACCTGGCAGCTACTCGATCCACACGAACAAGCCCTGCTGGCGCAAATCTCCATTTTTCGCGGCGGGTTCACCCGTGAGGCAGCCGAATCAGTATTGAACGATGATGTTTCGGGCTTATACAATTTGCAACATAATGCTTTGCTGAGTCGAGATGAAACTGGACGTTTCAGAATGCACCCACTGCTGCGTCAATTGGCAGGCGAAAAATTAAAAGAACCGAACAGAAGTGACCTTGCTGAACAGGCATTGAACCGACACGCCAAGTATTTCACCTCGCTCGCGCAATCCTTTGAAAAGGATTTACAATGCAGCGAAGGGCAGGAAGCACTACTAATGCTGCTCCCCGAACAGGCAAATTTGCGTGCCGCCTGGCAGCATGCTATTGAAACAGAGCAGTGGCAGTTCATCGCCAGTTGTCTGGATGGCACCCATTATTACTATCAACGCCAGGGATTTTTTAGTGAAGAAGCTGCGCTTGTAGATAGAGCCATTACCTCATTGCAAGACACAATGGGGGAGGGTGATGTTACCTTGACCACCTTGCTCAGCCGTTTGTTGACCGTGCAGGCGTTGGGCTATCTCTATTCATCCCAATTTGAAAATGGGGTTAGAACAGTTGAACGAGCCTGTGAACTGGCGCAAAGGGTAGAAAATGCCGGCATCGAAGCCCAGGCCAGATTGGCTCTGGGACAGATTCTTTCCAAACAGCACAAGCATGAGCCGGCGTTGTCACAATTTGAACAGGTGGTTGCCTTGGCAAAAATCGCCCAAAACCAAATTCTCGAAGCAGACGGTTGGATCGGGATAAGTGAACAATTACCATGGCTAGGAAAATTCAATCTATCGGAAGAATCGTTACGTCAAGCGATTGACCTGTGTCAGGCTCAGCAATACAAACCAGGCGAGATGGAAACTTTACATTTCTTGGGACGTCAGGCTGCGCACATGGGAGCCTATACCGAATCCGTACATTATTACGAGCAGGCATTAAAGTTAAGTCGACTGTTAGGGAATGTGGTCAAAGAAGCGGAAGTGCTGGGGAGCTTAGGTGTCGGATTAACAACTCTTGGTGATTTTGTCGGTTCACTAACCTGTTTCCAA
>JASFRG010000243.1:0-6039 GCA_050115035.1 Anaerolineales bacterium | reverse complement strand
TATGCCAAAGGCCGCAAAATCGCTCAAGATGTGATGGAAGGCTTAAACCTGGAACGACATGCAACTTGCCCAAATTGGAATTACACCATTCGCCCACGTCTTTCTTCTGCTTGAGATTGGTTGTTAAAGTGCGGAAGTTATTTTTACACGACTACTAAGACTTAGAAAGCCTGGGATAAAACGCTAGCATGTTCAAACGTCCAAGACGGATGCGGTCGCCGCTATCAAGTGGATAGGGCTGTTTAGGTGTCAAACGTTGGTTCTCGAGCCAGGTGCCGTTGCTGCTCTCGAGATCGATGATTTGATAACCGTCCTTTGTGCGGCGGATCATGGCATGTACTCTGGATACTCCAAGCTCCAAGGCATCCAACTCGGTCAAATCAATCAGGGGTTCACGCGTCTTGACTTCCGTGGAAACTCGACCTAGGACAAAGGCTCTTTCCTCCTGCATAGTGATCGGTTGTCCGTTATTGAGGTTGATCAACACAATCCCTTTGGCTGGGAGTTCAAAATCCATAAACCGTTCTGTTTGTGGGGCAGGCGCCCCCAGAAAATCTGAATACGAATCAGGCAATATACCGGTTACTTCGTGGATATTTCGAATCATGATGGTTTTTTGGCTGGCTTGCTCCACCAGAGGTGTATTGCAATAAATGCATTTGATCATCCCCTCTTCATTTTTCATTTTACATGCGGGGCAGAAAATACCTGATTCTTTGGCGTTCATTGTTCCATCTTATCTCTACTAGTTTTGACGGGTATTCTAACATGTGTTATGTGTTCGGTATATCGAACTTGGCCGATATTAGAAAACATTTACTTTTGTACTGTTTTCTTCGATCAGGCAGTGAAGTTGGTTAAAATATTTTCACGTGGAGAATACTTTGTGCTATCATAAGTCAGCATGGACCGCCGCCGGTTGTTCCTTTATTTGCTTCTGAACGTCTTCGTTTCCGCCTGTGTAACGGGATCAATCCTGTTCTGGTACGATCGTAATTATCGTGCTTCGCTGGCACCCGTGCCACAGGCGGCTGCCCCCGTGCAAAACGGCGAGTCCGCACAACCGGTTGAGACCCTTTCTCCGGATGCAGAAATTCCGGTTGAGATCGTCAGCGTGGTTGGTGCAGGTACATTAGGATCGGAAGTGGTGATTATTCAAAATAATGGTGATGCATCTGTCCGATTGACCGGTTGGAGTCTTAAGGATGACGACGGGAATATCTATTTATTTCCTGAAGTTACTTTGTATACCGGTGCAATTCAAGTCCATACTGCTTCAGGCACAAATTCACCAATAGACTTTTATTGGGGCCTCCGGGAAACGATTTGGGAATCTGGAGAAACTGCCCAATTGTATGATGATCAAGGTAATCAACGGGCTTTGTATCGCATTCCATAGCGGCTTACTCGCCCGTATCGACTGAATATGACACAAGCACTTTATCGTAAATGGCGCCCCCTACTCTGGGATGAAGTCGTTGGGCAAGAACATATTGTCCAGACACTGACGAATGCTGTCCGTGCGGACCGTGTTGGTCATGCCTACCTTTTTGCCGGTCCGCGTGGTACGGGCAAGACTACCATCGCGCGTCTCATTGCCAAGGCTGTCAACTGCCTCAATGACGATCCTGCCAAACGTCCCTGTAACGAGTGCGAACACTGCAAGGCCGTCAATGAAAACCGCTTCCTCGACCTGATCGAAATCGATGCTGCCTCCAACACCAGTGTGGACGATATCCGTGACTTGCGCGATAAGATCAACTTTTCCCCCTCGCAGGGCAAATACAAAATATATATCATCGATGAAGTCCACATGCTCTCCACAGCGGCCTTTAATGCGCTGCTTAAAACGCTCGAAGAGCCGCCTCCGCATGCCATCTTCGTGCTGGCAACCACCGAGATCCATAAAATCCCGGCCACTGTGCTTTCACGCTGCCAGCGGCACGAATTCCGCCGTGTGCCGGTAGATGAGATCGTCGGTCAACTCAAGAAGATTTCCAAAGAAGAAAATATCAAAGCAGCCGATGAGGCCCTGACGTTGATTGCGCGCCAGGCCGCGGGTGGAATGCGGGATGCGATTTCCCTGCTGGACCAACTCTCTTCGACAGGAGACAAAATTGACCTGGCGCTCACACAGACAGTGCTCGGTACCGCTACTTCTCAAACCGTATTAGACCTGATCGCATCCATCTCAGACAATCAGCCTGCTCCCGCTATGGATGCCATTCACAGAGCCCTGGATGCCGGCGCTGATCCGCGCTCGCTGGCGCGTCAGATCGTCGAATATCTGCGAGGATTGATGCTCATCCAATTAGGCAATGACGATCAGGTCGAAGTAACCAAAGAAGTCAAAACGATGATGGCCCAACATGCCCGGGCATTTTCCACCCAAGATGTACTGCGCATGATGAAAGCCTTTAACGCCGCTGCTGTTGATACGCGTGGCGGTTGGCAGCCCAGTCTCAGCTTGGAACTGGCAGTTGCAGAAGTATTGGAATCTCCTGCTGATACATCAGTGGTTAGGAAGGATGAAAGACCTCCGAAGACCAGGAAAGTCACACCTTCTGCGCAAAAGTCCCAAAGCAAACAAGAAAAGAAGAAAACGGTCAAATCTGCAGCTCAAAAGAGAGAGCCAGAAGAGCAACCTGCCGAAGTAGCTGAAGAGGTTAAGTCAAGGGCAAAATCTGAGGCTCCTGTGATTGGTCTCACCGAAGTGACCAAAGCCTGGCGCGACATCCGCTCAATCATCAAACCCGACCATCCAGGAATTGAAGCGCTGCTTAACTCCTGTAAGCCATTGGAAGTGCGTGGCAGCGAATTATGTCTGGGCTTCCAATCCGAAACGGTCCGCGCTTTGATGGATATCAAGGAGAAAACGGACATCGCACAGGCAGCCATGAAGGATGTGCTGGGCGTGGATTTGTCCATCAAGTGCGTGGTCACAAATGCGAAAGGTCAACTCCCGCCGGATGTCAATCCGGACGGCATGGTTGCGACCGCTATCCAAAACGGCGGCGAAATTGTAGATGTACAGGATTAGGAGATAATATGGCAAAAGGATTCAACCGTCCTCCCGGCGGAGGTAAAGGACAGGGCATGATGGCCCAACTACAACGCATGCAGCAGCAACTGGCCGAAGCGCAGGAAGCGTTGGCTGATGAAACGGTCACTGCATCTGCTGGCGGTGGCGCGATCAAAGTCACCATGACCGGCGACCAGAAGTGCCGCGAAGTGGTTATCGATCCCGCCCTGCTCGAAGACGCGGATGCTGAAATGCTGCAAGATTTGGTGCTATCAGCCGTCAACCTGGCGCTGGATCAATCCCGCGAGTTGGCTGCTGAACGACTTGGTCCCCTCGCGGGTGGCTTGCCGTTTTAAAGAATAGAGATTAGAGTGCGGAGAACAGTCACTACTCTCTAGTTATCCATTCCTCTACTCTCTCCACTATGCTGCTTCCCGAACCCCTTCAAAAGCTCATCAATGCCTTCGAGCGACTGCCTGGTATTGGGCCTAAGTCTGCCTCGCGTTTGGCCTTCTTCCTTTTGCGCGCTGACGCATCCTTCTCGGATAATTTGGCAGAAGCGTTAACTGGGTTGAAAGATAAAGTTTCCTTTTGCGAGGAGTGCTTCAACATAACCATGGCCGGGCGTGAATTGTGCGAGGTCTGCGAGTCGCAAAAGCGCGACGATGGCGTGATTTGTGTAGTCGAAGAAGCCCTGGATGTTTTAGCATTAGAACGCACAGGCGGCTATTTTGGCAAATATCATGTGTTACATGGTGTGATGTCGCCTATTGAAGGTATTGGCCCTGATGACATCAAGATCAGACCGTTGGTCGAACGTGTTGCGCGCGGGGAAGTGAAGGAGATCATCTTGGCCACCAATCCCAGCATGGAAGGCGATACAACTGCCATGTACATCCAGCAGCAATTGGAACCATACAATTTGCGGATCACGCGTCTAGCACGCGGCCTGCCTGTTGGCGGCGACCTGGAGTACGCCGACCAGAATACCTTGCTGCGAGCATTAGCCGGGCGGCAGGAGATGGATTAGATAAATTAGTCTACTATGTTCTACAGGTCTAACATGTCAAACAGGTCAATCATTGACTTGTCAGACATGTTAGACCTGTAGACTTTTAAGGCTTGTGATGAAGATCACTATCCTCACCTATGGCTCGCGCGGCGATGTGCAACCCTTTCTGGCATTGGCTATAAGCTTGCAAAAGGTTGGACATACGGTCAAATTGGCTGCGCCGCATCGTTTTGCTGAGTTTGTTGAAGAGCGCGGTGTAAAGTTTATGCCTTTGGCAGGCGATCCCGAAATCATCAGCCAACGGCTCAATGACGCTGGCGCGAATCCCGTTCTCATGATCCGCGCCATGAGCGATTACCTGTTCGAGATTGCTGAACAGGTTGCTCGCAAAGCCTTCACCGCCTGTGATGATGCTGATTTGATTATCCATTCTTTTGCATTTACTTCTGGTGCCCATTCACTGGCGCGCAAACTTGGTATCCCCGATGTTTCAGTGCAAACTTTCCCTGCCTTCGCGCCCACAAGAGAACTTCCCCCTATAGCTATTCCAACCATATCGCCCGGATCGCTTGGCTACTTCTTCCACTGGCTATTCACTCAGATCTTCTGGCATGGAGGCAACCTTGGATTCAGACGATTGCGAAAGGCCGATCCAGATTTCTTTAACCTGGACTTGTACTGGCCATTCACGCCGGATGATTCCCGCATCATGACTCTGCTCTTGCTTGCGTGCAGTCCGACGGTCATTCCCCGGCCCAAAGATTGGTCATCGTCCCATATCCACATTCCTGGCTATCTCTTCTTGGAAACAACAGACACTTATCATCCGCCTGCCGAACTAGATGATTTCCTGGCTGCTGGCGACCCGCCAGTCTGTGTGACATTTGGTTCCATGATTAATCGAGATGCGGAACGCATTTATCAGTCCGTGTTTGAGGCATTGGCAAAAACGAAGAATCGCGCCATCATCTTGAGCGGCTGGAGCGATATGAAAAATCTAAGCTTGCCCAGGAATATACTGGTGATGGAGTCTGTTCCACATGACTGGTTGTTGCCACGCTGTAAAACTGTTATTCATCACGGTGGGGCCGGTACAACCGCTGCCGGACTTCGTTCCGGAATCCCGAATATTGTGGTATCATTCGCCGCCGACCAACCCTTCTGGGGTGCGCGTGTCCATGCGATCGACGCAGGTCCGCAGTCCATCTCGGTCAAGACATTGACAGCGGAGAAACTCGTTGCTGCACTTGTTGAAGCGGATGAAGATGCTCTTCGAAACAGTGCGCAGGCTATCGGTAGAAAGATCCGCGCGGAGGATGGGGTGGGGGGCTCGGTCAAGTTTATTGAGACATACGCTGCAAAATGGCATGAATCGTCCCAATCCGAATATTTTAAGGTTTAATTGTCTAACAAGTACAATTTTGGCCTTGACAAAGTAGGATAAACGCGTATAATCATCTTTTGCCAGTACCTTCAAACAGATCTCGTCCCCCAAGGCAGATCATTGACAATTGAGTAAACGTCTCACGTCGGAGGCACAAGCCTATAGGCTTAAAGTCTGACGAACCGATGTTGAAAGAGAAACATCGGTGTTTTTGTCTGTATTGGTCTTGACAGGTCAGAGCGATGCGAGTACAATCCTGCGCGCTTTGAAAACAGAACCTTGACAATTGAAAAGTGATAGGAAGCAACAACTTCCGTCAATCCAGTGAAACTTCGTAATATACACTCGAAAGAGTGAATTTTTTGCGGAGAGTTTGATCCTGGCTCAGGATGAACGCTGGCGGCGTGCCTAATACATGCAAGTCGAACGAGGCCCTTTGTATTCGTACGAAGGTGTCCTAGTGGCGAACGGGTGAGTATCGCGTTGGTGACCTGCCCCGAAGTTTGGGATAACCCTGCGAAAGTGGGGCTAATACCAAATGTGGTCATCGGATTTAGAAACCGATGTCTAAAGGATTTATTCGCTTCGGGAGGGGCCTGCGTCCCATCAGCTAGTTGGTAG
>JASFRG010000242.1:0-6044 GCA_050115035.1 Anaerolineales bacterium | reverse complement strand
AAGTCGGTCTCATTACTGACCTATCTGGCGCGCTGGCCATCTATGGCGCACATATCCTGCCTGCGTTCATGTTAGGCATGGAATACGCCACGGGTGCAGCCGGTTCTGCCGGGGATGTGTTCGATTTTGCAGCCACACAGGAAAACACCTTCACGTTGGATAACTGCGAAATTCAGGTCTTTGTGCGTGACGATGCCAGCACCCCCGATACCACCGCCACCCTGGCTCGTGAACTGATCGATGTCGAGGGTGTGAATATCCTGGTAGGCACCGTCTCTTCTGGAGCCACGGCTACCTTGCAGGGCATTGCTGCCGAAAGCCAGATTCCATTGATTGTTGCCCCAGCTGCTGCAAATGACATCACTGGTAAAGATTTTAACGAATATACTTTCCGCACCAGCCGTAACAATTACCAGGATGCGATCAACGAGTGCATGTACCTGACCAAGCAATACACAACTTTCGTCCAGATCGCTCCAGACTACGCCTTTGGGCAGGGATCCGCGGCTGCCTTCCGGGACGCCTGCACGCTGGATGGCGGCGAATTCGTTGCGGACGATGTCTTCGCTCCGCTCGATACGACCGACTTCACCCCCTATATGGACCCGATCCTGAACAGCGGCGCCGAAGCTTTGATCGTTACCTGGGCAGGCGGCGGCTTTGTACCACTGATGCAGGCCGCTACCGACCAGGGCGTCTTCGATGAGATGGCGCTGGGCGCGACCTTCATTGACAATACGCTGATGCCGCTGTGGTATGGAAATGCAATCGGCAGCACCAACGGCATTCTGTATCACTGGTCTGCCCCCGATAACGATGCTAATGACTTCCTGAAGGCTGAAAATAAAGCCCGCTACGGCGCTATGCCCGACCTGTTCGCCGCCGATGGTATGAACGCGGCTATTATGCTGGTTGAGGGCTTGAAGGCCACCGGTGGTGACGCCAGCGCCGATGCTTTGCTCTCGGCTTTTGAAGGGATGACATTCGAAGGTCCGAAGGGTGAGGTCTATATCCGTCCTGAAGATCATGTCGCCATCCAGGATATGTATATCCTGACGTTGACCAACCTGGACGACCCGGATGCGGACTTCTACGAATACGTTGAGACCACCCGCCCCGAGCCGCCCTGCTTGCTGCCCGAAGATATGCGAGACCGCTGTGGTGATCTTCCCTACGGTTCCTTAAGCGGACAGTAATTTGTAAGTTGCTGTAAAATTAAAATCCCTGGGGGCGCAAGTTCCCCAGGGATCTCCACTATAGAACGCTGACGGTAGACCGTAGACGGCGGATGAACTTACAATCGCCCATCGTCCACGGTCGACGGTCAAAAAACAGAAGGTGCCATTGTATGGACTCTGAAATCATTTTCGAAACCATCAACCTGCGCAGAGAATTCGGCGCATTGGTGGCGGTGGACGATGTCAGCATCAAAGTCCGCAAGAACAGCCTGCATGCCATCATCGGGCCGAACGGGGCTGGTAAAACCACTTTTTTCAACCTGCTGAGCGGTAATATCGAGCCGACCAGCGGGCAGGTGCTTTACAAGAGACGTGACATCACCCACCAGCCAGTCCATCGCACCATCCATTTCGGGATCGGGCGTTCATTTCAGATTTCCAATATATTTCCTAACCTAACCATATTCGAAAATATCCGCCTGGCCTCACAAGCCCTGGGGGTGGATAATTTTAAATTCTGGCAGGCAGCCCCGGCTTTCATTAGCTATGAAAGTCGAACCTGGGAGGTGCTTGAACGCGTTGGTTTGAAAGACCGGGCCAATGCCTATGCCCGCACCCTGCCACATGGCGATCAGCGCAAGCTGGAATTAGGCATGATCCTGGCGCCTGATCCGGAAGTGCTTTTACTTGATGAACCGACCGCCGGGATGGCCGCCGAGCAGGTCCCAGAATTGATCGCGCTTATCCAGGAAATCCAGCAGACAGGCGATAAGACCGTCATGCTGGTAGAGCACAACATGAATGTGGTCATGAGCGTGTCCGACCGGATCACTGTCATGCACCAGGGTGCAGTGCTGGCTGAGGGCACCCCAGCCGAAATCGCTGACAACAAAGAAGTACAGACTGCTTATCTAGGCGGTCTGTATGAGTTGAATGTGTGAGGTCACATGGACACCATTCTAGATGTACAAGACATCCACACTTTCATCGGGCAGTATCACATCTTACAGGGGGTAAGCGTGCGCGTGCCCAAAGGCAGCATCACCGCCCTGCTGGGACGCAACGGGGCTGGCAAGACCACCACGCTCAAATCCATTTTGGGACTGACACCGCCTCGTCAGGGAAAAGTGATTTTCGAAGAGAGCGAAATCCAGGGCATGCATTCTTTCAACATCGCTACGTTGGGCATCGGCTTTGTCCCTGAGCACCGCGCTATCTTCCGCGATCTGAGCGTGGAAGAAAACCTCAAGATTGCCGAGCGTAAAAAAGGGGATTATGTTCGCAAGCAGGAATTCATTTTCAGTCTTTTTCCCGACCTGAAACGTCTCATCAACCTGTCAGGCACCAATCTCTCTGGCGGTCAGCAACAGATGCTGGCCATCGCCCGCGCGCTGGTGGCAGATAACCATCTATTGTTGATCGACGAGCCCAGCGAAGGTCTGGCCCCGGTGCTCATTGAGCAGCTTATGATGGCCATCCAGCAGCTTTCAGCGGAGACAACTGTTATCCTGGTTGAACAGAACTTCTTAGTGGCCAGCCAGTTAGCCGAATTTTATGTCATCATCGAGGAAGGCCGCTCGGTGCAGGCAGGTAAAATGAAAGATCTTGTCAATGACAAAGAGACCATTCACCGCTACCTGGGCGCAGCATAAGGAGCAGATATGAACCTATTCATCCGAAAAAATCTGACTCTGCTTGTCATCCTGGCTGTGCTGGTCGCTTTGTTCATCGCTGCCGCCATAGGGATGGATTCCAAAGACTTTGTCATCACGCTGTTGCGCAGTTTGTCGGTGGGCTCGTTGACTTTCCTGGTCGCATCGGGGTTCTCGCTCATCTTCGGACTGCTGGACGTACTCAACTTGGCGCACGGCACGCTCTTCATGATCGGCGCTTACATCGGCTGGACTGTATACGTCAGACCGGATACGTTTGTAGACCTGCTGACACCGCTCGCGCTGTTCCTTAGCGGATTCCTGCTTGGGGATGTGTGGACGCTTCTCTCTTCCCGAAGCCTACTGAGGGGCGGGATGAAGCGGGTACTACCCTGGGCCGGAACTCTGGTCGCCGCCCTGATCCTGTTCAGCGTACTGAGAAATTATCCCATCTCCATCTGGAACCCCGAAGACTACGCCCAAAGCCCGGTCTCGATTTCTTATCTGGCTGGCCAGGGACAGCGCAACCTGCCGCCGCCCGCGATGTTTGAAGCCCTCTCGCCTCTTTTGTCTTTTGTTGGCCTGATTGCGGGTAGTTTGCTGCTGGCATTCAGTCTTTCTCTATTTGGCTCAGGCAAGCGAAACCCGGTTTCTCGCATTTCCTGGCGGGACTTCATCGGGTTTGCATTCCTGATGCTAGCCGCTTTTCTCGTCTTTGCTTTCAACAACGGGATTACAGATTTCCTTGCGGGTTTGAATTCCAATTGGCTCTTCTTGATTGCTGTGCTGGTGGCTGTGCTTAGCGGAATTGGCCTGGGTGCATTGATGGAGGTCACACTGATCCGGCCGCTTTATATCCGTCCAATTTACCAGTTGATGCTTACCCTTGGCCTGAGCGCGATCGGTATCGAGATGGTGCGCGCCATCTGGGGGCGTCCCGAATTTACGATGCCACGCCCGGAACTTTTTGCCGGGACTGGTGAAGGCTGTCCGGCGACATCCCTAGCTGACTGGTGGCAATATCACTGCTCGACCATGCTTTTGCTGGATGGGCGTATTCGCATTTTCAACGAGATTCTCATCCCAATCATAGGCATCATTGTTTTGGTGGCTGTGTGGATGCTGCTCCAACGCTCACGGCTGGGTATGGTTATCCGGGCTGGCGTGCAAGATCGGGAGATGGTTGAAGCGCTGGGCATCAATGTACGGCGTGTCTTCACCCAGGTGTTCGCCCTTGGTGTAGGCTTAGCGGCCCTGGGGGGTGTGCTGGCGGCACCTTCCATTGGCTTGTCGAATCTGATGGGGGAGAGTTTTCTGCTCAATGCGCTGATTGCGCTCGCCATAGGTGGCCTGACCAGTTATCCGGGGGCGGCGCTCGGTTCGCTCCTGGTGGGATTGCTCCAGCAGTTCATCATCAAGTATGGACAAATTGGCATCCCTATTCCGTTCACAGAAATCATTTTCAAACCCTCGCCTCCGCTTGTGCCAGCCTCGACGATTTTATTGATGGTGATCGTCTTGCTGATCCTGCCCAATGGCTTGCTGGGAAAAAAGGAATAGCTCATGGCGAATAACAAGTTTCTCTCTACAATAAAGCTAAATCGGGGCATGCTATTCACACTTTTGGTTTTCATTTTGCTGCCGTTTGTGGTTGGGATATTCGATGGGGCTTCGCCAGCACAGGTCTGGATGAATGAAAGTGGCCAGTCCAAATTCATTCAGGGTCTGTCGATCGAGATCTTCATCCTAGCCCTGTACGCATTAAGCTACGACTTGATCTTTGGCTTTACTGGCTTGCTCTCTTTTGGCCACTCGATGTTCTTCGCTGTCGGCGCTTATCTGACCGGTATCCTGCTCAAAAGCTTTGGCCTTTCATTGGCCGCCACTTTCTTCTGGATTTTAATCGCTGGGGTTATTCAAGCCTTACTGTTTGGGATGGTGTTGCCGCGTGTCAAGGGCATCACTTTTGCGTTGGTCACATTGGGTATGGCCTCTGTGTTCCATGTACTGGTGCTGTCAACTGAACTGGGCGACTACACCGGCTCAGACGTGGGCTTACAGGGTGTGGTCGTACCCGATTTCATCAGCCCGGCAAACGAACGTTTACGACTGTATTTCATCACCCTGGCTATCCTGGCACTGATATTTATGCTTTATAGGCGTTTTGTCAACTCCCCGACCGGGCGGGTATGCACTGCCATCCGCGAGAATGAGGGACGTGCACTGATGCTCGGTTACAACACCTTTTATTTCAAGCTAGCCGCGCTGATGCTCTCCTCGCTGACGGCAGCGCTGGCTGGCATGTTACATACGATTTACCAGCCCATCGTCAGCCCGAACGTAGCGGGGTTGGGATATACAGTCAATGCCCTGCTAATTATTCTCATCGGCGGTGTCGGCACCTTAAATGGAGCCTTGATTGGCGCAGTTGTCTTCCGCCTGCTGGATTACGGCTTGCGCCGTTATATTGGCGAAAGCGCCAGCTTTATCAATGGGGCGGTTTATGTGCTGATCGTGCTCTTCCTGCCTTACGGTATTGTTGGTACGTGGAAGTTGAAATCTCTGCAAATCAACCAGGGCTGGGAACGGTTGCTCAATCTTGTAAAAGGCAAATAAAAGTTTGTAGGTATAAAAATCAAAAAGCCTGGAATAAATAATCCAGGCTTTTTAGGGGTGGGCGAAGGGACTTGAACCCTCAACATCTTGCTCCACAGGCAAGCGCTCTGCCGATTGAGCTACGCCCACCATGACTTACCTAAACGCCCACTTTGCGGGCTCTGTCATTGAGTTACAGGCACCACATTGAGCGGGCGGATTATACCATCAGGCCGAATCCCCCGCAAGGATAGCGCGAACGACGTCAACAACCGCATCTTGCCCGACTGTGACCTGCTCACCGCTTGAGAGATTTTTTACCGCCACCTGACCTTTTTCCGCTTCGTCTGGCCCCAAAACCAGCGTGACCCTGGCCCCGATCCGGTCAGCATATTTGAACTGCTTACCCAGCTTAATAGCCTCGGGGTAAACCACCACCTTCAAGCCTGCTGCGCGCATCTCCGTTGCCAGTTTCAAGGTTTCCAATTGACACTGTTCGTCGAACACGGTCAGCAATACGGGCGCGGGGTTGACATCCAAATTCTCAGGCAGTAGTCCATACTTTTCGAGCAACAACGAAATGACCACATCGCCCATCGCAAAACCGACTGCCGGCAGC
>JASFRG010000241.1:0-6058 GCA_050115035.1 Anaerolineales bacterium | reverse complement strand
TCAGATCCCCGGCCTCGATCAACTCCCGCACAATCGCGGCCGTAAATGGATTCAATCCCCCGCCACTGTCCAACAGACCACTGGACGTCAGACGTTTGATGATATTTTGATGCGCCTGCATCCATCCAAGCCGCAGACCGGGGGCCAGGATTTTTGAGAAAGAACTAAGCGAGATGACAGTTTCAATATCTGTGTAGGTAGCGAATGGTTTGATTTTCTGGCTTGAATAATTGAGAAAATGATAGACCTCGTCGGCGGTGATAAGAAAATCGCGTTCTTGGCTCAGTTGTACCAGCTTATCACGTCTGTCTTGCGGCAGCGTAAAACCACCGGGATTCTGGAAGGTTGGGATAGTGTACAAAAACTTGGGCTGGAACTCCGTTAGCTTCTCTTCCAAGGCAGCGACAATCAGACCATTCTCATCAGTTGGGATGGGAACCATACGCAGGTCATGATCCTCAAAGATGCGCAGTGCCAGGAAATAGGTCGGTTCCTCCACGAAGATCGTATCGCCGGGACGGGTGAAATGCGTGCAGATCATATCCAGCGCATTTGAAATGCCATTGGTCACAAACAAATCATCGAAGTCAACCGGGATGCCGTATCCACGGCTCAAGAATTCCGCCAGCGCGAGGCGGAAATATCCGTCTCCCTGCTCAGTGCCATATTGCAGGAAATTCGGATCGTTTTTCGTAAAGCAGGCTTGTGCAGCACGTTGCAGTTTGTCCAGCGGCAGGAGCATGAAATCAGGGTTGCCGGCACCCAGGTCGATCATGCCTTCGGGAATATAGGTCTGGTATGTGGGGATATATTGCATCATGGCATAAGTATAGTTGAACTTGTGATCATTTTATTTTCCTCTAACAAGGATATTGTCCCGAATCCGTTATAATCAGACTGAACCACTCAAATTAGACGGTGGACAATGGACCGCGGACGGTAAAATACGGTCAATGGTCTACGGTCAACGGTCTGAAATCACATGCCCAAAAAGAAATCAAACAATAATCACCTCCCTCTGCCTTCCGAAGAAATCATCAAAGACTACCGTTTAGCGTACCAGTCACGGCAGGCCTCTTTGATTGGCCGCCGCGAAGTGCTTTCCGGCAAAGCCAAGTTCGGCATATTTGGCGATGGCAAGGAGGTAGCACAGCTTGCTATCGCGCGCTCCTTTCAAAAGGGCGATTGGCGCTCCGGCTACTACCGCGACCAAACCTGGATGTTCGCCCTCGGGGTGCACAGCATCCAGGAATTTTTTGCCCAACTTTATGCGCATGCCGACGTGGAACACGAGCCTGCTACCGCTGGCCGCTCGATGAACGCCCACTTCGCCACACGTTACCTGTATCCCGATGGGCGCTGGAAGGACCAGGCCCAGACCTACAATGTGGCTGCTGATGTTTCCCCCACCGGCTCACAGATGCCGCGTACGGTCGGGTTGGCGTACGCTTCGGTCGTGTATCGCAAACTGGCCGACCTGCAGGAATTCAAAGAATTCTCGCACAACGGAGATGAGATCGCCTGGGGCAGCATCGGGAATGCTTCTACCGCTGAGGGGATGTTCTGGGAAGCAGTAAATGCCATCGGCGTGCTGCACGCACCAGCTATTATGACGGTCTATGACGACGGCTACGGCATCTCCGTTCCCAACCAATTCCAAATGGTCAAGGAAAATATTGGCGCTATCCTGAGTGGTTTCCAGCGCGACCCCTGTCCCGCCGACGACTGCGACCGTGGCTACGACCTGTACAGCGTGCATGCCTGGGACTACCCCGCTCTGCTGGAAACCTACGCCGCTGCGGCCGAAATAGCCCGCAAATATCACATCCCGGCGCTGGTGCATGTCACCGACGTCACACAGCCGCAGGGACATTCCACATCCGGCTCACACGAGCGTTATAAATCTCCGGAACGACTGCAATGGGAGAAAGACTTCGACGGCATCAAGAAGATGCGCGAGTGGATGATCGAAAAGCGCGTCGTTACGGACCCCGAGCTTGAATCCCTTGAAGAGAGCGACCGCCAGGCTGTGGAGGGCATCCGCAAATCCGCCTGGAAAGCGTATCTCACTCCTATTAAGGAGGAGCGTGCCCAGGTCCTGGACATGCTGGAGGAGATAGCGGGTAGTTCGTCCCTGTCCGAAGAGTTGGAGAAGGTCCAAAAACGGCTGGCAGGCTTGCCGTCGTTCACGAGGCGTGATATCCACATGGCGGTGCATGAAGCCCTGCGAGTCCTGCGCACGGATGCAAATCCTGTTAAGCAAATCTTGGTCGATTGGAAAAACGAGCAGGACAGAATCAACCAGGAACGCTACGGCTCGCAACTTTACAGTGGGACGGCACTGGCTGTTCCAACTGTTGAACCAATTTATTCAACCGATTCGCCAACCGTGATGGGCTTCGAGGTGATGAACGCCGCCTTCGACAAGCTGCTGGAAAAGGAACCGCGCCTGATCGCCTTCGGTGAGGATGTGGGACATCTTGGAGATGTGAACCAGGGTTTCCGCGGGATGCAGGAAAAATACGGGGAATTCCGCGTCAGCGACACGGGCATCCGCGAGGCGACGATCCTGGGGCAGGCTATTGGCATGGCCATGCGCGGGCTGAGGCCGATTGCCGAGATCCAGTATCTCGATTATCTGTTGTATGCGCTTCAAATCATGTCCGACGACCTGGCGACTTTGCGCTGGCGGACGGCGGGTGGGCAGAAAGCGCCTGTCATCGTGCGCACGCGCGGACACCGTCTGGAGGGAATCTGGCACTCCGGTTCGCTGATGTCAGGCATCATCAACCTGGTGCGTGGCATGTACGTGCTGGTGCCAAGAAACATGGTAAGAGCAGCAGGGTTTTATACGACGTTGCTGCAATCTGACGAGCCCGCCATTGTGGTCGAGGTGCTGAACGGTTACCGCGTGAAGGAGAAAATGCCCGACAATATCGGTGAGTACACCACCCCGCTGGGCGTGCCCGAAGTCATCCGCGAAGGCGAGGATGTGACCCTGGTCACCTATGGTGCAATGTGTCGTATTGCCAAGGAGGCAACCAATAAATTATCAGAAGTGGGCATCGAGGTGGAAATCGTCGATGTTCAATCCCTGCTTCCTTTCGATATTCATGGAAAGATCATCGAATCGCTCAAGAAGACCAGCCGCGTTATTTTCGTGGACGAGGATGTGCCCGGAGGTACGTCTGCTTACATGCTGCGAGAAGTGATCGAAAAGCAGGGCGGCTACTACTGGCTGGATTCTGCCCCAAAGACATTGTCCGGTACACAGCATCGCCCTGCCTATGGCAGTGATGGCGATTACTGGTCTAAACCCAACGCGGAGACGATCTTCGATGCAGTGTATGAGATGATGCACGAGGTTGATCCGGCGGAGTTTCCGGAGATACGCTAACCGCAAAGCACGCGAAGAGGCCCTTATTTTTTCTTAGCGCACTTTGCGACCTTAGCGGTTCAACACGTAAGGAGAACTTATGGCGACAAAAGTTTTAGTGCCGCTTTTAGGCGAAGGTGTAGAAGAAGTCACCGTTACGAAATGGCTCAAGCAGGTAGGTGACTCGATCGACGAATTGGAGGCGTTGGTAGAAGTCAACACCGATAAAGTCGATACTGAAATCCCTGCGCCTTCATCGGGTGTGGTTTTGAAAATCCAGCTAGAAGAGGGCACAGTGGCAAAGGTTGGCGAGGTGCTGGCAGTCATTGGACAGGAGGGTGAATCCGCGGAAGATGCCGACGAACCGGAGCCGGAAGATGAAAAATCAACAGAGACATCAGACGTTAGCCCTGAGACTGAATCTCCCCAACCATCAGAGGCCGAGCTAACGTCTGAAATCCAGAGTCAAAAGTCCAGAGATCTAGGCTTTATTTCTCCTGTGGTTGCCAAAATCGCCGCTGAATATGGCATTAATTTGCAGGAAGTACCGGGCACGGGATTGAATGGACGTATTACGAAAAAAGATGTTCTTACATTCGTAGAGAGTGGAGAGAAGAGAGTAGAGAGCCCACAGTCCGCACCCCGCACGCCGCAAATTACACCCGCCGCAGGCGACCAACTTATCAAACACTCGACCATTCGCAAACAGATTGCCGAGCATATGCTCATGTCCAAACGGACCTCCCCACACGTGCTGACCGTGATGGAAGTGGACATGTCGAAGGTTGTTGCGCATCGTAAGGTCAACAAGGAAACTTTCGCAAAAGATAGTGTAAAGCTGACTTTCACAGCCTATTTCATGCAAGCTATCGTGACGGGGTTGAAGTCCTATCCCAATGTCAACTCTTCCTGGACGGATGAAGGGCTGCTTGTCCACTCCGCCATTAATATCGGGATGGCGACTTCGTTGGGAGAAGAAGGGCTGATCGTGCCGGTCATCAAAGGTGCGGATAGTTTGTCTCTGCTGGGGATGGCGCGCGCGGTCAACGATTTCGCGAATCGCGCCCGTTCGAAGAAGTTGCAGCCAGACGATGTCAAAGGTGGAACATTTACGCTGACCAACCACGGCATAAGTGGCTCGTTGTTCGCCTTCCCAGTCATTAACCAACCGCAGTGCGGGATTCTAGGCGTGGGCGCGATGGAGAAGCGCGCAGTCGTCGTCACCGATGCGGACGGTAACGATTCGATTGCCATCCGTCCGATGGTGTATCTGTCCTTCGTCTTTGACCACCGCATCTTGGATGGCGCTTCGGCGGATTGGTTCCTGATGAAAGTTAAGGAGACTCTGGAAAATTGGAGCAATTAACCGCAATACCTGCCCTGGCGGGCGGTGCCAGGGAGCACGTTAAGGAAGCAAAGAAAACACTTTATAAATTCTTCACGCTCTCTCCCGAAGGATACCGGGACGGTGTGCGCTCTTCGTGGTTCAAAATACCAGGCATAGTAAAATAGAATATAGAAAACTAACTCTAAACGGAGATAAAAATGACCGAAACTTATGATGTAGTAGTGATCGGCGCCGGGCCTGCGGGCTACGTCGCTGCGATAAGAGCAGCCCAGTTGGATCAGAAAACCGCCATCGTCGACAAGCAATGGCTGGGCGGCGTGTGCCTCAACGTGGGCTGTATCCCATCCAAATCCCTGCTGCGCAATGCGGAGATCGCCCACATCCTGCGCGAGCGAGGCAAGGACTTTGGTTTCTCGTTCGAAAATTTGGAACTGGATTATGGCGTGGCCTTCAAGCGTTCGCGTCAGAACTCGGACCGCTTAACCAAAGGCGTCGGATTCCTAATGAAGAAGAACGGGATCGACGTCCACATGGGCAGTGCGAAACTGACCGCAAAAGATACAGTGAAAGTCACTGGTGAAGATGGCAAAGAAACAGAACTGAAGGCTAAAAATATCATCGTGGCAACCGGTGCTTCGGCTATGGTTCCCGGTGCGTGGGAAGTGGACGGGGAACGCGTTGTCACCTACCTCGAAGCCATCATGCAGGAAAAGCTGCCTAAGTCCGTTGTCATCATTGGCGCAGGCGCCATTGGTGTGGAATTTGCGACCATCTGGCATTCTTACGGCGTGGAAGTAACCATCGTCGAGATGCTGCCGCACCTGGTCCCGCTTGAGGACGAAGAAGTCAGCAAGGAACTGGAGAAGAACTTCAAGAAGCGCGGGATCAAGTTCCTGGTCGGGCACAAGGTCGAGGAAATCGAAACGCTCAAGACCAAGGTCAAGGTGACGGTATCCGCCGAGGGCGAGAGTCAGGTGCTTGACGCCGAGCAGGCCTTGGTCGCGATTGGGTTCCGTCCCAATTCCAAGGGATTAGGACTCGAAGAATTAGGCGTCAACATATCAGAACACGGCTTCGTCGAAATCGACGAGCGCATGGCGACCAATGTGCCTGGCATCTGGGCTATCGGTGATGTGACCGGCAAACTGATGCTGGCGCACGTCGGCTCGGCGATGGGGATTATCTGTTCCGAGAACATCGCCGGCGCGGAGACCATCACGCTGGATTACGAGATGATGCCGCGCGCGACTTACTGCCAGCCACAGGTGGCCTCTTTCGGGATGACCGAGGCTCAGGCTAACGAACGCGGCTACGATGTCAAGATCGGGCGCTTC
>JASFRG010000240.1:0-6060 GCA_050115035.1 Anaerolineales bacterium | reverse complement strand
CTGACGGCGCCGAGAACTACCGTATCCGTGCCCGGGCTGTGGGCAATCCGAGACTGATGAAAGGAGAATAGCATGGCGAAAAAGAAAAAAGGTGGCGCCAAGACAATGCCCATGCGTGCCCTGGAAGAAAAAGGGATTCCATACGATGCCCGGCAACAATTCAGCAAACAATTCACCGCCGAAGGGGTAGCCGAGGATTTAGGCGTTCCGGTAGCCCAGGTGGTCAAAGCCATGCTGGTGCAGCGTTCATCCACCCCAGGCGGAGGCAGCAGTCCGTTTATATTGTTTGTCGTCCCTGGCGACCGTCGGCTCAGCCTGAAAAAAGTTGGTGCTGTGTTGGATGATAAAAAAGTGCAGTTAGCCTCTCAACGGGATGTTGAAAGGGTGACCGGGTTTCAAGTAGGTGCCGTTTCCGTAATTGGATTCCGGCGGGAGGATGTGCCCGGCTACGTGGACCAGCACATCATGGAATTGGAGCAGGTCATCATCAGCGCGGGTCGCCCTGACGTTGGGTTGGCTCTCATCCCCTCGGATATGGTCAAAGCGATAGAAGGAGCCCAAGTAGGCGATTTTTGCGAAGATTAAGTCAAAATCTATGTAAGAGGGGAAAATAGCATCAGGCTGCACATTGCATTATTGGTATAACCAGGGGAAAAAGGATCAACCAAAAATATGAGTAAACTGAGTTCAGTCACTGATATTCCACCACGAGGGTTCCCTACAGTCGAGTTCGAAGCGCGCTTGAACCGAGCGCAGCGTTTAATGGGACAGCAGGATCTCCGGGCTTTGTTACTGACCACCGAGCCGGAGTTTCGTTATTTTTCAGGCTTTTTAACCCAGTTCTGGCAGAGTCCCACCCGTCCCTGGTTTCTGGTCATTCCCCGGCAGGGCAAACCGATAGCGGTTATTCCGGAGATCGGGGCTGACTATTTGCGCACAACCTGGATCGACGACATTCGTACCTGGTCATCGCCTGCCCCCCAGGACGATGGTGTTTCGTTGCTACGGCAAACTCTGGGGGAAACAGCCGGCGCGACAGGTCGGATTGGAATCCCGATGGGACGGGAAACGCACCTGCGAATGCCGCTGGCAGACTTCGACGCCATACGCGCGGCACTCCCCCACACCGAATTTTTGGATGCGACGCCGCTCATCCGCGAACTGCGCTTGATAAAATCCGAAGCAGAGATCGAGAAGATCGCGCATATTTGTGGAATTGTTTCGGACGCTTTTGAATCCCTGCCTAGCTTGGTCACGGTTGGCGATACGGAAGTGGAAGTTTTTCGCAAATTCAAGATCGATATTCTCCAGCGCGGCGCTGACGATGTGCCATATTTGGTGGGAGGCGCCGGGCCGGGCGGCTGTGATGACATCATCTCTCCTCCGTCAAACCGTGCTTTGCAGGCAGGAGATATCCTCCTGCTGGATACCGGTTCCGTTTTCGATGGATATTTCTGTGACTTCGATCGCAACTATGCTTTTGGGCACACAATTGATGCCACTAAAGAAGCTTACGAAGTTCTCTATCAGGCTACAGAGGCCGGTTTACAGGCAACCCATCCTGGCGCTACCTGTCGCGACATCTTCAACAGTATGCTGAAGATTTTGGAAGCCAATGGCGCCTCGGCTGGCAATGTGGGAAGACTGGGACATGGTCTGGGAATGCAACTAACCGAATGGCCTTCGCATACACATTTCGATGAGACTGTGTTAGCACCGGGCATGGTATTGACTCTCGAACCGGGTTTGAACATAGCACCAAGTAAAATGATGGTACACGAAGAAAATATTGTGATCCGGGAAGACGGGCCAGAACTATTGACCAGGCGTGCCCCCATAGAGTTACCGATTTTATAATCTACAAAATTATGATAGCCTCCTCCTTTGGTGTAGTTATTTTTGAACCGCAAAGAGCGCAAAGTCCGCAAAGGTTTATAAAGTTTATTCTTCGCGTTCTTAGCGTGCTTTGCGGTAAATTCAGTATGTAATTCATCCAATTACACTATAAGGGAGACTACCAGAATTATGACCAAAGCAAAAAACATTACGTTACAAGATATCTATCTGGCACAACAAACGATCACCCCACTGGTGATAAAAACGCCCCTGGTTAAAGCACCTGCACTATCGAAGCAAATTGGAGCGTCTGTTTATTTCAAACTTGAGATTCTACAGAAAACCGGTTCTTTCAAGGCCCGCGGCGCGGCCAATAAGATTTTCAATCTCACACCTGACGAAAAAGCTCATGGGGTTGTTACTGCCTCGACCGGCAACCACGGGCGAGCGGTCTCATACGCGGCGCATGAGATCGGCATCCCGGCGGTGGTTTGCATGTCCGCTGATGTGCCAAAGAACAAGGTTCAAGCCATCGAAGCGCTCGGTGCTGAAGTCGTGATTCACGGCAAAAGTCAAGATGATGCCTTCGTCCAGGCAGAAACCCTACAAGTTGAGCGTGGCCTGAAGATGATACCACCCTTTGATGATCCAGACATCATCGCCGGGCAGGGCACAATCGGAATAGAAATATTGGAACAACTTCCTTCAGCGGGTAGCGTACTTGTCCCCCTCTCCGGCGGCGGCCTGATCTCAGGCATCGCACTGGCGATGAAATCAGCTAATCCCAACATTCGGGTGATCGGCGTTTCGATGGAGCGTGCCCCAGTCATGTATCACAGCTTGAAAGCGGGCAAGCCCATTCAGATGGATGAAGACGACACTCTGGCAGATAGCCTGCGAGGCGGCATCGGGACGGAGAATCAATATACATTTGAGATGGTTCGAAATTTGGTGGATGAAGTTGTTCTGGTTTCGGAAGATGAAATTGCTTCAGCGATGCGCTTCGCTTTCAAAGAGCATCGTCTGGTTTTAGAGGGAGCGGGTGCGATCGGTATCGCTGCTCTCCTGGCGGGGAAAATTCAAAATATTCAAGGAGAAGTTGTCAGCGTCTTAAGTGGGGGAAACGTGGATATGGATGCGTTTATGGAAATCGTCCGGGATTGAATATCAGGATTCGATTTCCAAGCCCATCCCCTGCGATAAAGCCTTTTGATAAGCTAACTTCGCGATAACGGTATCCTGCATACCGGTCCCGGTCAGATCGCAGATCGTGATCTGCTCGTCACTTGTGCGGCCTGGTTTCTGTCCCGATGTGACCTCCCCCAACTCCACCGCATCATTCTGGGACTTGAGTATGCCCCCATCTAATCCATGCTGGAATTCGCCCAGACGGAAGGACTGTGAACGGCGGTCGCAAACCAGCAGATCGGCGCGCCCCAGGCATTCGACATACAATTCCTGCTTACCTTCCGCATCAGCCCCCATGGAAGTGATGTGCAGCCCAGGATGCAACCACTCTGCTTTGAGATAGGGTTGCTTCGAGGGTGTGCTGGTTACCACGATCTCGCTCTCCCGGACGACGGCTTCCACGCTATCCATCGCCAGCACTACAACGCCTAAGAAGCCCGGCATTTCCTGGACATAGGCGTCCATGCCATCTAGACTATAGACTAACACACGCTTGAAATCGCGCACCTGCTTAAGCGCCATCATCTGGTAGCGCGCCTGGGCGCCGGCTCCGATCACACCGACGGTTTCCACATTTTCGCGGGACAGGTGTCGAGCAGCGACCGCTCCCGCCGCGCCGGTGCGGATATCGGTCAGGTAACCGTTGTCGAGCAACACCGCTTGCGGGGCTCCCGTCTGAGCGCTGAATAAGGTCATCATGCCGCTCAAACTCGGAAGCCCAAGCTTGTGATTGTCAAAAAATCCAGATGAAACCTTGATCGCAAAGCCATCCAGCCCGTCCACTGCTGCGCTTTTCACATCCACTTCACCATTGACTTCGGGAAAGTCAATGCGCATGATGGGGGGCATGGTGACATGCTCCTGTGACAGACTGGAAAAGCCCGCTTCGATAGCGTCAATGACTTCAGGGATGATACTTACGCATTGACGGAGTTCAGATTCGGTCAGGATTTTTATTTTCACCCGCATCTCCTCTTAAATTATGCTCAAGGCGGGGTACCCCCGTTCGGACCGCAAGCCCGCCGGGGCGAGACGGCCTTAACAGGCATTTTCCTTGCCGCCGTGAAAGCTTCCCGAGAGCATTTTTCAGGCTGAAAAGATCAGTGTCTCAATATCGCACTGAAAAAGGCTTGAGTGCGTTCTTGCTGAGGATTGTCAAAAACTTCAGTCGGAGGGCCCTGCTCAACGACATTGCCATCCGCGAAAAAGATCAGGCGGTCGGCGACTTCACGGGCAAAGCCCATTTCATGCGTAACGATGAGCATGGCCATCTCACCTTCCTCAGCCAGTTTGCGCATCACGCTGAGCACTTCGCCAACCAGTTCGGGGTCCAAAGCCGATGTCACTTCATCGAAGAGCATCACTTTGGGTTTCATCGCCAGCGCTCGGGCGATAGCGACGCGTTGTTTTTGTCCACCTGATAATTGTGATGGAAACGAATCGAACTTGTCAGCTAAGCCTACCAGTGAGAGCAGGTCCTTTCCCAAATCAACGGCTTCCTTCTGGTTCATACCCTGCACATAAATCGGTGCCTCGGTCACATTCCGTAAAGCGTTCATATGGGGAAAAAGATTGAAATGCTGGAAGACCATGCCAATATCCCCACGGACTTTACGCAGGTGTTTTTCATCCGCATCGACAAGTTTTCCCTTCACATCTTTATGCCAGAGTGGATTTCCATTAACATAGATCACCCCAGAGTCTGGTTTTTCTAAGGTCATCAAGGTACGCAGGATAGTTGTCTTTCCCGACCCACTCGGGCCGACAATGGCAATTTTCTCTTGCGCTCCAACTTCAAGGTCTAGCTCATCAAGAACAACAAGTTTCCCGAAAGCCTTATTTACTTTTTCAAAACGAACGATAGGGTCATTGGTATTAGCGGTTTGCATTTGCATAACGAGCCTCCAATCGCTGGACCAATAATGCAGCGGGATAACTGATTACAAAAAACAGGAGGCCGACCATGGTGATCGGTTCCAGAAAACGGAATGTAATAGCGCCAATATTTTTAGCGCGTTGGAGCATTTCCAACACGGTGATAGCTGCTAGTTGGGGTGTTTCCTTGAAAATACCCACCAGATAGTTTCCAAGTGCAGGGAACATCGGCGGGATGGCCTGCGGTAGGATGATGCCGATCCAGGTGCGGCTAGGTGAGAAGTTAAGTGCCTTGGCAGCCTCCCATTGGCCACGGCCAATCGCATCAATTCCCGCGCGGTAAACTTCGGAGATATAGGTGCTGTAATGCAGGCCCAAACCAATCACGCCGACGATAAAAGCGGGTAGTTTGATACCATACAGCGGCAGCACATAAAAGAAGAAATACAACTGAACCAGGAGAGGGGTGCTGCGGATAAACTCTACGAATCCATCCATGCCTTTTGCCAGCCACTTTATTTCAGACCGGCGCGCCAGCGCCAGGAAAAGCCCTACGATGGCGGCAAACACAAAGCTGATCAAGGCAGCATTGACGGTCGTCTTCAATCCCGTTAACAATTGCGGCATAATCTCGATTACAAAATCCCAGTCAAAAGCCATAGCTTATCTCCTTATGCCCATTTTCGACGATGTTCCAGCCAGCTCACACCCCATGCAATCGGGCGGGTCAGCAAGAAATAAAGTATCAGCAAGGTGATAAAGATTTGGGGTGTCTTGCTGAAGTGACGCGGTCGCAGCTTGTAAGCGTGGAAGGTCATGTCGGATAACGTGATCAACGAGACCAACGCGCTGAGTTTGATCAGATCGATGAGCAGGTTGCCGATCGGAGGCAGGATACGTACAATGGCCTGTGGCAGTATCACACGTCGTAAGCGTAACAAAGGCGGCATGTTGAGAGCGATAGTCGCTTCAATCTGCCCTTTGGGGACTGCAATAATGCCTCCGCGTACAACCTCCGCCATATAGGCTCCCACGTTCAACCCCAAAGCTAGCACACCTGCCTGAAAAGCTGTCAATACGAGATTGAACGGAGGCAAAGGCAGCACAAAGTAAATCCAGAACATCTGCACCAGCACCGAAGTCCCTCGAAAAATTTCTACA
>JASFRG010000239.1:0-6076 GCA_050115035.1 Anaerolineales bacterium | reverse complement strand
GAACAGAGATAAACGAGGAAAGGATCGAAAATATTCATCTCCGTTTACATGTGCCCGTTAGGGTATCCCTGGTGGAGATTTATGGTGTAGGAGTTCGCGTCGGCGGGGAGTATTCTACAGCGTGCACGCGTAAATTCGAAAACGCCACTGTGACAGGCGTATCGCCCGCTGCACGCGCAAAGACTCCCACCGTACCGGACGAGATATTGCTGTCTGTAAAGCTGAACTGGAACCGGTCGTTCAGGAACAGGCGCAACTCTGACCCATAGGCCCACACCCCAATGCGGACTTCTCCCGGAGCACCCGGCGGCACATCTCCGCTGACGACAGTTTCATGCAAGATATGCCTTTCTCGCTGGCTGATACGTTCGGCGTGCGCCTGTCCGTTACAGGTCAGGGCAAAGCGGTAATAGGTGACGGCGCTGGCACGCACCAGAAAGCCATATTCGTCCTCGCCGCGGCACAGGCTGGGACGTGCGGTAAGTTCAGCATAGAAGTTTCCCAAGACCAATTGTCTTTGCAAGCTAACCATATATACTTCTGGCTGCGCAACCAGCGTCAGACGGTCGCGGCTGATCGAAGCGCTGCCATCGTTGGAAACAGCCGTATCCCACTCTCCGGGATCGCTGAAATCGTCGATAGCGATCAACTCACCGAGACCTAACAACATTTCAGGGGTAGGAGGTTGAGTGTATACTGGCTGGGGCGTAGGGGTGGACGTTGCCGGGAACCAGACGATGGTCGGAGTCTGAAGCGGGGTTGGCGTGGGAGGAGGCGGGGTAGCTGTCACAGCTTCCAGTCCGGTCCCAGAACAGGCTGTGAATAGCAATCCACAGATGGCAACAATGAGAAAACGGGGGAAAGTCATGCGCATTTGGTGACACAAATCGGAGCGGGGATGTTGTACAATAAGACAGCAATGGAGCAACATATGCTCGCTGATGACCATATCCGCAGGTCGTACGGTTAGCGCAGAAACTGCGAGAAGCCGTCCTATCTGCGGATATTTCATCGCCCATTCTAGCACAAAGGAGAAAACTATGACTGAAACAAAAGTCCTTGTAACGGGAGCATGCGGTGAGATTGGGCAGGCGCTCGTGCAAGGGTTGGCGCAACGCGGAGGCCATCGTATCGTTTCCGCTGACCTGGCGCCGTTGCCAGATGCGATCTCTTCCATGGTGGCGGAGCATGTGCGGGGGGATCTGGTCAACAAAGTCAAGATGTTTTACGACTACGACTTCGATGTGATTTACCACTTAGCGGCTTCGCTTTCTTCAACCGCTGAGGAGCATCCCGAGAGGGCGCACCGAATCAATGTTGAGGGAACGATGCTGATGCTTGCAATGGCGGCTTATCGCTCCGAGAAGTACGGCAAACGTGTCAAATTTCTGTTCCCCAGTTCGATTGCAGCCTACGGTTTCCGGGATTTAGCTGAGAAAACAGTTGCAGGGAAGGTCAAAGAAGATGAGTATAACGCGCCTCAAACGATGTATGGCTGCAACAAATTGTATTGTGAGAAACTGGGCGTATATTACAGTAATTTTTTAGGGCAGCGCCATTTGGAACCGGAACCGCCTACCATGTTGGACTTCCGTGCCATCCGTTTCCCTGGACTGGTCAGCGCCTACACCATACCCAGCGGCGGGACGAGTGACTACGGCCCCGAGATGCTGCACGCTGCGGCTCAAAACATACCCTACGCCTGCTTCGTGCGCGAGGACACAAAAATCTCCTTTATGGCCATGCCGGACGCCGTCAAATCCTTGCTAATGCTGATGGACGCGCCAGTCGAGAACCTGACCTGCCCGGTCTACAACATCGCCGCTTTCAGTCTGACGGCTGACGAGTTCCGCGATTGGGCAGTGAAATCCTTTCCGGGAGCGCAGGTCACCTACGAGCCAAACCTCCGCAGACAAGGCATCGTCGATTCGTGGCCTGAAGATTTAGATGATTCCAAAGCGCGCGAGGAATGGGGTTGGCAACCAGATTTCGATGTGGATCGTTTCTTCAACGAATATTTCCTGCCAGAGATCAGGAAACGATATCGGTAAAGTATGTCGCTGCGCGGAGGGCTGAACGACAGCGAGGCCCGTAGTCAAAGCGCGAACCTTGGAAAATACTTCCTTCGACTGCACTCGCCTGTGCCGCACCACAGGCCGTCTCACCCCGGCGGGCTCCCGGCCCGAACGGGGTGCAGGCAGGGGCTAGAACAATCCCTGATATAATCCGCCTACCTATGAACCCAAAGCGATTTCTGGTCGTTTTTCTTCTTTTAACACCACTTCTGCTCTTCGCGCTGATGATACCGGTCCAGGCTTCCCCACCCGCGCAGGTGCAGTTCCCCTCACCGACTCCGGGAGCCGATGGGCGTATCCTGTACATCGTGCAGGCTGGCGATAGCTGCTTTCGCATCCAGGCGCTGTATGGCATCACCGTCGATACGTTGCGCGGACTGAATCCGCAACTGGACGAAAATTGTACACTGGTAGTCGGTCAGGAACTCATGCTCGGCATCGGCGGCCCGGCGGCGCTTTCACCAACTCCGGGCCCTTCTCCGACACTTGAGCCGCCTACGGTCACGCCCACGCCGCCGGCCGGGACAACCGAAATCTGCGTGTTGCTGTATGACGACCTCAACGGCGACGCGCTGCGTCAGGAAACCGAGCTCGGCATCGAGAACGGCGCAGTCAGCGTTGGCAACACAGCCGGTACCTTCTCAGAGACAAAGGCCACTGTTTCTCAGATCGACCCGGACACCCTGGAACCGGTACCAACCTGCTTTTCGGATGTGCCGGAAGGTGAATACAACATCAGTGTGGCTGTCCCCGAGAGGTACAATCCGACCATGGAAATGACCTACACCTTCTCGATCAAAGCTGGTGACATCGCTTTCATACCCTTCGGTGCACAATCACAAACAGAGACAAGCGCGGAAACATCTCCTGAAAATGGTGATGGTAGTCCATCTCCCATCTTTGGTATCCTGGGCGGATTGCTTCTGCTTGGCGGCTTGGGGCTGGGCTGGTATGCCTACCAACAACGTAAACCGGCCAGCAAGCTTAAAGGTGGCAGGTATTTGAAGAGATAACTCTTGTTCTAAAAGTGAATGCAGCAGGGTTTAATGACCCTGCTGTTTTTTTCTAGTGTTGATGCTCATGTTGATGGGCCTCCATACCGGAGGCTTGTTCTATTTGTCAACAACCGGGTTCACCATGATTTCCACAACAATCTTGCCTTAACAACACGCGCCTCCACAGGTTACGAACCAATTTGTACGTTTTTTCATGCAACGGCATAGGTTGGTCGAGATTGGTCAGAAAATCTCGATATGATTTATTAGACATTCACTTCCCTTTCCCTATTGAGATTATAACCCTACCCCTATTTCCGGTTTGAACCTACCCATTTAGCGGATGTCAACTGGCAGGCGGATGGCTATACTGGTATAAAATCAAGTTAAGGAGACCTACATGTCTAACGTACTGGTAGAACTATCGAATGCAATGGCGGAAGCAACCGAGAAAGCTGGCGCATCCACTGTGATGGTCAATGCGCGCAGGCGTCTGCCCGCCACCGGCATAGCATATTCCGCAGATTTGATCCTGACCGCCAACCATGTGGTCGAACGCGAAGAAGGCATTGCCGTTACACTGGGCGATGGAACTGAATTCCCGGCCACGGTTGCCGGGCGCGACCACGGCACCGACCTGGCGCTGCTGCGTCTCGAAAGCCCAAAGGCGAAACCGGCTGAAACCGCCTCAAGCGCAAAAGTCGGGCAAATCGTGCTGGCGCTGGGGCGACCGTCGGAAAGCGGCATCGAGGCCAGCCTGGGCGTGGTCAGCGTGGTAGGCGGTCCAATTCATACGCGTCATGGCGCTATCGACAAATACATCCGCACCGATACCACCCCCTTCCCCGGCTTTTCCGGCGGCCCACTGGTAAGTGCCGAAGGGCGCGTACTCGGACTGAACACGTCCGGATTCGGGCACGGCGCGGCTATCACTATTCCGGCAAACCTAGCCTGGATGGTCGCCGAGCAGCTTGCCAAACACGGCTCCGTCCAACGAGGATATCTGGGCGTACGCAGTCAGGGTGTGGAAATTCCCGAAGCAGCGCAAAAAGCTCTGAAGCGGGAACAGACTACCGGTCTGCTTTTGGTCGGGGTCGAGAGCGACAGTCCCGCCGGATCCGCAGGCTTGATGGTTGGTGACATCATCGTCGCCATCGATGGTCAGCCTGTCAGCAACCATGACGAATTATTAGCGCGTCTATCCGGTGACGTGATCGACAAATCCACGCCCGTTGATGTCTTGCGCGGTGGCCAGCCACAGAGCATCAACGTGAAAATCGGAGCGCGAAAATGAACCCTTCGTCCCTGCTCAATACAGCCCTAGACGAACTGTTGGCGCGCGTCCGCTCTGCCCTGGCGGTGGTGCACAATGGGCGGTGTGGGGCGGGGGCGGGTGTGTTAGTAGATGACGGTTTGGTATTGACCAGCCATCACGTGGTGGCGCGCGGACGGTCGTTCAAAGTCAAATTGGATGATGACGTCTCCTACGAAGCCCACGTCCTGGCGCGTGAACCTGAAACGGATCTGGCGCTGTTAGAAATTCCCGCTAACGGCCACCCCTCGGCAGTATTCTCCGAAAGTGAGCCTCGACCCGGCGAGATGGTCTTCGCCTTCGGGCATCCCTGGGGCCAGAGGGCTGTGTTGACCGGCGGTGTACTCTCAGCGGTGACGACGGCACGTACGCGAAACAGCGAGATTCCAGTGCTGCGCACCGACGTGCAATTAGCGCCGGGTAATTCTGGTGGCCCGTTGTTGAACGCCGCCGGAGAAGTGATCGGAATCAACGCCATGATTTTCGGCGGTGATCAAAGCATCGCTATCCCGGCCAGCGTCATCCGCGCATTTCTAGAAAAAGCTCGTAAATCTATGCCATCCAAACCCATACCGGAAGGCGTGTTTTGATCCGTGTGGCGGTGGTTGCACCTGCGTTAGCTTTACGCGTCGGCCTGCGGGAGGTTTTCCGCGGGCTGGAAGATGTGGAGATCGTAGGGGATGCCTCCAGCCTGGACGAACTTCCCAAGGCCGATGTACTGGTGCTGACTTCTTCGGATTATCTCTCTGACTTAGACGAAGATGCCCCGGCCGTGCTGCTGCTGACCGATGACCAAAACGACGCCGCTCAACTTACAGACTTGTCGGTCTGGGGTGTACTGTCAATGGACGCCAGCCCCGAAGAGCTTTCGGCGGCAGTGCACGCCCTGGGTGAAGGTTTATGGACAGGCTCGCCTGCACTGCTACAATCTCTGCTAGAACGCCAACCCACCTTCATGGCTGAAGATGGCGACCCCATCATCGATCCGTTAACGCCCCGCGAGCGCGAGGTGCTGCAACTGGCTGCGGAAGGCCTGGCCAATAAACAGATTGCGCTCAAACTGGAGATCAGTGAGCATACGGTTAAATTTCATTTGTCGTCGTTGTATACCAAGCTAGGAGTTACCAGCCGCACAGAGGCCATCCGTGATGGGGCACGACGGGGGTGGGTGGTGTTGTAAAAAAGAATTCTGAGATTTTGAAAATCTCGGAGTTCTAATTTTCAGGAAATTTTTGTTTTAAGCTGCTGTTGCTATTGGCCGCACTTCACGATCCAGTCTTTCACCAAGAACATCTTCTGTGACATCGAGATCATATTGTGTCTGCAAACCCATCCAGAATTGTGGGGAATTGCCAAAAAAACGTGCCAGACGCAAAGCGGTATCGGCAGTGACGCTGCGCTTGCCTAACACAATCTCATTAATGCGGCGGGCATCTACGCCGATGTCAATTGCCAAACGATTCTGACTTAAGTTCATTGGTTTAATGAACTCTTCCAACAGCACTTCGCCCGGATGAATGGGGGAGAGTTTATCAGTCATTTATCACCTTTTCTAATGGTAATCTGTGATTTCAACATTAACTTTAGTTTCCGCTAAAAGTGGAAGACGAAACAACCGGAACAATGTTCCGGGCAAGTTGAACCTTACCAATTGAGCCCATTTATCGCTTCAGCAGGCGGTCAATTGCGTTGAA
>JASFRG010000238.1:0-6195 GCA_050115035.1 Anaerolineales bacterium | reverse complement strand
ACAATTGCTGTGAGCATTGGGTTCCTCTGGTTTCTGGATTTGTTGGCAAACTAATCCTACCAGATTTCCAATGCTCATCTTATTTTGGCGAAACTAAAGAACTGAATAAATGTTCAAGTAGGGTAATATGCCCTGAATGGGTTTTTTCAAGGAATTTTCTAATCAAAGACTCATACTGATCTGAGTAAAAAATACGTAAAATATGTTGTCGGGGAATTCAAAACGCATCGTGAAATAACATTTTTGTTATTTGAACAATGAAACTGAAAGAACTATTCCCAATTTAAAAAGGTAATATCTGAAGGAATTGAATGGTTCAAATTGAACATATCGAGGCAACATGAAAGACTCTGTAACTCACATCTTAGATTACTTGAAAAAACATAAACTTGTCAGCATGGGTCTGGTGCTCTTGCTTATCGGTCTGATCGCTGCAAGCGCACTATACTCTTTTTTCAACCCACAAGAAGAACCGATTGCGTTAAGCGAACTGGCAACAGCTATTTCGGCAGGACAGGTAGAAAGAATTGAAGATATCCAGGGCCAGGGTGAATTGACCATTTATTACAGAGATGGTTTGGAAGCCACGGCGCTCAAAGACAATGCCACCTCTTTTCTGGAGCAGATGAATTACTTGGGAGTCAGTGAAGTCCAGTTGGCGCGCTTGAAGTATGAAATTGTATCTCCCAACACACCCGCAGGCGAAAAGGTATTCAGCACCGTTATGAGCCTGGCAGTCCTGGGTATGCTGGTCTTCTTCATGATGCGGCTGACCGGCGGCGGATTGATGGCTATCAACAAGAAATTTGTTGAAGGCCAGGTCCCAGAGGTCACTTTCAAGGATGTGGCTGGCATCGATGAGTGTCGGGAGGAGTTAGCGGATATCGTCACTTTCCTGAAGGACAGCCAACAATATGACCGTATGGGCGCACGCATGCCGCGTGGCGTTATGCTGGTCGGCGATCCCGGCACGGGTAAGACACTGATGGCTAAGGCTATCGCTGGGGAAGCGGGCGTACCTTTCTATGCTACTTCCGGTTCAGAGTTTGTCGAAATGTTTGTCGGCGTTGGCGCTGGCCGGGTGCGTTCTTTGTTCAAGAAAGCCCGTTCCAAAGCCCCCTGTATCGTCTTTATCGATGAGATCGATGCAGTTGGCCGCAAACGGCATTCCAGCGGTGGAGGCGGCGAAATGGAACAGGACCAGACTCTCAACCAACTGCTGGTGGAGATGGATGGATTCTCCCCGGTTGATGGCGTGGTTGTTTTGGCCGCGACAAACCGGACCGATGTCCTGGATCCGGCATTGACACGATCCGGCCGCTTTGACCGACATGTGAATGTCCCGCGCCCAGATGTGAGAGGCCGTCTGTCCATTTTGCAAGTGCACGTCGATGGTCGTCGCCTGGCCTCGGACGTAAATTTGATGGACGTGGCCAAGTCCACCCCGGGGCTGGTCGGCGCGGACCTGGCGAACATCGTCAACGAGGCCGCCATCCAGGCGGTGCGCAACCAGCACGAAGATATCACAGCCCAGGATTTTCAGGAGGCGGTCGAGAAAGCCCTGACGGGCGGCGTTGCACAGAAAAGTCGCGTCATGAGCGAAGCTGAACGTCAGACGATTGCTTACCATGAAGCTGGCCATGCGGTGGTCATGGACTCCTTGCCTCACTCCGATCCAGTTTACAAGATCACCATCATCCCTCGCGGACAAATGGGCGGGTTCACCATGTCGCTCCCGGACGAGGACACACTGCTTGTGTCGCGTAACAAGTTGCTGGCGCGCATCACCGGCCTGATGGGGGGTCGCGTGGCGGAAGAACTTTTCTGTGACGATATCAGTAGTGGCGCGGCCAACGACCTGAAAGTTGCCACACAGATCGCGGAGGAGATGGTCATGAGACTGGGGATGAGTGTCACGGGTTTGCGCGTGTTCAATCAGCCGGAAGGTTATGAGGCGATGACCACTCCGCGCAGCGGACAGAAAACCTTCGAAGTCCTGGATCAGGCTATCAATGCTATCTTGGAAGAATGCTATGCTGAAGCGAAACGCATCATTACCGAAAGGCGGGATGCGATGGAACGCGTGACCCAAAGCCTGTTGCAAAACGAGACCCTGACGCGTGAAGAATTCAAAGCGCTCGTGTAAAATCTGCTCAAGGCGGCGTACCCCCGTCTCGGGCCGACGCCCATGCGGGGCACATTCTCGTCGCCGGAAATGAAGAATGGAAGGAGCCAGCCTCACAAGCTGGCTCTTCATTTTCAAACTGTCCTGGTGCTATACTTTGCTACATGCCACCTGACTCAGCATACTCAGCAGAACCTGAAAATCAAAAAGAGTTCACCAGCGAGTTTGACTCGTTTTACACGCGATTTGCTGGGATGTATGATTTCCTGGTCAAATCCCTACCTGTCTGGAAGAACTGGCTGAAACGGACTTTGCCCCACATACAGGGTCCGCACGTGCTCGAAGTCTCCTTTGGGACCGGCTACCTGCTGACCCAATTCGCGGACCGTTTCCAAGCCTTCGGCATAGACTATAACGCCGCCATGGCACAAACTGCCAAAGGGAAATTACAACGCCGCGGACTAGTTGCCGAATTGCAACAAGCAAATGTAGAGCATCTACCTTATGCCAGTCACAGTTTCGACACACTGGTCAACACAATGGCTTTCTCTGGTTACCCGGATGGGGTGGCTGCATTGTCCGAAATGGGACGCGTGCTCAAACCCAATGGAAAACTGATTATGATCGACGTGGACTATCCCAAAGACCGTAATCGGCGGGGGATGGCACTGACAAAATTCTGGATGGCCAGTGGGGACATTATCCGGGATATGAGTAAGTTGTTCGAAGCGTCGGGCTGGGCATTTCAGGAAGATGAGATCGGGGGATATGGAAGCATACATTTATATGTAGCGAAGAGAAAGTGATGGTGTTTGGTTATTGCCCCCAAACGAACATCAAGATCCGATTGATAATCACTATTGCCGCGAATCCCCAGGCCAAGGAATAATTCTTGGACGCATAGAGCGCCGCTGCGCCTGAGCCAAAGACAATTATTTCCAACACCAATAACATCAATCCATGCAGTTGCATATTGGCTTTTGGCGCGCCGAAGGTACCCCAGATAACTGCGATTAGCAAGGGAACGCCAATCCCCAACAAGATTTTCAGGAACCAACCCGAGCCGGTTTTGAAGCCCCAATAGCCTACAGCGGCCAATACACAAAGTTCCAGTAAGAAACGTACTGCTAAATTTAACCCTTTGATCGCTTCCATCTTCCCATCTCCATTATATGTTTACTTTGCTGCTCAAGCCCGCTGATAAATAAATCTACCAGACGGGAAAAGCTTTCATCCAGATCCAATGGAATCCCAAAACCCCCAGAAATTTCCAGGGTTGCAAAGCCATGCACCAGGCTGCGCAGTCCGCGCAAGGCATGGATGGCTTTCTCCTCTTCCAAACCAAAAGATGCCATCACTGCCATTCCCACTTTGACGCTGCGCTTTTCTTCTTGCTCTAATTCCGGATTTGCTTCCGGATGTGTACCTGCAGCTCGCACAGTGGACATATACAATCCCGGGCACTCTTTGATGTAGGTACGCATGGCCTGCATGATGGCCATGACCGCTTCCGCTCCGCTTTGGCCGATGGCTGCTCCGCTGATGCGGTCCGCCAGGTTGTGAGCGTTCAGGATGGACAGATCGCGCATCAGCCCGGGCAGACCATCAACGTGGTTGTAGAGTGAGGGCGTGCGGATGCCCAACTCCTTCGCCAGCCGCCCGAGGGACAGGGCTTCCAGTCCCTCGGCGTTGATCAAGTCTGCGGCAGCCTGGACGACGGTTTGTTTGGACAGGTTAGCTCTGGGTGACATTAATTTTTTCCATCCAACGAACCCATGAACTCCAGCATTAGCGGTCCCGTGATCTCGGGCATCTCGGTGTGAGGGTAGTGGCCTGCGCCCTCGATCATGTTGTAGTTCCCTTTCAGGTTGTCTGCCACCCATTTGGCTTCCGCTTCGGTGTCTTTGAAGTCCGGGTCTTTGCTCCCCATCAATACTAACGTTGGTTTGTCGATTTCCGGTATGCGCTCCTCGGAGGCCTTTTTCGAAGCGCGGATCATCTCTACTAGGGTTTCCAGTCGTCCCGGCTCCTTTAGGTTTGCCTTCAACGCGGATATATACTCAGCGAAATCTTCGGGCTTGCGGGTTGGGTAGAGGCTTGAGAAATATTTCAGCCACATGGATGCACCCCACGGACGGGTGAACAGAGTCGAATAGAGCAGATTGCTGAACCAGGTGCCTTCCCCACGGACAAAGGGACCCACTAACACCATCCCACGAACCAGCTCGGGCGCTTCGGCTGCCGCCCAGACGGCTGCTCCCGCTGCCATGGAGGTCCCTATCACGATAGCGGGACCAGCTTCGAGTTCCCGAATGAGCGCCACGATGTCCGCTCCGATGCCCGCGACCGTGTAGTCATCCCATTCGACGCTGGTTTCGCCCATACCGCGCACGTCCATATTCACAACGCGGTAGCCCGCATTAACCAGTTGGGGAATCAGGAAGCGGTACTCATCGCGCAGGTCACCCATAGAGGGGACACCCACCACAAGCGGACCGCTGCCTGAATCGTCGTATGCAATCTTGCCATGTTCAAGTTCCAAGTAATTTGTAGACATACCAATAATCTCCTTTTACTAATTATATTAGTATAATAACTAATAATATTAGTTTTGTCAAACCCTTAAATAGATACAGTCACCTTGCGACACTTGCACCGCACTCCCGAAGGACATCGGGACGATGTGCGTTCGGTGCAGTGCAGGTGAGCATCCCCGGATACACAGCGTAGGGGACAAGGTGACTGTATCTTTAGCTACTTGTAATAAATTTTATTATTCTTCTTTTTGATCATCCTCATCATGCGCCATCATATCGATGGCGACCGCAATTGCCAGGATGAGAATATCATTCTGACCGGATTCGATCTCCACACCGTAAGTGTCCGTCAGGCGGAACCATTTCTTCGAAACCTCAGCGACTTTCTTGCGGCCCTGTTTGATCTTGTATTCCAGGTCAAAGATGTTGCCCTGCACATCCAGGTCGGGACCGCCCTTGACCTTGACATCCCACTTGTCTCGTAGCGGAGTAATGAGCGCCTTCTTGATCACAGCCATCTGTTTGCCGTCCGGGTCTTCGATTTCCATGGTCTCTTTGATGGGCAGCCAGCGCTCCTGGATCTGGCACAACTTGTTCCCCTCCCTATCTTCAAAAACGAGGGTGTCTCGCAGGCGCAATACCTTTTCATCCACTTTGAAGACTTTCTGGCCGTCCTGGTTTTCAATCCAGAAGTCATCACCGATGGAGAATAGTTTTTGGCGGATTTTATAGCGGGTTGCCATGGAAATTTTACGAAATTCCTTCCTGCAAAATCTCAACCACTCCAGTGATTAACTTCTTTGTGGTCACTTTTTTCAAAATACCAACCTTTTCGGATATCAGGCTTGCATTTGCAGTAAATAATTTTCCTGGCCGTGCATAACTTGTAACCTTCAACGAGCCAGTCTGGAAATCTTTTTCGGCCAGTGTAATAGCTCGTTCATCGCCATACGGATTGCTTGTCACCTGACATAGAATCCAATCATTCCTTCCGGATTCTGCCAACCCGAAAACGGAAAAGGGATGAGAACTACTTGCCCGACTGCAAGTGTTCCCACGCTTCATCCTCCTCGGGTCGATCCCAATCTTGCGCAAGCGCTGATTCACTCAATAAAGCTGTCTCGGCAACAGGCACTGGCTCGTCAAGGATAGTCAAGATACCCCGGCGTGCCGCGGGTAGCTTGACTTTTTTTGTCAGGCGGACTGTGCCATCTTTTTCAACAGTTACTTCAATTGATCGTAATACCATCTTGCACCTCTATTTTTCTGCGCTAAATGATTATAAAACCTATTCTCCCGTCGGCACCCAATATTCTTGACCTGTGTGGCTTCATGCAGGAACTCATGGCCTTCGCCCTGCTCACTCCTTGAATTCTTTTCGTAAAATTTTCTCAATTTGTTTCTTCACATTGGTGTGAAGTTATTTCCTTTGTATGTGTTATTTGCAAATAATTACTGTGAATCAGCGTGAATCTGTAGAATTTTATCCTTTTGAACCAAAACGAGAGTTCAGATTGCCTTTTTGAAGGACTT
>JASFRG010000237.1:0-6237 GCA_050115035.1 Anaerolineales bacterium | reverse complement strand
GTTGTCACAGGAACCATCCCAGGCGCCGTTCTCGACCATCCATTCCATGTCATAAGTCGCGCCAAGGAAGGAATTAGCCATCATGGCCAGGAACCAGGGGGTAGCGGTATACAGGTTGTAGGTGACTGTGCCGGCTTCATCGTCAGCAACGACAGCGGCTTTCACCTGCTCACAGGCGGCAACCAACTCATCCTGGGACAGATCGGCAAATTCTTTGCCACTGTCGCCAATGGCCAGGTCTTCGATCGTATACAGATTGAAGAAGGCTTCCAGGGTCATCCAGTGCGGGCCGTCGATGCGGTCCTGCAACAGGGCGCGCTGGACGGAGTAGGCAACGTCATGGGGCTCGAGTGTACCGCCCTCGTGGAAGGTGACGCCATCGCGGACGTTAAAGGTCCACACATCGCCGGCCTCGTTGGTCGACCAGTCTGTGGCCAGTACACCAACGAAGGATCCGGTATCTTCTCTGTTGAACCAGACCATACCTTCGTAAACGTTGTTCTCGATCGCGGAACCGGCGGTTTCATAGGTCCAAGACGGATCGAGGGTTTCGGGTTCACCGATTGTCGCTACCACATAGGTATCGGGATTCATCATCTCGGGTCCCATGGGCTCTTCAGCGGCGGGCTCTTCGGCGGGTGCCTCAGTAGGCTCTTCGGCGGGAGCCGCGGGCTCCTCAGCGGGTTGTTCTTCAGCTGGAGCAGCGGGCTCTTCCGGAGCTGCAGAGGGTGCGCAGGCAGCCAGGACCATACTGGCGACGATCAACAGGCTAAGCGCTAAAAATAGTTTTGAACGCATCTTTCTCCTCCTCAAAAGGATTTTTTAGGGTTTATACGACAGTTAAAACTTTCTATTTTATTCATTATGCTCTCAACAGGGCATCACCTCCTTACAAATTTTCTTATAGAAATCTTTCAGAAAAGTGACAGGCCACAAAGTGACCAGACTTTATCTCTCGCCATTCGGGTTTTTCTTCCGCGCAAAGCGGTTCTGCAATCGGGCAGCGCGTGCGGAAACGACATCCGGAAGGGGGATTCACCGGAGAAGGTACATCACCTTCCAGAATGACACGCTGACGCCGTTCTTCTGCAATGGGATCAGGAATGGGAACTGCAGAAAGCAACGCTTGCGAATATGGATGTAATGGACTCTCATACAGCTCATTACGTTCAGCTAACTCGACAATAATGCCGAGATACATAACTGCAACGCGATCACTGATATGACGTACCATGGATAAATCGTGTGCAATAAATAAATAAGTCAAGCCAAATTGATTTTGCAGGTCTTCGAGCAGGTTGATTACCTGGGCCTGGATCGAAACATCCAACGCCGAAATGGGTTCATCACAAATGATGAGATCGGGCTGCAAAGCCAGGGAACGCGCTATACTGATGCGTTGGCGTTGCCCACCGGAAAATTCATGGGGATATCGATCTGAAAAAGCAGGATTCAAACCTACCTGTTTAAGTAGTTCTTTAACTCGTTCTTTAATCTCCTTGCCGGACGCTACTTTATGAACAAGTAACGGTTCCCCCACAATATCCTCAACTGTCATACGAGGGTTGAGGCTGGCATAGGGGTCCTGAAAAATTATTTGCAACTTACGGCGCATCTTGCGCATTTCTCGTTCACTTAAAGATGCCAAATCTGTGCCATCGTAATAGACGTGGCCCTCGGTCGGTTTATATAATCGTATGATAGTACGACCCGTAGTCGATTTTCCACAACCAGACTCACCTACAAGTCCAAATGTCTCGCCTTTGTATATGTCGAAAGTGACGCCATCTACCGCGTGGACGGCACCAACTTGTCGACGAATCACACCCTGAAGGATAGGGAAGTGCTTTACTAGACCATCAACACGAAGCAGGGTTTCATTAGTCATTGTAACGAGGTCTCCCAGTGCGGGTGTCAACCCAACATGCAATAGAATGTTTTGGAGCAATTTCCTCCAAAACAGGATTTTCTTTTGAACATCTTTCGATGGCAAACTTACAGCGTGGTGCAAATGGACAGGCCGAGGGCTGTTCGTACAATACCGGGGGTAATCCATCAATGGATACTAAACGCTCTGAGTGTTTTCCATCTAAGCGAGGTAAACTGCCTAACAAACCAATTGTATAGGGGTGTCGAGGATCGGCATACAAATCTTTGACCTCAGCCTTTTCGATAAATAACCCGCCATACATAACCAACACACGTTGGGCCAACCCGGCAATTACGCCAAGGTCGTGGGTGATCCAAATAATAGCCATTCCCAGGTTTTCCTGCAGCCGTTTGACCAGTTCGATGAACTGCGCCTGAATGGTCACATCCAATGCTGTTGTCGGTTCATCCGCAATCAAAATTTGCGGATTACAGGAAAGCGCCATCGCGATCATCGCCCTCTGCATCATGCCCCCCGAAAATTGATGAGGGTAATCTGAGAGACGTTCTCGCGCCCCTGGAATGCCCACCATCTCTAAAAGCTCAACTGCGCGATTGTTTGCCTGCTGCTTTGTCATGCCCAGATGCAAAAGCATCGGTTCAGTCAACTGTTTTCCAATGGTCAGCACCGGGTTTAGAGAAGTCATGGGATCCTGAAAAATCATGCTGATTTGGGCGCCGCGGACGTGACGAATTTCCTGACTCTCCATTGTGAGCAAATCTTGGCCTCGAAACTCAGCAGTTCCAGCAGTGATTTTTCCAGGGGGAGTGGGGATCAAACGAAGAACGGAGAGCATGGTCACGCTCTTTCCGGAACCACTCTCTCCCACGATACCAACGGTTTCTCCCTCATTGACTGAGAAAGAGACTCCATTGATAGCATGTACTGTCCCCTCATCAGTACGGAATCTGGTTTCTAGGCCTTGCACATTCAAGATCTGATTGGGCATGTATGTATCCTATTAAAATGAAATTGTATAGCGGGAACCAGCAATAGAAAATTTGGCATCCACGAAAGTTCAGATTTGCAATCGATAAATTTATCAAACACTGCTTGTTTTGACACGTAACTCTATTTAATATGCGGAGCGTATTTGATTATACCTAATTCTACAAGTCAGTCAACTGCGCTACAGGCGTAGGGCAATCGTAGGAAAGCTGTAGGATGCAAAAAACAGTTCTCCAGTAGGGTTTTAAATAGTACCACAGTATTATTTTAGGCGACACCGCAGGATGGATTAAGCGATTGAGTGAAAAAATCATACAACACAGAGCAATTTACTGAAATGCTCTTCCCTACGCTATCTATACTGCCTAAATGCTACCACTACCACGCAAACGTGGGTCGAGAATATCGCGCAATGCATCGCCTACCAGGTTCCACGCCAACACGAACAACACGATCGCCAACCCCGGGAAGACCACAATGTACCAGTACTCCACCAACGACGGCACCCAGTTCCTGGCAAAACTGATCATCTGCCCCCAGTCCGCATAGCCTCTCTGTGCCCCCAATCCAAGGAAGCTCAAAGCTGCAAAGGTCAGCACATAGGATCCGATGTTCATGGATGAGATCACCAGGATAGGGAAGACTGCATTCGGCAACAGATGCCGGAACAGAATGCGCATGTCACTGGCACCAACTGTTTTGGCTGCCAAGGCGTATTCAAACTCCTTGACCGACAGGATGTTGCCGCGCATCACGCGCGCTTCAGTCATCCATCCGAAGAAGATGATGGCCAGCATCCCGGTCAGGATCTGTAACTGCACCGGGTCCAGATCCTCAGCGAAGCTCTGACCGAAGGTCAGGAACGCCACGATCTTGGCCATAAATATCAGCGCACCCGCCTCCCCTCGTCCATAGATGGTCTGCAAGACCGAGGTCATGGTGATGGCTGCCAGCAGGAAGGGGAATGCCTGGAAGATCTCGGTAATGCGCATCAGGAGTTCATCCACCCAGCCCCCATAGAAGCCGGAGATGGACCCCACGATGATGCCGATCGAGGTGGTCAGGAAAGTGATCACCACACCGATACGGAAAGCTGTACGCGCTCCCCAGATGACACCGTAATAGATATCATACTGCCCCTCGGTGGTCCCAAAGGGGTGCTCTTCACTGGGCGGATTGGGTGTGGTGCTGAAGCCGTCGCGGGGGACCAGGTAGGGGTCGCGAGAGCGCTCCGGAACGGGCGCGAACAGCGGAGCAGCGATGGCGATGATCAGGAATATCACCAATATGATGATGCCGGCCAGCGAAGTGGGGTTTTTCAGAAGTTTCTTGATTATGGTCATCTTAGAATAACCTCTTACCAGGAGTTACGCAGTTACATTGGAGATATCTGAATCGCGCAAATCCTTTAAATTAAATTATTTTCTACTGCAAGCGGATGCGGGGATCGACCACCCCATACAAAACGTCGACAACCAGGTTCCCGAACACCAGCACAAAGCTGCTGAACAGGGTCATTCCCAACACCGAGACCACGTCCAGGGCGGTAGCAGCATCTGCCATGAATTTGCCCAGCCCGGGATAGTTGAAGACAGTCTCGGTGATGACCACGCCGTTGAACAGGCCGATCATGGTCAGGCCGCCGACGGTGACGACCGGGATCAGGGCGTTGGGGACTGCATGTCCGCGGATGACCGTTCGCTCACCCAGACCTTTGGCGCGGGCGGTGGTCATGTAATCCTGGCGCAGAACATCCAACATAGAGGAACGTGTGATGCGTACTAGGAAGGCCCAACTGACAACCGAAAGAGAAATCACCGGCAAGATCAAGTGCCGCAACGAATCCAGGAAAATGTCAAAGCGCAGGTTGAGCAGCGAATCCAGGGTGTTCATCTGGGTGTAACGCACGAACTCACCCGACTGGACCGCTTGCGAAGCCCAACCGGAGAGACGCTCCGGTGGAAACCAGCCCAATTGTGCGTAAAAAAACATCAGTAAGACAAGGCCTAAAACAAAGACTGGAAGCGACCAACCGATAATAGCTACAACGCGTAAAAGTTGATCGGCAAATTTATTGTGGTGAACTGCCGCTTGCATGCCCATCCAGACCGCCAGACCGATCAAGGGAATGGCGGACCACAAAGCCAGTTCCGCGGTGGCAGGCAGACGGCGTTGGATCACCTCGGCCACTGAGCTTTTCCCAACCTTGGAGAAACCCATGTCGCCACGAAGGATGCCGCCCTTAATCTCACCCGTATCGCTATCCTTATATCCAACCATCCATTTCCAATACTGTACGGGGATAGGGTCATCCAGGCCGTACTTTTCGATGATGCCTTCGATGGCGCCCTGGCGCTTGGGGATATCGGAGACGTACAGCGAGGCACGTTCATAGGGCGTCAACAGGGAGAGCATAGTAAAGACCAACATGGTCACGCCAACCAGGATAACTGGCAAAATCAACAAGCGGCGAATAATGTAATTCAACATAGCTATAATCCTCCGGTTTGAAGAGCAGGGAGCCGGGCTTGTACCGGCTCCCTGCTTTGTACATCTAACAGGTCCAAGTCCGGTTTCTATCAGTGTTCAGATAGAAACGGTATTAGAAAGTATCTTTCTACTCTCCCTTGGACAAAGCATAGATATATGTATACGGTGCCTGGAAATAGGCAGGATTGTAGTAAAAACCTTGCATCCAGCGCTGCAGGTGTACACGACCGACAGCCTGGTACATCCAGATCACGACCGCATCTTCCTGTGCGGCAAGCTGGATCTCTTCATAGACTGGGCGGCGTTCTTCCGCCGTCGTGTACGAAGCAGCTTCTTCGATCAAAGCGTCATACTTGACCGCATACTCTTCAGGCATGTTGATCACACGACCATAGGCACCCTGTGAGTGCAGGAACGGGTGTACCCAGTTGTGGGGATCATGGAAGTCTTCCAACCAGCCACCCACGTAGATCGGGAGCTTCTGAGCACGGCGGCTGTTGAGCAGCACCGGCCAGGGCATACCAACCACGGTGATGGCAAAGTTCTCGTTGACCGACTCGATGCCGGCTTTGAGGATCTCGGAAGCCAGACGGCGGGTGTCGTTACCCGTGTTGTAGGCCATCTGCATGTAGAAGCCGGTTTCCCAGACATCATCTTCATCTTCACCAGCGGGAACGCCATCTTTGTCGACGTCAGCCAGCTTGAATTCTTCTTCGCACTTGGCGAGATCGTAAGAATACAGTGGGGCTTCGCCTTCGCGGTAGCCCATCATGCCGGCGATGATCGGACCCTGAGCCTGGATGCCTTCACCGTTGAGGGCATCGTTGATCATGGCGTCAAAGTCGAAGCAGTAGTTGAAGGCTTTGCGG
>JASFRG010000236.1:0-6302 GCA_050115035.1 Anaerolineales bacterium | reverse complement strand
TGGGTTTTAGCGGACATATTTTTAATTATCGCTAAGACGATTCAAAAAATTCTGGTACAGAAGAGTATCGAGATTTCAGATTTCATTTTGGCGAAGGTATTGTATAATCATGTTTGTTTTAGTGAAAAAGCAATAACGTAACCACTTTCACAAAAGTGGTAGCTTTGATGATGCAGATGTTAGACAAAAGGTCTGCCGATGAGCCAATGACCTCGGTGGAGGAGGCACCAGCAGATTACGACACTGAATAACTACTTTTACATATTTGCTATTCAATATAGAGTCGCGGAGAACATAAAGAAAATTTTACTCTTTTGATCTCTGCGACTCAACTGTTTAAGAAATGTATTTCGATAAATGATGTTTATCTAATGGATTACGGACGGATGGCGCTTTTCATGGGATGGTTATTTTTGTACGATGGAAGTGGAGGTGTCCCATGAAAATTCCCTTTGTCAAACTATCCACTCAAGCCTTTATCGATGAGGCGCGCAAAACGCCCGGTTATTCTTTTTTAGACTTTTTGCACGGCTATATTTATGGCCGCTGGCCGTATTTTTATATTGGGGTCGGCAAGGGCAAACACCCCGCTACCAAATGGCTGGCGCCGCTGGGTGGATTGGTAGATCGCCTGATCACCAAAAAGAAAAAGGATGAACCCGACGAAGAAACTATCGACTTCGCGGATACCTACCACGGCAAAGCCGTCCCGCTCGAAACGGCCAAAACGCTGGTGCTGATCAACGAAGAGATCAGGATTCCCGATTTGGAACAAGTCATCCCTTACAAGCGGGCACGCTCGATCGTGATGCAGAATCCAGACCGCATCGTGGCGCTGGATTGTCCCTGCCGGGTAGCGATGGAAAATCCCTGCCTGCCGTTAGACGTATGCCTGATCGTGGGCGACCCATTCGCCAGTTTCATCCGCGAACACCAACCGGAACGCTCCCGCTGGATCACGCGTGACGAAGCGATAGAAATCCTTAAGGCTGAAGACGAACGCGGACACGTGCATCACGCATTTTTCAAGGACGCTATGCTGGAACGCTTTTACGCTATTTGCAATTGCTGCGAGTGCTGCTGCGGTGCGATGAACGCACATCGCAACGGCATCCCGATGCTGGCTTCATCTGGATATATCTCGCAAGTGGACGAATCTCTGTGCATGGCTTGCGAAGATTGTGTAGACTATTGTCAATTCAACGCGCTGGAGCTGGGTGACATGTTTATGGAAGTGAATTATGATAAGTGCATGGGCTGCGGCGTTTGCGTGGATAAATGCGAACAGGGCGCGCTATCGCTGGTACAGGACCAGGCCAAAGGTATACCGTTAGAAATCTGTGCTTTAATGGAAACAGTCCCGAACTGAGAAATGGAGGCGTAGTAGATGAGCGAACAACGAAGATTCCCCTGGCTGCCCGTTCTGCTGGGCGTCGGATGTGTAGGTATGATGTGCATTGGCGTGCTAGTGTTCGGTGGAGGCGCTGCGCTCTTCCTTACACAGCGATCAGCTTCCCCATCCATGCCAGAGCCAGTTGCCACCGAAGTGATCGTCACCCAGGTATCCTTACCAACCGCGACTTCCTCCACCCCCACATCTGCTCCAACACCAACAAACTCCGGCCTGTCGCTGACAGGTGACCAATACGTGGACGATCACTCACTCTACGATGATTTCTCATCCGATGCGTTGGGATGGCCGGTCTATAACGACAACACGACCATCTTGAAATACGAGGATGAAGCCTACAGCTTTCAAATCGCCGAACCGGAATACATCGATTGGGCTTATCTTCCGGTAAACTTCGTCCCTTACGAGATCTGGTTTGACGTGCAGGGTTTATCCGGGCCACAGGACGGTACTTTCGGCGTTTTCTGCCAGTACCAGGATGTGGACAATCATTATTATGTTGAGTTCGACCTGGAGAACAATTCTTACATTATTGCGCAGTATCTGGAAGGAGAAGACATCCCTCTGACAAAACAGAATACGGTTGGTCAGTATTGGTACGAGAGCAACGCGTTCAAAGCATCCCCAGACGATGTCAACCGCATTGGGATAGGTTGCTACCTGGAAGAGATTACACTCTTCATCAACGATCAACTCGTGGACCAGGTCAATGTAGAGCAATCCTTCGACCAGCCCGGTGAAGCGGCCTTCTTTGTCTATACTTTTGATTTTGCAGGTCCGGAGGGCTATAAGGTCTTCTTCGACAACGTGGAAATTTGGCAGCCGGTGCAGTGAGAAAATCATTGTGATAGGGTATGGGTTTTGTCCATTTTTTGGGTTAGACTACGCCCGTTGAACCGTTCGTAAAACAGTCCCGGCAAGGAACTGTTTTGTTCTTGTAAAGACTTTTTCTCTAAGCACCCTTATTCCTGAGGAATCCCCTATATGCTTGACTCCTCACAGCCCGGAAAACCCTGTCACACGCCTGGGACGGGCCGTGGAGAAGGTTGGCGAAATCCTGTTTACTTTCTACAATCCGGAAGGGACTTAGGTGGAAACGCCTTTCCTGGAGTTGGATGTTAATCTCGAAGCCACCGAAATGCATGTGGAATGGTTCTGGTGGAACTATCATCCAAGGAATTTGCGTTGTTGTCGCATCTGTATGAAAAGCGGGGCAAGGTGTGCTCTAAAGACGAAATCGGTCAGGTGATCTAGAGTGAATATCAGGAAGGCATGTTCGACTACCAGATCGAAAACCTAGTGCGCCACCTGCGCACCAAGATCGAGTCCGCTCCAAACTCACCGCAGTTGTTGGTCACCATGCGATAGCTGGGGTATAAGCTTGTGGGGTAATTAACTCTATTTCACTCTGAACCCGCAAGGGCGAAGAGTCTTCCGCGATCCGCACGTGGATTCTCATCTGCACTTGCAGCGCAGGCACAAGTGTTACTGCGTTCAGAATGACAAAAAGCTTTCATAAAAGGGTGTGTTTCATTTGAGTAGAAACATATTCAAAAAGCCAAGGGTAATTGCGAATAGCGGTTCTGTTTGTTGGCAACCATCGGCTCAACTGGTGGCGAATGCAAATTCAGGGATTGAACTTCAATGGGTTCGGGACAGACATTCCGTGTTCCATACAAACGCAGATGGCGTTGCTGGATGCGGTACAGATGGTAATCTTCCCAATCGTCATTTTCAGCTACGGCACGTAAGCGCAAGAGATTTTCTGCGCCACTTTGAAGCCAACGCATTCCAGAAAGTTCGCAACGATCTTTCACAAAATGGCGACAAGCGCCTTCAATGACGCCTGAGGCAATCGGCCAACCCTTGGATAGATACGCGGGATAGTTCATGAAGGGCAAATTGCGCTCAAAGGAGTTGGCAGTTTTGAGGAGTTGGGTGCGCCTGGCGATACTCATCTTCGGCTGGTTTACCAGGGCACGGAATTCTGCGATGAGTTGTTTGGTTTGTCCTGAGAGGAGTTGCAGTGTGCGTGCCTTCATCCATGCAAAGCGCTGATCGTTGCTTTCCCCCAACAGGACATTGGCGACTTTCCACAAGTACTCGTTGGCGTGGATGAAGTCCAGGATCAGAGTAAAGTCCGGAAACTGTTTGGTGATACGACTTTGCAGAGCTTCGCAGCCATCACACAGGACAACTTTGTGGTGCAGGTGCTCTCCTAAACGAGAGGTGACCTGTTTGGCTAAACGGCCCAGAGCGACGTCTTTGCCGTCTAAAGTAGCCCACAGGTGCTTGTTTTGCGGTTGGGGAGGCCGGGAAGCATGGATTTTATCGTAATAACTGGCAACTACCTGTTCTGGAGTGCGAACAAACGCCTCAATGCTATAAACTGTGGTCACCACAGCTTCCTTCTTACGCCCATGCTTTTCGCCTTTATTCAAACGCACTTTTTCGGACACCGTTTTTTCCAGGATCATAGGGACACCTTTGCCATCTGCCTGAATGACCAGGATGTCTGCTTCCCGTTCGGCTGGCGGGGCTGGCTTTTGGGCATAGTAAGCTTCTACCTCCGCTGCATCTTCGCCCAGATTGGTTTGAACCACGCGCGTTGAAAGACGCAAACCAAGTTCTCGCTCCAGAATGTCACATGCTTTATGGTAGACCCCATACACACTCAGATAGTCGTGGATCTCTCGCACCAGATCCGAGTAGCAATCCTCGCCCAGGCTCAATTCTGCATCCAACGGCGTTCGGCCACCTGCTCCTTTCCGATAAAAATACGGCCGCATGAAACGCACCTTGCCAAAGATCGAGAAGTACGTGCGCTGCATATCCCGATGATATGACCATTCATTCCCGTCTGCCGTTTTGAGAGACCCTCGATTGGCCGCTTGTGAACGCATCATGAAAAACAGTGTCAGCAATTTGGAACCCATTTGCATCAACAGCTTGAACAAGCCACGTTCGGTGGCATCCGCCGTACTCGTTCGGGCTTGCTCTCCCGTGTCATACGCCAACATATCCTCAAAATCCTTATGAATGTCCTGTATAATTTCTTGCGAGTTGAAAGTCATGATTACCTCTCCAAAGTGGTTTCACAAAACGCACTTTACCAGAGTAGCCCTAGACTTTCAACTCATTTGAAACACACCCTTCATAAAACTTGTAGAATCCTTATAGGGCACTGTTTGTAGTACCCCCAGTCCCACCTATATACAATAATTTACTAACTCCTAAAAACTATTATACTTACATTCCTGTGAACTACCAAACAACCTACATCGAAACCAATGGAATCAAATTGCACGTGGTCACGGCTGGGCCGGAAGACGGACAGCCTGTTTTTTTGCTGCATGGATTTCCCGAATTTTGGCGAGGATGGTTGAAACAAGTTGAACCATTAGCAAAGGCAGGATATCGCGTCATCGTCCCGGACCAACGCGGTTACAACCTGAGCGATAAACCAATAGGCATAAAAGCCTACACGATAGATAAACTTTCCAATGATATTCTCGGTCTAATAGATTCATTTGGCTACGAAAAGGTAAACCTGATCGGGCATGACTGGGGCGGGTTAGTCTCATGGGCGTTTGCCATCTGGCACCCGCAGCGTTTGCACAGGATGGGCATTCTGAATGCACCGCATCCAGCTGTGATGATGCGCTTCTTGCGGCGTGGTGACCCGGATCAACTGCGCCGCTCGTGGTATATCTTTGCCATTCAGATCCCATGGATACCAGAGTATTTTCTGCGTCAAAATGATTGGCGTAACGCTGTTCGTGTCTTACGTGGCAGTGGCAAAATTCATACCTTCACAAACGAAGACATTGCCAAATACAAGAAGGCCTGGTCTCAACCCGGCGCGATGACCGCTATGCTCAACTGGTATCGTGCTGGGCGATATTTTCCCAGTCTCCTTCAGGAAACTCAGGTGAAAACCCCCACTTTGTTGATCTGGGGCATGCAGGACACAGCACTTAGCCACCGCATGGCGCGCCCCAGCATGGACTATTGCGACGATGGAAAACTGGCTTTCTTTGAAGACGCTACCCATTGGGTACAGCACGACGAAGCCGAAGATGTAACAAAGTTCTTGTTGAATTTCCTTGGAAGTTAATAACAATATAAAAAAAGGTTGTAGCTTAGCATAATAAGCGCTTAAGGTTTATTTAAGGCTAATCGGGTCATAAATGTGTAAGATGGCCTTGTTGTTGTGTTTCTCTTGTGAGCAAGAGTTTGGGAAAAGCACCCCAAACGATAGTTATAAGGGCTGAAATACTATTGAAAAACTCGCCTTAATAAATAGGCTTGGTATTTTGTAAGATAAATTTTCCCTTTCCATTATAAAAAATATTGCGGTTACTTCTAAGCATAAACCTTTTTGACTACCCACTTTTAGAGAGGAGATCTCACTTATGACTTCAGGTCACTTTGGTCTAGCAGCAGTCGTCAAATCCTCTGAACCAAAAGTTCCCCTATGGGCTTTAATGTTCAGCACCTATCTACTCGATTTCATCTTTATTTTTCTGGCCGCTTTTGGGATTGAATCTTTTGCGCCACTAGACTCCGCGCACCCGGCTTATGGTCAGGTAAGGATTCATGCCTACTACAGTCATTCGTTGTTAGGGGCAGCAATTATTGCCGTTATCGCCGGGTTATTCGCACGTTGGGCCTGGGGAAAAAAGGCTGGATTGGTCATCGGCGGGATGGTATTCTCGCATTGGCTGCTGGACCTAATCGTGCACCGCCCAGATCTTCCTATCCTACCTGGTAATATCGGCAATCTGCCACTTCTTGGGTTTGGACTATGGCAATTGCCAATCGCAGCCGCTCTTGTGGAGTTGGCTTTGGCGCTCGGAGGAGCTTACCTCTATTACAAAAGTGCACGCCA
>JASFRG010000235.1:0-6344 GCA_050115035.1 Anaerolineales bacterium | reverse complement strand
AGACTGCCAGAAAATTGGGCGTGAGTTTCTATGCCTATTTGCGTGACCGGATCACCGGCGTATACGCCATTCCACCATTGGCTGAGTTGGTGACACAGGCTGCTTCTCAACTCGGCCTACAACAACTTCGCCCTGCCCCTAACTATTGAGATAATACCGAAAACTTGAGATCTAAATCTGAACTTCAAGCTCATTATTTATATGTAAGGCTTATAACCTGGGAATCAGAGGTTCCACTGCTATTTTCGCATGAACTAAAATGAAATTAAACGAAAAAAGGCACTTTTTGAGTGCCTTTTCAACCGTTGAGTAGCGGGGGCAGGACTCGAACCTGCGACCTCCGGGTTATACCATACCGTACCGGCAGGTACGGTGTGAGTTTAGCTGCTAAATCCGCTTAATTTCACGAACAATTTCGCCGTTTTTGCCTACTTTCAGGATTATGGTTCTGAAAAGCCCAGCTGATTGCGACGGCTTTGGATATTTAGTGAGATTATATCATTCCTATTTTCCAATATTTAAATTGGCATGGTACTTAGGGGGCAGACAAAACCGATATCCAACCTACCCTCGTCACAACTACCATCTTCAATGAAAACATCCATTGGTAAGATTCGATTTGTTGTGGAATATGACATTCGTCAATTGAATTGGAGTAAACATTTGCCTATACTATAAATGAGCAGGACTGCTCGCGTTGATTTACAGGTATGTCCACTTTAGCAGAAAAGTGACATGCCTATTTTATTTTGCCTTAGGATGGGGGGGGACAAGCTTTCGGAGAGGAGGTGTTTTGGGAACAATTGTTTGAAATCCCGTTCTTTTCACACGGCTTGGAGAAAGGAATATTTGCATGAAAACTGTCTTTGTACACCCTGAACGTTGTATTGGTTGCAAGCAGTGCGAATCTGCCTGCGCAGTAGCCCATTCACAAACCAAAAATCTGTTCATGGCCGTTTTTGAGTCTCCCACTCCTAAACCGCGTATCCATGCAGAACCGGGTCTTTCAATGAACACTGCTTTCCCAAACAAGTGCCGCCATTGCGACCCAGCCCCATGTATGGCCGTTTGCCCAACCAGTGCCATTCATCGTGCCGATGACTTCCTGGAGATTGTTTTGGTTGATGCGCACAAGTGCATCGCTTGCGGCATGTGTGCTATGGTCTGCCCCTTTGATGTGATTACATTCTATGCTTCAGCAGATTCACCGGAGAAAGTAACCATAGCGATTAAGTGTAACCACTGCATCGGACGTCAGCGCCAGGGGCAAATTCCGGCTTGCGTCGAAGCATGCAAGGTCAATGCACTGGAGTTTGGCGAAATCAACGAACTGGTCAAATCAGCTCGCACACGTTATTCCGAAAGTGTATCCGTTGCAGTTGGTCAGATTGAAGGACAGGAGGCTGTTATCCCTGCGAATGTGAATGCCTGGCGGAATTATGGAACGGCAGTGACTCACTTGAATACAAACGGCAAGAAAGGAGCGTGAAGTATGACTACCTTCAGTGGAAACGGTTTCAAAAAAATGAGTATCAATGCTGACACACAGGCCATGCTTGAAGTAGCTCGCAAGAATGGCATCGAAACTGTCTGGGATCGATTGGAAAAACAACAACCCCAGTGTGGATATTGTAATTTAGGGACTAGTTGTCGCATCTGCGTAATGGGTCCCTGTCGGGTAGATCCTTTCGGTGACGGCCCACAGAAGGGGGTTTGCGGAGCAGATGCGGATATCATCGTTGCCCGCAACCTAGCACGCATGATCGCAGCAGGTGCTTCGTCCCATTCCGATCACGGTCGTGATATTCTGGAAACGCTTCATCTTGTCGGCGAAGGGAAAACAGACATATATACAGTTACTGATAGCGAAAAACTCAAAAATCTGGCTGCTGAGTACGATGTCCCAACTGACGGTAAAAGTGATCAGGAAATCGCCAAAGACTTGGCTTGGGAGATTATGGAAGACTATGGCATGCGCCGTGAAAAACTTCCGATGGGTGCGCGTGCCCCGCAAGCACGGCAAGATCTTTGGGATAAAGTCGGTGTATACCCGCGCGGTATCGACCGTGAGAACGTTGAGATGCTGCACCGTACCCATATGGGCGTGGACAATGATTGGGTCAACATCTTGCTGCACGCCATTCGCACCAGCTTGAGCGACGGCTGGGGTGGCTCGATGGTTGCTACAGATCTATCTGATACGCTGTTTGGTACGCCTGAGCCAAAGATGTCGAAAATGAACCTGGGAGCACTCAAAGCAGATCACGTCAATATTATTTTGCATGGTCACAATCCGATGCTCTCTGAAGTAATTGTGGTTGCTGCCCAGGATCCTAAGCTTCTCAAATTGGCTGAGGAGAAGGGCGCCAAAGGAGTAAACCTGGCTGGGGTATGTTGCACAGGCAACGAAGTACTAATGCGAAAGGGAATCCCAATGGCCGGTAATCATCTGATGCAGGAACTGGTGATTATGACTGGTGCGGTTGAAGCAATGGTGGTGGATTACCAGTGCATAATGCCCGCTGTAACCGAAACAGCCAAATGCTTTCACACCAAAGTCATCAGTACCTTTGACAAGGCCAAATTCCCCGGAGCGGAACACATCAGCTTTGACCCCAGTCGCGGCTTGGAAATCGGTAAGCAGATCGTGCGTACGGCTATCGAAAATTATGACAACCGTGTTCAGGAGCGCGTCAATATTCCGGTTGAACCAGTCGAAATGATGACCGGCTTTTCAATTGAATCCATTCTCGGCGCTTTGGGCGGTACTCCCCAACCGTTGATTGATGCCATTGTCAAAGGGGATATCCGTGGAGCGGTCGGCATTGTTGGTTGCAACAATCCAAAAATCAAGCAAGATCTAGGACACACTGAACTGACCAAACGACTGATTGAGAATGACATTCTGGTTGTGGTCACAGGCTGCACCACGGTAGCAGACGGCAAAGCTGGCTTGATGGTACCTGAAGCCGCTGACATGGCTGGGCCCGGCTTGAGTGCAGTTTGCAAAGCCTTGGGAATTCCCCCAGTGTTACATCTCGGTTCGTGCGTAGATAATACCCGCATTCTGGTACTTGCCGCTGCCCTGGCCAATACACTTGGTGTGGATATCAGCGCCCTGCCTCTGGCTGGCTCCGCTCCCGAATGGTACTCAGAAAAAGCCGCCGCTATTGGCACGTATGTGGTTGGCTCAGGTATTTTCACGGTACTAGGGATTGCACCACCGATCTTTGGAAGTCCAAACATTGTCAAATTGCTGACCGAAGGACTTGAAGACGTATTTGGAGCAACCTTTGCAGTCGAACCAGACCCGAACCGCGCTGCTACTTTGATTCGCCGACACATCGAGAAAAAACGCGCCGGGTTAGATCTGCCAGCCATTGATCCCGAAGAAATCGCCATGCCTGACGCTGAACTGGCGTTGACTTGAACCTCACCTCACCCCTTCTCTCCAAAAGGGAGAAGGGTCCGAAAAGGAGGCGATATGAAAATCGTAATCATTGGTGCCGGCCCCGCCGGGGTGAGCGTTGCAGAGACCGTTCGCGCGCATGAAGGGCAGACCGAAATTGTGATGCTTAGTGCGGAACCAAGCTTGCCCTATTCTCCGCCAGCGATGGCCGATCATTTCCTGACCGGTTCGAAGGCACACCTGTGGCGTGACAGCGACTGGCTCGAACAAATGACTCTGGATTACCGGAAAGGAGTGGTAGTTACCGGTCTGCAACCGGACGCACATCGTTTAGAACTGCAAGATGGAAACAGCCTGGATTATGATCGCCTTGTGATTGCTACCGGCAGTCGCCTGTATGCGCCCGTGGAAGGATCAGATATGCCAGGCGTTCACAATTTCAAATCTCTGAGCGCGGCTGAAGCCATCGTGGAGCAAGTAAAAAGTGGTCAGGCCAAGACAGCTGTCATCGTCGGCGCAGGCTTCATTGGCATGGAAATTGCACTGCTCTTGCGCGAATTGAATGTAGCAGTGACGCAGGTCGAAATGCTGGACCAGGTCATGTCCACCATGCTCGACAAGGACACCGCTGCAGTTGCCCTTGACCTGATGCGCCAGCGCGGGGTGGATGTGCGTCTGAACACCAAAGCCGAAGCTTTTCTGGGGAATGGGAGCGCCGAAGCTGTCCGTTTAGATTCTGGTGAAGTCTTGAAAGGTGACATTTTAATCGCCGCAACCGGCGTCAAACCCAATTTGGATTTCCTGGGTGACAGTGGAATCGAACACAAGTGGGGCCTGGCAGTAGACGACCACCTGTGCACCAATCTGCCGGACGTGTATGCCGCCGGGGATGTTGTCGAAGTGCCAGACCGGCTGACGGGCGAGTCCTATGTCCATGCTATTTTCCCCAATGCTATTGAACAGGGACGAGTCGTTGGTTTGAACTTAGCTGGGTTTGAGACACACTACGAAGGCGGCGAGCGCATGAACAGCCTCAAACACCTGGGCCTACCCATCATGGCCGTTGGTTTGAAAGAAGGCGATGAAATCCTGCAAGATAAGCGGAACGGCAATCTGCGTACGATCTACATCAAAGAGAACAATTTAGTTGGCTATCAACTAGTGGGAGATATCAGTGCGGCGGGTGTATTACGCACACTGATGCTCCAAGGCACTGACGTACGCCCGCTCAAAGGGCATCTGCTTGATCCGAGCTTTGGACAGGGTATGAAGGTCTGGCAAGCAATCTCGACTTACATTTGAGATTTTCAAGCTCATTGAGGTTAGCGGATATCACATAATTTTTTCGCACCGGTCAACTTAATCCAGACCGGTGCGAATTATTAAATTTAATTTGTTTTTGTATTTATGAACTCAACAAGCAAAAGGGCTCGTAACCTACAGGTCGTAGGTTTAGCTGCTAATTTCGCATGAATCTAAACAAAAAAGACACCTTCAAGGTGCCTTTTTGAGTAGCGGGGGCAGGACTCGAACCTGCGACCTCCAGGTTATACCATGCCGTACCTGCCAGTACGGTGTGAGTTTAGCTGCTAATTCCGCTTGATTTCACGAACAATTTCGCCGTTTGAGCTTACTATCAGGATTGTGGTTCTGAAAGGATCAGGAGACTGCGATCGCATTAGATTATAGAGCGACATTATACCATTTCAAGAATCCAATTTAAACAAAGGAGTCCTCTGAAAAAAGTCGATCTTTAACAACCAACAAGCGAAACAAAAAGGTGATCTGGGCGCAGCCAGCGGTTGATGGAGTGCCAGGTAGAAGCAAAAAAAAGATCCTGGGCTGTCTGAGAGCGGGCTTGTTCACCGGTTTCAGCATGCTGAAGCCTTGTTTTTGCTACTGTAAAGCGTTGGATGCGCCGCACATTTGTCATGGCGGCAGAAGCAATGATCATGCAGGTCATGCGGAACTGACCTCGCACCGGCAGCTTGCCAGCCGGGAAGGGATGTTTGACCGAGCGCACAGTGGCTTCGACAGCGGCGAGCAGGTTTTGACCTTGTCGAGCATGTGCTTGACTACGTCTGCGTCGTTCAGCTGAGCGTGCTTCAGCCTGGGTGAAGCGCAGGTGGTGACGCCCGTCACGTTTTCCTGGTCGGGCAGGACAGTGTTCTACCAGGGGGCAGGTCTGACAGATCTGTTGATCGAAATGGGCCACAAAGGCTTTCTGGTGGCTACTGGTTTGAGCCGGAACGGTTTGTCCTTGTGGGCAAGTGACTTTGGATGGTTGGTGTTTAGCGTTGAACTTGATCGTGAACTGTGACAGGTGTACTTTGTCAGGGTCAGGGCGGCGTCCCCGGATAGCGGTTTGGATCAACTGGACCTCTTGCTCCTGTAGGGCCGTATCACTGGCCTGGCCACCATAGCCACCATCGGTCAGCATGTTGTCCACTTCTGTTCGCTCTTTCAAGTTGGGCAGCGCTTGAGCCAGCAGTTGACCGTCATCCACATTATTGGGCGCAACCTGCACCTTGGTAATGAGTTGCAGTTCGTTCTCCGGATCACAGGTCTCAGTGAGATTGGCGACATAGCCTTTGTAATGGGCGTTGCCCTTGTTGCGATAGGTAGCTTCCAGATCGTCCACCGCTTGCAGACAGCCAGAGGTGATCTCGCTGTTTTCTTTCGGACGTGCCGTGTTTGCATCCAGCTTGAAGTTTTCGGCAAACAGTCGTTGAAGCACCTGATAAGACCCTTCGCGAGCATAGGCATCCTTGAGTTTCTGCAAGAGCACATATATAACTTGACCGATCTTTTGTAGGTGTTCCTGCACGGCTTGCTGGCCCTTGACCCGGTAGCTGTAATGTCCGGCACTATCTTTGATATAGGCACCCAATGTCTCTGCCAGACGAAGCCGATCTGCTTCGCTCAATATGCGCTC
>JASFRG010000234.1:0-6348 GCA_050115035.1 Anaerolineales bacterium | reverse complement strand
GATATTAACAATCTTTACATTGCGACATAAATCACAAAGCGCTATGATTTAAGTATGCAAGATAGATCCGAAACGGAGTTTTCTTTGATCATAGGCTGGGGGAAGGATTCTCAGAAACCTTCTGAAACGAAAATTGCGAAAGCTCTACGGGGGATGCCTGGAGGAGAAAATTCATTCGTCATTTTACAAAAAGATGCTGACAACTTTATTCAAGTAGCCGGACATGAAGAGTCCGGCTTTTTGCTTGAATACTGGGAAAACAAGCAGGGACATTATTGCACTGCATCGGAGCTTTCTTCGAACACAGTGATCCGTGTGTTCAAATCCTACGTACGTAATGACGAAGTCTGGCGTAAATTTGTTAATTGGGAAGATATGGGGGAAGAATCAGGAACAAAAAGTCCATCCAATCAGAAAAAGCCCAGGTTCACCAGGGAAGGGATGATGCGCCTGGCTCTGGTTGCTATCCTATTTTTTATTAGTTGTATTATTTTTACTCCACTGGGATTAATCATGGGTGCGATGGTGGCCATTGTCCCGGGATTATTTATCTACATTGATTTTAATCACCAAAAATTGAATTATTCATTGCCAGCCCCCTTTTTCACTATGCTAGTAAATCTTGTCTTGCTCCCTGTTGTGATTGGAATTCTGTCGACGCTGCCCTGGGATGATTGGTTATCATTTTCGCTGGTTATTCCCCTGGCTGCATTTTCGGTCCTGCTTTTCTGGTGGGGAAGGAGATTGGTTTACCACATCCGTTTGAATCGAGAAGGAATAGAGGAAAAACCCAGCCGGGTGTGGTCAGAGAAATATGAGGTTATGGGAGATGCGGGTCCAATCACCAGATCTCGTATCGTTTATCGTTTCGCTGGTGACCACATTGGACGGAGAAATCCATTTTGGGGCAAGCCCAAAAAGAAAAAAATGTTTGTTCGTTACCTGCCGGATAATCCAAGTGTGCATCAACTGATACGAAGATAACAATCCTTTTCAGGAGAACAAACCAATCTTATGAAAGCCAAAACAAACTCGACATCTGTTCCCATAAAAGCGTTGATTGTTTTGTTGATTCTGCTTGGGCTAGGAGGCATTGGCGGCGGCATCCCAATGCTGCTTGATCCCAGCGGCGCATCTATGGGATTGCCTCCTGGCTTGTTGGATAGTTTACCAATCAATAATTTCATCCTGCCAGGGCTATTTCTTATTGTTGTGATGGGGTACATCCCATTTGTATTCGCCTACGGATTATGGAGACACGAACGTTGGGCCTGGCTGGCGACTCTGGCGCAGGGCGTCCTGCTCGTTCTGTGGATCTGCTTCCAGTTGATTCTTTGGGGAGAGCCGGTTGCTATCCAATACATTTATCTGGGTTGGGGCATCGTCTTGCTGGTGCTGGGTTGGCTGCCGGGTACCAGAAAAGAGTTCGAGAAATGATCCGGGAAACCAGATATTTGATCGTTAATGCGGATGATTTTGGCTATACCGATGGCGTGACCCAGGGCATCTTGCGCGCCTGGAAGGAAGGTATCGTGACCAGCACGTCCGCGATGATCAATATGCCCGGCGCGCCAGAACGGATCGCCAGAGCGCATCAAGCGCGTCCCGATTTGCCGATTGGCCTGCATCTGAACATCACGGAAGGGACTCCCGTGCTGCCTGTGGGGAAAGTAACGAGTCTGGTAGATAATCAGGGCCACTTCATGCCGCCTTTGAAACTGGTCGAACGCATTCAGCACGTAACACTCGATGAGTTACGCGCCGAATTACTTGCCCAGGCAGAACTCCTGTTGTCCACAGGTGTAAAGTTTGACCACATCGATTACCACCAGACGATGGTTTCTATGTATACCCCATTCTATCCACTCGTCATAGAACTGGCAAAAAAGTATAACGTTCCTGTCCGCAATCCTGTCCCCATCTCGATCTATGGACACATCAAGCTCGAAGGTGGTGGTGGCAGCGCATCCGCAATGCGCGAAATGATAAAGTTCGGGATGCGGCATCCTATCCTGGCGATGAAGTTGATGCCGAAAATGTCACCGGCTGCTTTCAAAGGTCTCATGAAAGAATTACAAGATAAAGGTATCCAAACCCCAGACTGGTTTGTAGATAGTTTCTACGGTAACGCAACCGTGGAAAACTTCATTTCCATGTTGGATCGACTACCGGAAGGAATCAGCGAAGTCATGGTGCACCCGGCCATCGTGGATGACGAGTTGCGGGATATCCAGGATGAATATCTGGAGGCGCGTGAGGTCGAGCTGAACGTACTGCTCGACCCACGCGTGCGCGAAGAGTTAGATGAATACCAAATTCGACTTATCGATTTTGGTGAACTTAAAAACCTTTGATGAAACTATCAATCTATGCTTATTGCAAATGGAAAGTTCAATCGTCAATCGTTAGCTGACAAGGTCGCCCTAGTGACCGGGGCGGGTGGGGGAATCGGCTACGAAGCGGCGCGCGCCTTGCTGTGGTTGGGGGCGAAGGTTGTCATCGCCGAGATCGATGCTTTGAAAGGGAAGCAGGCGGAGGCGAGTCTGAACGCGGAGTTTGGGAGCGGGTCAGCACTTTTCGTCAAGTCTGATGTGGGGGATGAGCCCAGCGTCAAGAAGTTGAAGAAAAAATCCATCCGTCAGTATGAAAAAGTAGACATCCTCATCAACAATGCCACCGTTGCACCCCTCGGTGCTGTGGAAGAGGTTTCCATCCAGGATTGGGATAAGAGCTACTGGGTTAATTTACGCGCACCGGCCTTACTGGCACGGGTATTTCTCCCAGAGATGATCGAACGTGGATATGGGGTCTTTGTGTGTGTATCTTCATTAGGTCAGGAGTTTATGGCAGCTTACGAGGCCATGAAAGCGGCACAGGTGCACCTGGGCAGCACACTCGCCGCGGAACTGGACGGTACCGGCGTGATCGCGTTCACCATTGGGCCGGGATACGTCCCCACACAGACAGCCGAAGAGTCGATTCCCAAATTGGCCGCTCTGATGGACACTCCTGTTGATGAGTTGTTCTCCATCGTCAAGCAGTATGAAATTTCTATTGAAGCTGCCGGAGCCGGATTTGCTGCCGCAGTTGTGATGGCGGAGAAATACGAGGGGCAGGAGATCTCGTCCACGCAAGCCTTGATCGATGCGAGCATAGAGTGGGAACAGTCAGAGGCGATTACATCTACCATTGGTTCATCGGAAATTGATTTTGAACGCGCATTGGACCTTTGTCGTCGCGTCCGCGATACCCTGGAGGAGCAATCCGAAGGGTGGAAGGAACGCTCGGTATTCGAGCGACAGTGGATGATCCGCTCATTCCGCAAGCAGGCGGGGATGCCGGTCGAGAAGTGGTTGGAGGTGTTGGAGCGATTGGAGAGAGCTCTTGAGAATCAAGATGCGGATTCGGTTTTTGCTATCCAGGCTCCGTTCGATTTATTGGCAGGTTTCTACGCCAACCTTTACGAAATGGCCAAAGGGTATATCAAAGATGCCAGGCAACGCGAGAAGCAATTGAGTATCGTTCACGGGTGGCGTGAGGAGGTAGATAGATTGAACTCGCACTTGAACAAATGAGAATCGACACAAAAAAATGAGTGCGTAGAGTATCCTGAAAACAACACTAAATGATGTTCTTGCGTAAATAGAATTAATCATTGCGATAAACTCACCTTGCGGGAGGGCTCAAATGACAACTCAAAAGGTCTTCATCATCCTGGTCCATGCCTTCATTGGCTGGGCGCTGTGCTTTGCGACAATCGGAACTGGTATGGCGGTCACTTCGCTTGAAAATGCTTTGATAGCCCATGCGATTGGCGCACCGATCTTCTTTGGGATCGTTTCGCTGATCTACTACCGCAAGTTCAACTTCACCACGCCATTGCAAACTGCGACCATCTTTATCGCCTTCGTCATCGGGATGGATTTCTTCATTGTCGCCATGCTCATCAACAAAAGCTTTGAGATGTTCACCAGCTTGCTCGGGACGTGGATCCCGTTCGCGCTTATTTTTATTTCAACGTATTTGACCGGCAACGTAATTGTCCAGCGTGCAAGCAACATCCGGTGAAGCCGAATATTTTCAGACTTTCATACGTTAAATAAGTGAATCGTACGGCAAGTACAAAATAGTCATTCTTAAAATCATAATAGGGTTCTCTGGCGAAGTACAAGGAGAGAAAAATGAATAATTTACAGAAAATGGGCGGCGTCTCCGCACTTTACTTAGCGGCAGCATACCTTGTAGGGATTGTATTGTTCCTCTTCGTATTGGACTACCCCAGTATCGTTGATCCAGCCCAGAAGGTTGCCTTGCTCGTAGAAAAACAGACGGTCATATACGCAACGAATCTGATCCTGTATGTGATTTTTGGAGTCTTTCTACTTGTGTTGATGTTGGCGCTCTACGAGCGATTGAAAGCAGGCGCTCAAGCCATGATGCTGATAGCAACCGCCATCGGAATTATCTGGGCTGGCTCGCTGATTGCGAGTGGCATGGTTTCGAATGCTGGCATTGCTCCTGTTGTCGCACTCTATGCCAAAGATCCCGTTCAAGCTGCATTGACATGGCAGAGTTTTGAAGTAATTGCTAGTGGATTGGGAAATGGGAACGGCGAAATACTAGGCGGCTTAATGACGTTGTTGGTCAGTTGGGCTGCCCTACGCGCTGGCAGGTTTCCCAAATTTCTCAATTATCTTGGCGTGGTCGTGGGCGTGGTGGGCATAGTCTCAACGATTCCGGGACTCACCGATTTGGTGGGTGTTTTTGGGATGAGTCAGATCATATGGTTCGTCTGGCTGGCGATTATTATGTTGCAACGTAGCCCAGGCACAGAGACATAAAAGGAGAAAATATGAATGCAACTGCAAAAACATCCAAAGTTTTGGGCGTTGCTTTTCTATTACAATTTATCACGTCATTCAGCAGTGGGGTATTTCTGAAGGCCGTTTGGTTTGTGGATGGCAACATGGGGGAAACCATGCTCAAGATTGCGGCAAATTCGCTGTTGTTTAGAGCCAATATTTTGGTGGATATGTTGACAGCCCTGGGAGTCGCCTTTTTAGGAGCCATCCTTTTTCTTACACTGCGAAAACAAAATGAAAAAATGGCTCTAACTGGCCTGGGGTTTTATTGGTTGGAAGTGGCTCTGCTGGCAGTCAGCCGGATGGAGGCTTTCTCGTTATTGAACCTTAGCCAGAAATATGCTGCTTCTAGTCAACCTGCTGATTTGTTGCTCTTTGGACAGGTGGCATACGAATCTATGGATTTCGTTGGCAATACCCTGCACATGCTGGCGTTTTGCTTTGGTGCCATTTTATTTTATTATCTGCTCTATAAATCCATTTTTGTTCCTCGCTGGATGTCTTTATGGGGACTTGTCACAGTCTTTCCAATGTTGTTTGGAACAATTACGCAGATGTTCGGTTACAGCATCCCATTTGAATTTTACCTGCCCTATGTGCCCTTTGAGTTAGTCATTGGAATTTGGATTTTGATAAAAGGTGTAGATATTCAGCAGTAGCCAACACGAACATGGGATGTAAATTATGAATTCAAATTTCCTATCTACCCGCCAATGGGTGATCCGACGCTTTCCCTGGGCATCATTGGTCACGATGATTGGCTTGATTGCTTTTTTTGCTTTTGCAATGGAGAGAAACCAATTGTCCTTGATTGTAGCAGTCCCATTGGTTGCAGGGATTTTGGTGGTTGCCTTTTACTCAGAATATGCTGTCTGCGAACTTGATTTAGATCGTCGGGTGGTTACATTACATCACACGCGCATCTGGCGTACAACCCGGCAGAAATTCTCTTTCGGAGATCTGCTGGCAGTATCAATTGATGAAATCAGTGATAGTGATGGATCAACATATCGTTTGTCATTTGCATTGAAAAATGGTGAGATTATTCCACTTACATCAATATCATCTTCTGGGAAGCGAAGGAAGCAGAAGTTGGCACAGTCAATTGTTGATTTTATAAATCAGGTTCAAATTCCTCCTGTCAGAGCTGCGCTCGATGGAATTATTCGTATTCAACAAGAGGGAGAAACTGACGGTATACGATGGAAAACAGAAATTGTTCTGGATAATGAAAATGTTCCCATAACTCGTTGGCAAACGAATAGTGGCAGATTGCCCGATGGGTTTCTTTTGATCATACCTGCTAAAAGGTCAAAACCCGGCTCAATTTCCAAGGGACTACTTGGTTCAGTTGCACGAATGATGTATAAGCGATATCTTCACCTGTTTGCTGTCAGTGTTAAAAACCTGGCCGGATTTGAGACCGCTGAAATCATTAAGGGTGATCAGTTTGGGCTGGGGAAAGAGTTAGCCATTCTGACCAGCA
>JASFRG010000233.1:0-6382 GCA_050115035.1 Anaerolineales bacterium | reverse complement strand
CGAAGCTATCTGTCTACTGCCCGCAAGAATGGCTTGAGCGCTTTCGAAGCCTTGAAATTGGCAATGCGTCGTTCGCCTTATGCACCAAATTTCTTGCCCGCAGTCGCGTAAACGTCTGAGCTGTTACGATTATTCTTCCAAATCCAACACTGTCCCCTCCAACCCGGGGGTGACTTCAAAGCCCGGGGAAACTGCCTGCTGCGCTTCTGAAATCATGCCATCCAGTTGATCGTCACTGTGAGCCGGGTCATGATGGAAGGGCACAAAACGCTTCACGTTCGCCAGTTCTGCAAATTCAAAGGCCTGAACCATATTACTGTGACCGAACCCGACAAAGTCCTGATATTCTTCCGGACTGTATTGCGTATCGTGGATTAACAAATCCGCCCTCTTTGCAAGATCATACCCTGAAGTCCATTCCGGGCTGCGCGGGAACGTAGGAGCGCCCAGCATCGGTTCGTGGTCAGGGAGATAGGTTACGGTTTTTTCGTTATACCTGATGCGATAACCGACCGTCGGGTTGGGATGGATGACGAGTTGAGAGATAACACAGAATTCGCCAATATCGAACATGTCAAAGGATAGTTCGTGGAAGTGCAGCGTGGGAGACAGGTCACGGATGCTGACCGGGAACAGGGGCGGTGACACGTAGCGCTGCAAACGGGATTTCAGGCTCAGCATGGTACTGGCCGGGCCCCAGATGTGTGTTTCGATGTCCGGATTGCGGATGGGAGCGAAGAAGGGCAGACCCTGTAAGTGGTCCATGTGCAAGTGGGTCAGCAGGACATCCACCCGCTTCAGATCAGGGGGTAGACTCCGGCCCAGATTTCGGATGCCCGTCCCGGCATCCAACACCAGCCAGGAACCGTCCTGACCTTCGATCGAGACGCAAGAGGTGTTGCCACCGTATCGGACGGTGTCCGGCCCCGGGGAGGCCAATGAGCCTCGTGTGCCCCACAGGCTAACCTTCATGGGAAACCTCCCAAAAGATGGCAACTGCTGCCGTTATGCGGCCTGATTGTCCGATGAGGGGAAGTGCGGTTTGCTCGATCTGTCGAAGTTCATTATCCAAACTGCGAATCCAATGTCGTTTATGGGCAGGGTGACTTTGGGTCATGGCAATCACGAGCGGTAAATCTTCTGGGGGGATCGGTGCACCATCCTTGTCCACAGGGTGAAACATCGTAGACCATTCACTGGCGGGCAGCAATCCGGTATCGCCGAATCTGAGTCCCAGCACTGCTTCGGCAGGCTCATTAAAGAAAATAAGATTTCCCAACGGGTCGACAATAAACATCGGCAGGGCCAAATTCTCAGCCAAATGTCGGGCCAGGATTACCTCCACCTGTTGCTGGGCCATATTTTCCTCCTAATCACGTCACACTAAAGTCGAGCTACTCCAAAACAGCAAAGAAACAACGATGGGATGTAGGATTGTAACGCATCTTTTAGAAATCCTAGTTATGAAATTACTACAGTAGCCTCCAAGGAGAAATCTAATTTTCAACAAACCACTGCTACTGCGACCACTCGGTAGGCGTCCGTTCCCAGCGATGCTCTCGCAGTTTTGCGTGTAATTCTTCTGGCAACGGACCGGCATCACTGGCGGCGATGTTGGCCTTTACGTGTTTCAGTTTCCGCATCCCGGGGATGATGGTGCTGACACGCTCTTCGTTCAAGATAAACCGCAACGCCATTTCCGGAAGTGTCATATCTTCGGGTACGAGCGGCTTCAATGCCTCTGCATGTGCCACACTGCTCTTGAGATTTTCCGGGACGAAATACGTATTGCGCCAATCCCCTTCCGGCCAACTGCTTTCCAATGTCAGGTTGCCAGTTAACGTCCCTTCGTCAAAGGGCACGCGCGCGATCACCGCCACATCCATTTCCGCGCAGGCCGGGAACAACTCATCTTTGGGATTCTGGTCGAAAATATTGTAGATGACCTGCACCGCATCGATCAATCCGCTGCGCACTGTCCTGACGCCGTTCCACGGCTCCCAGCGATTGATGCTGATACCAACAGCACCGATGAGTCCCGGTGAGCGCAAAGCATCCATTTTCAGCGCCCAGCGCTCATCTTCTACAAAATGGTCTTCCCATACGTGGAACTGCATCAAATCGAACTTGTCAAGCCCGGCATTCTCCAAACTGCTGTGAACATACTTTTCAATATGATCCGGCGGGAAGCAGTCATCCAGCGAGAAGTCACGACGGCTGGGCCAGGTCATGTTTTTGGGCGGAATTTTCGTGGCTGTATACAGTTTCTTGTCAGGGTTGTCCCGCACGATCTGGCCAAGCAAACCTTCGCTATGCCCCTCACCGTATCCCCAGGCTGTATCGAAAAAATTACACCCTAAGTCAATCGCTCGTTGCAGAGCTGCCAGGGATTGGTCATCTTCCGAACCGGTCCAACCGCCCATGCCCCACATGCCATATCCAATTTCACTCACTTGCCAGCCTGTTTTTCCAAAACGACGATAGTTCATTACAATATCTCCCAAATTTTTTATTAACAGATTCTACCATTTGCCAATCGATGCGATTAAACGAAAAGACTGCCAAAGCGATCAATATTCTTTACTCTCTAGTTTTCGGTAACTAAACCTACTCCAAAATCAAATTGGAGCAGATGGAACCTAAAAATTTCTTTGGAAAAGCTCGCAGAAGAGGTAGTTCAGGGCAGGGCAGGCTGTTTTGAGCGTCTGTGACCGAGAACACCTTTGGGCAAATGAGCTGTAAGCGAATACTTTTTACGAATTCGACCTTGCTGCGCAGGTGACAAGTCTGAGAAAGTCGTTCGTCCCAGCCAACGGCGTAAGCGTCCCGGAGTACCCTTTGGGTTGCGATCCCAAAATCCGGTTGGGATGGGGGGCAGGGTTGCCGCCAAATAGGTCTGAATAGATCCGGCCAGCAAGGACAACTCTGGAAGACGGTAGCAGCTCTCTTCAGCGGAGACAAACTGACGTTGAGCGCCAACCATGTGTTTGGAAGCCAGGGGCAACTGCTCAATGGGCCAGCGATCATGGTAGAAATTCCAGAAGTCGGCGCCACTCAATTGGATGGGGCAGGCCAACAACCAGGGGCTTTCGAAACGAGGATCATAGACTGCTACCACAGTAAAGGTGCGCTTCTCCGCAGACGGCTTGCACTGCCTCAGCACCAGATCATTCCAGAACTCGGCCCGGAATTCAAGTCCAAGATGCTGCCAGGTTTCGACCCGATCAGGCGCAGTTGCTGAGATGTGCTGATTATCGTAAAAACGAGCCAGCGGACGCACGATGTCGCCATATTCGGGCGGCCGACCTCCTTCATACTCCGGCAAGTAATTGCGTCGGCCAGTGAAATTCGTAGCCAGACGCAAGACGAAACGGTCAAGACCTGCTTGTAAGAGTGCCTTGAGCTTGAAACCCGCATCCAGAACCGGCTTGTCATCTTCAGCAAGGTTCTCAGCAAGTTGCCGTAGCACGCGGGTTTGCAAAGCCGTTTTTGAAGCATCCCTCAGATCTGCTCGAATCAGGTCCGTCAGCAAGGCCATGCGCTGCTGACCAACACGTCCTACCCGACCAACCATGCCAAACACCACGGCCGGTAACGCCTTGTCCGCTTCCGCATTGTAGTGCTTGCTCTTGAGCCCTTTCAACGTCGGTCGCCAGTAGGCCGTCATGTCAACCGCTTTGGTGTAGTAGCCAGCATATTGTGAGGCTTGCCACTCACCCTGCTCAGTCACATATGTCCGCCAGGTTTCTAACAGCGTTTCGGTCTGCCGCGCATCGCGGCCCACGCCCGGCGAACTTCTTCATCCGTCAAGCCGATTGACTTCAATGCCGGAAATAGGGCGCCGCGACTGTCGTGCAAGGCACCACTCGTGAGCATCCAAAGAAATTGGTACACTTGCGCCGCACGCAGTGCAGGTGAAGTGCTAAATTCGTGCCGATTGACAGTTTTTCAACAACTGCCGTCAACGTTTGTATGGTATGATTTTTGATGTTGATTGTCTCACCTCCTGGTTGGATTTCTGCATCCTTTTCATACCAGAGGTGAGACTTTTTTATCAAGTTTTAGCGGAAACTAAAGTTACTGATGATTTTTGTTTTTGGAATGTAAAGTCTTATCGGAAAAATCATCGTTATACTTGGGGTATGGCCTCGCCTGCATTAATCCTCAAGGATACATTCGGCTATAGCACCTTCCTGCCACACCAACGCGAAGTGATCGAAAACGTGCTGGCAGGGCATGACACACTAGCCGTCATGCCAACTGGCGGTGGAAAATCTCTCTGCTACCAGATCCCGGCCTTACTTTTCGACGGGCTGACCGTAGTCGTTTCGCCGCTCATCTCCCTGATGAAAGACCAGGTCGAACAGTTGCGTGCTTTTGGCGTTCCCGCCTTATTTCTCAACAGTTCCCTGGCGCCACAGGACTACCAGCAGAATATGGAGCTTGTAAAACGCGGGGAAGTGAAGCTGTTGTATGTTGCACCCGAAACGCTTCTCACCCCGCGTATCCTCTCGCTCCTTTCCGGGTTGAAAGTTGACCTGCTCACGATTGACGAAGCCCACTGCATCTCGGAGTGGGGCCATGACTTCCGCCCGGAATATCGTCAAATCGTTGCGGTGCGTAAGCGCTTCCCGGATGCGGTCTGTCTGGCGCTCACAGCCACAGCCACAGCTAGGGTGCGAAAGGATATTCGCGCTACGCTTGAGTTCACCACCGCCAATGAGTTCGTCGCTAGTTTCAACCGTGAGAATCTGTATCTCGAGGTGGTCCGTAAACGCGACCCCATCAGCCAAACCATCCAAATTCTCGAACGCCATAGAGACCAATCGGGCATCATCTACTGTTTCTCACGTCGGCAGGTGGACGAACTTGCCATGTATCTTGCTTCAGAGGGGTACTCGGTCCTTCCTTATCACGCCGGGCTGGAGGATTTGGAGAGAAAGAAGAATCAAGAAGCCTTTATTCACGACGATGCGCAGGTCATTGTTGCCACCATTGCTTTTGGCATGGGCATCAACAAGCCTAACGTGCGCTTCATTATCCACTTCGATTTACCCAAGAGCATCGAAAGCTATTATCAGGAAATCGGGCGCGCGGGACGTGATGGCCTGCCCGCACACTGTACTTTACTTTTCAGTTATTCTGACGTCGCCAAGATAAACTATTTCATCGATCAAAAAGAGGGGGATGAGAAAAGGGTCGCCATTGGACATTTGGATGCTATCGTCCGATACGCGGAAGATGAGTTGACCTGCCGCCGCAAACCGCTACTCAACTATTTCGGCGAATCATACTCCGCTCAAACCTGCTCCAACTGCGATAACTGTACCTCCGCCCCTACCGAACTGACCGACATCACGGTCTTCGCGCAGAAGTTCCTCTCCTGCGTCAAACGCGCGGACGAAAGATTTGGTGCGGGTCACATTGCAGATATTTTGCTCGGCTCGAAAAACAAAAAGGTGTTGCGCTGGGGACACGACAATCTATCCACGCATGGCATCGGCACAGAATTGACCAGGAAACAATGGATGCATCTCGCCCGTCAGCTCTTGTCGATGGGATATCTGAAACAAGAAGGTGAGTATCGTACGTTGTGTCTTACTGCCGAGGGACTGGATATGCTTCGGAAACGGAAGCAGGTGATGGGCGTTCTGCAAGAAGCGGAGCGTGTCCAAAAGAAGGGGAGAAAGACAGAAGATTTGGAGTACGACCAGGTGCTGTTTGCATTGCTTCGTCAAAAGCGCAAGGAGATGGCAGACGCGGCGGGCGTACCTCCGTACGTCATTTTCTCGGATAGAACGCTGATAGAGATGGCAGCTTATTTCCCCCAATCGACTGAAAGCCTGCTCAACATCTCTGGTGTAGGACAGGTGAAATCGCGCCAGTATGGCGACGAATTTTTGGAAGTCATCAAGACCCATTGTAGTCAGCATGGCTTGAAAGAAAAGCAAAAAGAAACAACGCGCGACAAAAGCGACTCAAACCGTCGGTATGTCCTTGTCGGTGAAGCCTACAATTCCGGAGAAACAATTCAAGATTTGATGGAACGGTATCACGTCAAACAGGGTACGATTCTTGGTCATTTGACAAGATATCTTTCAGCAGGGAACACCCTTCGGAAAGGTGAAGATCTGCAAAGATTGACATCCGCCACACCTGAACAAAAACGAACTGTATTTGCCGCATTTGATGAACTCAGCCCGACTTTTCTCAAACCCGTTTATGACAAATTGAATGGAGAATTGAATTACAACGAGTTGAAAATCTTGCGTATGCTATATCTGATCTCCCACCAAGAATAACGCATATAACAAAAAACGCTCATTCAAGGTGAGCGTTCTCTGTCAAAATTTAATTTTTTTGCGGGAAATAATCAAAAAAA
>JASFRG010000232.1:0-6410 GCA_050115035.1 Anaerolineales bacterium | reverse complement strand
CAAATTTGTTGAAGGTGGACTAGACTTTGCGTTGAACGAGTTGTCTCGGGCAGGACGGCTCCCCAAAATTGACGATAAGGTAGAAACCATCCTGACTACCTTAGCCCAAAGCCAACCTCCTGATGGACGTGTCCGTTGGACGCTACAATTGCTGGCAGACCGCTTGGTAACCCTGACCGACTTGGAAAGTCTGTCATATGAAGCGGTTCGATTGGTGCTAAAAAAAACGATCTCAAACCTTGGCAACGTCAGAAATGGTGTATCCCAACCGTCATTGGCGCCAGATTTGTCTGGCGGATGGAAGATATTCTGGATTTGTATGCCGAGCCTTACCAACCAGCTTTTCCAGTGATTTGTTTCGACGAAGTGCCCTATCAAATGGTGAGTGAAACCCGCTTGCCCTTGCCAATGCAAAGTGGAACTCCCCAGCGTTATGATTTTGAATACAAACGTGAAGGCACCTGCAATCTGTTCATGTTTTTGCAGCCCCTGGTGGGTTGGCGACATGTCAAAATCACCGACCGCCGAACCAAACAGGATTTTGCCTTGTGCATGAGTGACCTGACGAAAATCCACTTTCCGGAGGCTGAAAAGATCCGGGTTGTGTTGGACAATCTCAACACGCATACACCTGCTGCGTTTTATGAAACTGTTCCACCTGAACAAGCGCGGCGGTTGACGAAAAAACTGGAGTTCCATTACACGCCCAAACACAGCAGTTGGTTGAACATGGCCGAAGTCGAAATTTCAGTGCTGACTAAACAATGTCTGGAGCGCAGATTGAACAGCCAAGAAATCGTCGCAAGGGAAATTGCCGCTTGGGAAGCTGAACGAAACCACATCAAAGCAACCATTGATTGGCGTTTCACCATCCCAAGTGCCAGGGATAAACTGAAAAGGCTGTATCCTATAAAAGATGAGCACTGATTGACCAAAATGCACCTAACAGAATTTATTTGATGAGGTACTAGGGATCAGAGGTCCCACTGCTAATTTCGCATGAACTAAAATGAAATTAACGAAAAAAGGCACTTTTTGAGTGCCTTTTCAACCGTTGAGTAGCGGGGGCAGGACTCGAACCTGCGACCTCCGGGTTATGAGTTTAGCTGCTAAATCCGCTTGATTTCACGAACAATTTCGCCTTCTGAGCCTACTTTCAGGATTTTGGTTCTAATGAGCCCGGCAGACTTCAATGGCATTAGATTTATAAGCGGGATTATACCATTCTCATCTTTTCCATGAAGTTTGTGATCGTTCCAAGGTTGGTAAAGGTGTTTGTGGTTAAATGGTGAAGGGGCAGTCTGTCAACCGCCCCATCACCTATGAAAAACAAGAGGCCTGTATTATATGCGTTTGAAGCTGCTTTTGCCAACCGTTGATGTAGAGAAATTTGAAAAACCGGTGAAGTGTCCTCAAAAAGGATGTAAAGGGATGCGATTTTATCCACGACAAGAAGTAAGGAAGCGGATTGTGGATGCGCAGCATCCGGTAGTGCGCGCCTGGCGTTATGAATGTATGCAATGTGGCTGTACGTTTCGGGTATACCCACAAGGGGTAAGCAAGGCACAGATCTCAAAGCGGGTGAACGGGATGGCGGTCATGCTGTATGTTTTGGGGCTGAGCTATGGTGCCGTAGAAATCGTATTGAACAGTCTGGGAATAGGCATCGGAAAAAGTAGTGTATATCGAGCGGTGCAGGCAGTGGCAGAGAAAGTGCCAGGAATGAAACGAGAGCAGTTGATGGATGGTTACAGGACGAAAGCAGTTGGGGCAGATGTCACCAGTATCCGCTGTAAGGGGGAGTGGGTACCGATCGGGATCGCCGTAGATGCAACCAACGGGATGGTATTGAGTATCGATGAATTGCCTGGTGAAAACGCAGAACAATTGAAAGCCTGGCTTGAGCCGATCTTGGAGGCTGTGGATGCGGACGTATTGGTGACAGACGATGCCGATGCCTTTAAAAAAGTCAGTGATGAAACCGGACGCTCCCAGCAAGTATGCAAGAGCCATGTGGGTCGCAATACCGATGCGCTGGTGGATGAACTCTCAACTCTCATCCAAGCAGGTCAAGATCATTCTCTGGACGCACTTAACATCTCACCTGAACAAGCCTTGGCTGATTTAGCTGCCCTGAAAACGATGATCCATACCCGTCTCCCTGAAGACCAGTCCAAGCTTGAAGAGATGTATCTGCGCTACGCCAATGCGCGGAAACCCGGGAAAGGCAAGAAGCACTCTGTGGCCTATCGCATGCGAAATTTATTTATGGATCGTTGGAATCTATGGCCGCGTTTGACTTTCTATCGTATCTGGAAGGATGAACATGGAAACGTAATTCTGGATGGCACCAATAACGACTGTGAGCGTAGTATTGGTTGGTGGATCAAAGAGCGCTATCGCACGATGCGTGGCTACAAACGAGAGCAATCTGCTCTCAATGTCAGCCGCCTCATTGCCTTTGCTGGCAACCATTTGTCTCGCGGGCTCGATTTGGCCAGCCTGATTGCATAGGAGCGCTGAAAGATCTCCACTCCCAGGCCGGTTCCTGTCACCTTCACCTTTTTTACCAAATTTGGAACAGTCACTGAAGTTTCATTTGCCCAGTAAAATTTCATAAATGCGAAGTTGACCCAGTATTTAGAGGGTAGGCTATTAAATTGACTTCCAAAACGTTTTGGTATACAATGTAAACATCTTCCAAAACGTTTTGGATACAATTTGATATTTTTCAGGGAGACCGGTCTTGGTTGTCACACTTAAGGACATTGCCAGAGAAACGGGAAAGTCGATCACAACTGTTTCACGTGCACTCAATGATTATGGGGACGTGAGTGCAGAAACAAAGGCCTTGGTTTTGCGCGTGGCAGACGAGCTCGGTTACACCCCAAACACATGGGCACAACGCCTGCAAAAACAACGTACAGACACAATAGGATTAATCATCCCTACATTTGGCCCGCGTTTCTCAGACCCATTTTTTAGTGAAATATTGGCTGGCATTGGAAACCGCGCTGCCCGCTTCGGGTACGATATGCTCGTTTCCACGCATGCGCCGGGAGATGAAGAACTTGTCGCTTACCGCGCAGCTATACATGGCCGCCGTGTGGACGGATTTATCCTGGTGCGCACACGTCGAAAAGATGCACGCGTGGAATGTCTTCAAGAAGCTAATTTCCCATTTGTGGCTTTTGGCCGAGTAGAAAGCAATCTTGACTTTCCATTTGTAGATGAGGACGGCTCCTATGGGATGAGACTTGTCATCGAACATTTGGTCTCACTGGGACATAAGCGAATTGCCTGCATTGCCCCACCTCCAGAGTTGATGTTTGCACATTATCGCTTGCAAGGCTTCATGGATTCGTTAGCGGAAGCAGGCCTTTCGGTAGATGATGCGTTTATCAATGTCGGTGACCTCACTCAACGTGGGGGATATGAGCAAGCCAGCAAGATGCTCAGCATGTCATCTCCTCCAACCGCGATTGTAGCCTGCAACGACCTCATGGCATTTGGCGCAATGAGCGCGGCTCAGGATCGTGGGCTGGTCATCGGTCAGGATATCGCAATCACCGGCTTCGACAATACCCCAATGGCTGAACATTCTCATCCCCCGCTCACGACAATCCACCAACCAATTTACCAAATTGGTGGCATGGTATGTGAAATGGTCATCAAGCTTATTCGGGAAGAACCGCTGGAAGAACGCTCTGTTGTCCTGAAACCGGAACTCATTGTGCGACAATCCAGTGGGCTGTCGCCCGTTCAACGATAGGAGGTACAAATAGCATAATTTAACACAACCAAACTACTATCGATAACCACACTCGAAATGAAAGGAAAGGAATAAAAGAGAATCATGAATAAAAAACTCAGTTTTTTGGCAATTGCTTTGCTCGTCACTGCCAGCATGATCCTGGCGGCATGCCAGCCCGAGCCTCAGGTTGTCACACAAGAGGTGGTGGTAACGCAAGAAGTCCCCGTTGAAGTAGAAGTACCTGTAGAAGTAACCGCAAAACCAACTGACAAAACCGTCATCGAGTTCTGGACAACTGATAACGAAGAACCACGCGTGGATGTCTACGAAGCGCTCGCGGCTGCTTTCATGGCAGAACACCCCGAAATCGATCTCCGCATCGTCCCCATCGAAGAAGCTGGAATCGCACAGCGCATCGCAACGGCCCAGGCCGCCAACCGTCTCCCGGACATCGTCCGCATGGGCGTTGAGCGCGTTTCCGCCTTTGCCGCCGACGGCATTTTGGATGAGGAAGCCGCCGCCGCTACCATCGCTGCGATTGGCGAAGATGACTTCCGCGCTGGCCCTTTATCGATGGTGACCAACCCCACCACCGGCACGTATTCCGCTGTTCCCTTCGATGGCTGGGTTCAGGCCATCTGGTACCGCACCGATGTCTTCGCTGAAGATGGTCTCGACGCTCCGCTCTCCTGGGATACGATCAATGCGGCCTGCGACACCCTGCCTGGCACCGGTAACCTGCTTTACGCTTTGGGCCTCGGCACCGATCCCGGTCAGAACTACCCGCATCAGGTTTTTGAACAAGTTGCGATTTCCAATAACGCCTGGCCTTTTGATGCTGATGGCAACGTTTCCATGAACACCCCTGAGATGGTTGAAGCCCTGCAGTTCTACACCGACCTGCAACGCTGTGCAATTCCTGGCCCACAGTACTGGCGTGGCGCCCGCGAAGCCTATGAGTTGGATCAAGCCGGTATGCTTTTCTATAGCACCTATATCATGGACGATCTTGTTGATGGCTCCGGTCTCGATGGCGGTGGAAATGTAGAAATCCCTGTCGAAGACCTGGCTGGTAAAACTGGTTTTGCCTATGAAATGGCTGGCCCCAATGGCTCGGCTTCCTATGGTCAGCTTGTAACTTTGGGCATCATGCAAGGGGCCGACCCCATGGCACAGGAAGTGGTCAAATACTTCATGACAGGCGACAACTACCTCAAAGTTTTGGAACTGGCTCCGTTTGGAAAGGTCCCTGTGCTTGAAAGCGCTGTCGAGGGTTGGGGCGGTTTGAGCGACTACTTCGCCAACTACTCCCCTGAAACGATCGCACAGATCGGTAACGGCTTCGATACCATGCAGCGCTGGCTCTTCCGACCCGACTATGATGCAACCCAACGCGCAGTTGTCGGTGACATCGAAGGCCGTCTCCTGATTTCGCAAGCAATCAGCAATATCGCTCTCGAAGGCACGATGACCCCTGAAACCGCTGCCGAATGGCTGCAAGAGCAAGTCGAAGAGCTATACGCAGAGCGCCAGAGCGAATAAACACTCCGAACGACTGGGGAGGTAAGATATCTTGCCTCCCCTTTTTTGCCCTCTTTTTTCAGCAATTGTTTTTCTATTCTCGTAACGGCTTTTCGAGAATTTCCGAGAGGTGATCCTATGACAACTTTCATATCCGGTTTACAGAAACGCTATAAAGGCAGACAAGCGCAAGAAACGCGCCTGGCCTGGATGCTGATCTCCCCCACAGCGTTGATCGTTCTGGGTATTGTGATCTTCCCGGCCTTTTTCAGTGTCTGGGTCAGTTTCCACGATGTAGGATTACATAACCTGAACGATGTTTTCCACGCTCCTTTTGTCGGGTGGGAAAATTATCAAAAAGTGTTCGATGATTTTGCCTTCAAATTTCAGGGCATGCAAAGTTGGGGGGCAGCCGTTACGAGCATTGTTTACTCCTTTGCAGGCACCATACTTACCCTCCTTGTAGGGCTGGCTGCAGCGCTTCTGCTGAATCGTCCCTTCCGCGGTCGCGGTCTCACGCGTGCGATATTTCTTTTCCCCTATGTGGCGCCCGTGGTAAGCATTGCTTTCGTATGGCGCTGGATCCTGGACCCGCGCCCATCTGGCGTGCTCAACGATATTCTCATGCGTTTGAATATAATCGATCTACCTCAGGCTTATCTTGCCACGCGAGGTCTGGCATTGCTGCTTGTAATTTTCTTCGAAGCCTGGCGCTATTTTCCCTTTGCCATGTTGATGATTTTGGCACGCTTACAGGCGATCGACAACACACTCTACGAAGCCGCCGATGTGGATGGAGCAAACGTTTTGCAGAAATTCTGGTTCATAACCTTACCTGAGCTTCGATATGTTGTCGGGGCAATCTTCCTGCTGCGCCTGATGTGGACTTTCAATAAATTTGACGATATCTTCCTGCTCACCGGCGGTGGCTTCGGCACCAAAGTATTGCCCGTACTGACCTACGAATTCAGTTTTCGCCTTTTTGACTTTGGGCGCGGTGCAGCCACGGCAATGATCTTGCTGGTTATCCTGGTAATTTTTATCACCTTTTATATTGCCATCGTCATGCGGAATGCAGAGGAGTAATCATGAACAACGAAAAAAAATCTTTAATTGGACATTTAGCCGGGTGGCT
>JASFRG010000231.1:0-6540 GCA_050115035.1 Anaerolineales bacterium | reverse complement strand
TATTTGTGCCTGTAAAACTGGCCTGAATTTATACCCGTATACAATCATCCCCCGTTCGTCTCCATCATCTCTCATCTTGCGGGTGACCATTTCTACCGGCATACCGATTTGCACGGTTTCCTGGTCTACGTCGGTCAGTTGGGCGGTGACCATCGGTCCTTCGTCCAGTTTGACGAGCGCAACCGTATAGGGGGCGTTGTTGTCGAAGCCGCTGGGAGCCTCGTAAACTGTGGTGTACGAATAAACTTCACCTTTACCGCTGAATGTATATAAGGTTTTGGCCTCACCGCCGCATTCGGGACATACATCACGCGGCGGGAAGATCTTGTTTTCGCAGTGCGGACAAACTTCCCCGACCAATCCGTATCGTTGTTGTTTAAGTCGCCAATGGCGCGGGATTTCCATAAAATACTCCTTGTGCCGCATCTTCATGCGGTGCTTGTTTCAAAATTACTAACTATTTCTACATTCCATTGTAAGGAATGGAACTATCAGGAACTATCAGAACGCGTTCCTTGCGGAACTGATAGGTTTAGAGAGTCGCTAATCTTCAATTAATCTTTGCAAAACGTGGGTGATTGCGGTAGATGCAGGCCCTCCAAGGGACTGGATCAGAGCAACCTTTGCATCCAGGACCTGATTCGCTTCGGCCTGACCCCGTAGCTGCATGACGGCCTCGATGGCTTGATACACACCCGTGGCACCGCCGGGAAAACCGCGCGCCTTGAGCCCGCCCATCGTAGCGCAGGGGATTCTTCCATTGAGCGAGATGGCATCCTCGGCAGCCAGCTTCCAGCCCTTACCACGGACTGCGAATCCGACCGATTCGAGCGAGAGAGCCGCATAAATGCTGAATGTATCGTGATATTCGAACAGGTCGATTTGATCCAGAACGAGGCCGGCCTGCTTGATCGCTCGTCCCGTCGAGTTGTGGACCGCTTCGAAGTAGAGCATATCCTTGCGGTCATGTAGGGCCAACGTGTCAGACGAGGTGGCCGAACCGGCAATCTTGACGAGTGGATTGGGCACATTAGACGGGAGCAGTTCTCGGCGAGTCAGAACGAGCGCGGCAGCGCCATCTGCGGGAGGAGCTGTGTCGAACATGTTTGGTGCTTCGCCAGCCTTGGCATATGTCTCCGGTTTGATAGCCTTCTGGAACATGGCGTTGGGATTGCCTGCTCCATTGGCATGAGCGGTGACGGCAAAGCCGGCGAATCCAACCGAGGGCACCTCGTACTTGTGCATGTAGCGTTTCATGACGAGCGCAGCCTGAGCGCCGGGGGTGAGACCCTGCACGGATTCGAAATCGGAATCGGAGGCGGTAGCGAGCGCTTCTTCCACGCCAGCCCCAACTTGATCGGTAAATTTCTCCACGCCAACGACCAGCGCCGTATCGACCATCCCGCTTTTGATAGCCAAGTATCCCTGTCGCAAAGCTGCACCGCCAGATGCGCCGGCAGCCTCGATAGTGACAGCTTCGATGCCGGTCAATCCGGCAAAATCAGCCAGCAATGCCCCGAGGTGCGCCTGCCTGGAGAGATTCGGAGCCAGCATATTACCAACAAACAGTGCTTGAGGGTGCAGTCCGCCTGCGTCTTTGATGGCGGCGTCCATGGCGTGGTAGGCCAGATCACGCAGGCCTACATCCCAATGTTCGCCAACTGAAGTCTGGCCGACGCCAGCGATAACAACGTCTGTCATAAGGTCCTTATTTCATCGTAATCTTCCCGCGGTAGCGGGCGTAAGTGGCGTAGTCGATCTCGATGCGGCGGGCGATGTAGTCCTGGGTTTTAAGGGCTTTTCCCTGACGATCGGTAATCTTTTCAGTCACGGTTAAATCAAAGGCATCTGAACCAGCGCCGGAGCCGAAAGAGACCAGCAGGATACGGTCGCCGGGCTGGGCGATGTCGAGGGTGGCGGTCAGGCCGATGATGGATGCGCCGGAATAGGTGTTGCCGATGACCGGTACCAGCAGTCCGGGCTCGATCTGTTCGGGCGTGAAACCCAGCATCTTGGCAGCCCGCTGCGGGAATTTGGTGTTGGGCTGGTGGAAAATCGCCCACTGATAGTCTTTGGCGGTCACGCCCAAGGCTTCCATCAAAGTGGATGCGGACGATGTAATGTGCTGGAAGTAAGCCGGTTCGCCGGTGAAGCGCACCCCGTGCTCGGGGTATTTCTGGTTCTCTCGTCGCCAGAAGTCGGGGGTATCGGTCACATAGGAATAGGAGGCATTGATGGTTGCCAATGCATTTTCAGCCGGACCGATGATATAGGCTGCGCCACCCGCAGCAGCCGTGTATTCCAGCGCATCGCCAGGTTTTCCCTGGGCGGTGTCCATGCCGATGGCCATGGCGTAATCTGCCATGCCGGAGCCGACAAAGCCCATCGCTGCGACCATGGCTTCGGTGCCGGCTTTACAGGCGAACTCCCAGTCACCGGCCTGGATGTTGGGGACGGCACCGATGGCTTCGGCCACAACGGTGGAAGTTGGCTTCACAGCGTATGGATGCGACTCAGAGCCGACCCACACGGCACGCAATTGGTGGGCATGGATCTCGGCACGCGCCAATGCGTTACGGGCTGCTTCGATGGACATGGTGATGACATCCTCGTCCATGCTAGGAACGGCTTTCTCTTTAACGGGTAAAGCGGCCTTGCCGCCGGCCCACACGCGCGCGATCTCTTTGGCGGGGATGCGGTAACGCGGTACGTATGCGCCGTAGCCGATCAAGCCTACCGGGCGGGCGGGTTTGAGCAGTGGATTATTTGTGGGTTCAGGGGTGGTCATATAAGTTCCTTCGTCCAATAGGTCTGACATGTCGGACTTGTCAGACTAATTTGACAGTGATTTTAATATCTCTTCCGCGCGGTCAATTCTAACCGTCTTTTCTGTCACCATCTGTGCAGCGACTTTCTCGATCAGTTCGCCTTCAGCCCCGGCGGCGATGGCGACCTGCCGGGCGTGCAGGGACATGTGTCCGCGTTGGATACCTTCGGTGGCCAGCGCGCGCAGGGCGGCCAGGTTTTGCGCCAGCCCAACCGAGACGATGATTTCGGCCAGGTCGGAGGCGGTTTTGACGCCTAACATTTTTACGGAAGCCTGCGCGGCGGGATGCACCTTGGTCGCGCCGCCGACGATGCCAACAGCCAATGGCATTTCGAGACTGCCGACGAGATTGCCATCCGCGCCCTTACCCCAGGTGGAAAGTGATGTGTATTTGCCGTTTTTCACCGCATAAGCATGCGCGCCGGCCTCGATGGCGCGCCAGTCGTTGCCAGTGGCGATGACAACTGCGTCCACGCCGTTCATGATGCCTTTGTTGTGCGTGGCGGCGCGATAGGGATCGGAGGCGGCGAAAGCCCAGGCTTCGATGATGCCGTCACGCACTTCTTGGCCAGTGTAATCTTCGAAGGCCAGCTCTTCCACAGAGATGCTGCAACGCGCGCGCGCCAGACGCCGGTCGGCCAGGTTGGACAGGATGCGCAGGTGCACACGTCCGCCGGTGATGTCTTCGATGCGCGGTGCAAGACGTTCGCAGGCTGTATTGACGGCATTGGCGCCCATCGCATCGCGGACATCATAGATTAGATGAACGACCAGGAAGTCACCAATCGGAGAATTTTCGATGATGCGCACTTCCAGGTCGCGCGCACCGCCGCCGAATTTGTTGAGGATGGGGTCGATCTCGTCGGCTTCGGCCAACAGGGCGGCTTTGAACTCGTAGATTTTCAGGCGAGCGGAGTGGACATCATCTATATCCAACACCTGCATCTGTCCGATCATCTCGGGCGCGGACGTGGTAGCCTGGAAGCCGCCACCCGCGCGGACAAGTTTCGCCATAAAAGATGCGCCTGCTACCACGGAAGGCTCTTCGATAGCAAACGGGACCAGCACGTCACGCCCGTTGACCTGGAAGTTTAGCCCGATGCCGAGCGGCAGACTGTGGGTCCCGATCACGTTTTCGATCATGTGGTCGGCGGAGTCGGGGGTGAGGCCGCCGTCTGTAAACGAAAGCAAGCCCTCGGGAGTCAGATTCGAGGCGCCCATTATTTTCGTGCGGCGCTCATCGATTGTCAGGTTATAAAACCCGGAAATGCGTGAAGAAGTCATAGGTCTCCTAAAAAATAGGACAAGATGGTGTCTTGTCCTAGGATTTATAATTTAATTGCGAATATCTACCAAAACCTATCAGACTGGTGAAATTTGGATATAATAGTCTTAATTGAGGTATTTCATCGATGCTATTGACACGTGAGGAGCTGCGGGAACGTCTGATTGCATTGCATCAGGCGAGCCTTGAGTTGGTTAAGGATGTCTCTCTCGAGACGCTGTTGGAACGTATCGCAACCGTAGCCTGTGAACAGGCAGAAGCCCGTTATGCTGCATTAGGGGTGCTGGACGATGATGGGAAACTGGAGAAGTTCATTTCTGTAGGGATGTCAGAAGCTGAAGTGAATCGCATCGCGCATCCGCCAGTGGGGAAGGGTTTGATCGGCGAGTTGATGAATGCGAAGAAACCGTTGCGCGTTCCGGTCATCGAGAAACACCCGCGCAGTTCCGGTTTTCCGGCTAATCATCCAAGTATGACATCTTTCCTGGGGGTCCCCATCCTCGCGGGCGAGAAGCAACTTGGACAGATTTATCTGACGGATAAAATCGATGCGGACGCGTTCAATGAAGATGATGAAAAGATCATTCAGATGCTGGCTGCGTACGCCGCCGCGGCGATCCAGAACGCAAGACTGTACCAGCATCTCAAGGAGCGTGACGTTGCCCTGACACGCCGCAGCGAAGACCTTACCTTGATGAATGACTTTGCGTCTACGCTGACAGCTTCACTCGAGTTAGATGAGATTTTGAATAAAACCCTGGCCCTGGTCATGAACTATATGAAAGTAGAGGCCGGGGAAATTTTTTTGCTGGAAGATGATCGTACAACATTGCGTCTGGTGTTGCACCGCGGACAGGCCGCCGAGGCATTCTGGACTCGCACGCGCTTTAAAGTCAATGAGGGCTTTATCGGAATCGTAGCCAAGACTGGGGAACCACTGGTCAGTCACGATCTGGGAAATGATTTGCGTTTTGTGCGTGAAGCTGTGGTAAAGGCCGGGTTCACGCAAATTGCCTGCATCCCATTGGAATCAACCGAAAACATGGTCGGTGTCCTAAGCGTTGCCACACGCAGCAAAAGCCCGATTGATGAACGCGATATCCGCTTGTTGACGGCTGTGGCAAATTGGGCCGCGTTGGCCATTGAAAATGCCCGCCTGCACCAAAACGCACGTCGGCTGGCAGTGCTCGAAGAACGTGAACGTATCGGTATGGATTTGCATGACGGCATCATCCAGTCCATTTTTGGGGTGGGGCTGTCTCTGGAGAATATCTCGCATTTGGTCAAGGAGAATCCGCAAAAGGCACAGGAAGGTATTGCCCATGCGATCGATGACTTAAACCATACTATTCGTGATTTGCGTGCATATATCCTGGACCTGCGTCCGAGGCAGTTGAATGACAAAGATCTCATGGACGGTTTGCGGCGCCTTATCACCGAATATCGCGCACACACGTTGGCCGAGGCTATCCTGACAGGGCCAAAAGAACCCTTGGATGGTTTACAGCAAAACCATGCACTGGCGATGTTTCATATCTGCCAGGAAGCACTGGCGAATGCGGCCAAGCATGCTGCAGCGAAACGTGTTAATGTCAGTGTGTGGGTGACCAGTGAACGCGTACTGATGGAGATCCAGGATAATGGTCGTGGGTTCGATATGAAACAAATGAACTCGTCCCTGGGACATGGTTTGGCTAACATGCAGACTCGCGCCCGAAATGTGGGCGGTGAGGTGGATATTTCTTCCTCGCGCAATGAGGGCACAACTGTACTGGCCTGGGTTCCGCGAGGCTCAGGGTCTTAATCTGTTGTTAATATTTCGAGTTTTTAAATCGAGTCCCAGGATTTCGCGTTTCACGTCCGGCTGTTTACCAGGAGTCAGCCGGTTTCTTTTTTAAGGCACATATACGGATGCGGGGGGATTTTCTGCTCAAAACCCCATATATGGGGGTGTTTGTAAAGTCATGTAGCTTTTTTGGCTGAAACAAACGTTCTGAATGCAAAATTGAATCGCATTCAATGCAAAACGATTCTTTAAGATTTCTCTACCTTAAAAAAAACAAAGTTTTTAAGAACTCGTAGGGCATACGTGATGGTATCATCTCGGTTTTTCTGCTAGAATGTATTCACGCTGAGATGTGGATGGGTGCCAGTATCTGTCCCAGATCCCTGTTAATTTGAATAGCAACGTATATTTTTCCCTAAGCCGCAGTTAATCAAGCGGGTTAGTTCAACATACCCTAAATCTATTATCAATGGAGCGATTATGAATGTAGAGCAGGCATGGCAATCTGTGCTCGGACAATTACAAATGGATATGCCAAGGGCATCTTACGATACCTGGGTTCGTGATACTCGACCGATCAAATATGAGAACGGCTTACTGACCATCAGCGTACGCAATGCATATGCACGTGACTGGTTGGAG
>JASFRG010000230.1:0-6549 GCA_050115035.1 Anaerolineales bacterium | reverse complement strand
GTGTGGAGCAAGTTGACCTGCAAGTAGAAGAGCAATAATTATGGAAGAGATTATTGTAGGAATTGACGTAGGAACGACCAAAGTTTGCACCCTGGTCGGTAGGATCGAGGATGGAAACGTCCGCATCCTGGGCGTGGGAATCGAACCCTCGGAAGGCATCAAGAAAGGCACGATTGTCGATCTGGAGGCAGCCTCCCGAGCTATCAGCCGTTCCGTGGAGCAGGCCGAGAGCACTTCCGGCCTGGAGATCACCGCCGCGCTGGTCAGTATGGCGGGCGCGCATGTATCGTCAGTCAACAGCCGCGCTTCGGTGGGAGTCAGCAACGGATTAATCGAGGAATATGACGTGCTGCGCGTGCTCGACCAGGCCCGCGCCGTGGCTATCCCCCACGACCGCGAGATCGTGCATGTCATCCAGCGCGGCTTCACAGTGGACGGCCAGGATGGTATCCGCACCCCGGTTGGGATGCACGGTTACCGTCTCGAAGTGGAAGCGCACATCATCACTGCTGCGAATGCAACCGTGGACAACCTGCGCAAATGTGTGGATGATTCCGGCGTGCAAATCCAGCAGTTCGTGCTCAACCCGCTGGCTTCGGCGGAAGTGGTGCTCACGGAGCAAGAACGCCAGATGGGTGTGGCTGTCTGTGATATCGGCGGCGGCACCACCGACCTGGCCATCTACGTAGACGGCGACGTATGGCACACCATGGTGCTGGCCGTAGGCGGCAACCACGTCACGCAAGACATCGCGCATGGTTTGCGACTGCCCGTAGAGCAGGCTGAAGAGATCAAAGTGCAGCGCGGTCATGCCGTTCGCAGCGAAATCGGCGCCGATGAGTATTTTGCCATCCGTCCCTTTGGTGAAGAAGGCAAAGTACAGATCAACCGTCAGGATATGGCACACATTATCGAAGCGCGCGTTGAAGAGATCTTCCGTCTGACCTTACAAGAGATCAAGCGCTCCGGCTACGACGGTCTGCTGCCTGCCGGGCTGGTTCTCACCGGCGGCACCAGCGCCCTGCCAGGCATCCGGCGTGTGGCCAGCGAAGTGCTCGGCCTACCGGTCCGCACAGCCAAACCGGAAAATCTGATCGGTCTTGTAGACCGACTCAATTCACCGGCTTATTCAACCAGTGTGGGTTTGTTGCGTTGGGCTATGACCATGCACTCCCACGAAATGACACCCGGGCAACGACGCCCAAAAGGAGAGAAGCGTATGGACCTTAGTTTTGTGAAGAAGTGGTTCGACAGATTACTACCGTAGGACTCCAGCGCGGTGCCCTGAGCGTGTCGAAGGGTCTCCCGACGTTGGATAGATGAGGTAAGTACCAAAGTCTGGAGACTTTGGAATCCAAATAAAGATTGTTATTTTTTATAGCAAGGAGGAACAAAATGGACTCGACCAAGAAATTGCAAGTAGGAAGTGAATCCTTCGCCCGCATCAAAGTGATCGGTGTCGGAGGAGGCGGCTCGAACGCCGTCAATCGTATGATCGAAGAAGGTATTCAGGGTGTTGAATTCATCGTCGTCAACACAGACGCACAGGCCCTGACGCTTTCGAAGGCCACGATGCGCGTGCGCCTGGGCGACAAGCTCACGCGCGGGCTGGGTGCCGGCGGTGATCCCGAGGTCGGACGCAAGGCCGCCGAAGAATCAGCCGACGAATTGTACAACGTGCTCAAAGGCTCAGACATGGTCTTCGTCACAGCCGGCATGGGCGGCGGCACCGGTACCGGCGCAGCTCCCGTAGTGGCACAGGTAGCCAAGGAATGCGGCGCGCTGACCATCGGCGTGGTGACCCGTCCCTTCACCTTTGAGGGCGCGCGGCGTATGCAGTCTGCCGAATCAGGCATCGGCAAGCTAAAAGAACACGCGCACACGCTGATCGCGATCCCCAACGACCGCCTGCTGCAAATCGCGGACAAGCGCTCCAGCCTGCAAGATGCCTTCCGCCTGGCAGACGATGTACTGCACCAGGGCATCCAGGGCATTTCTGAATTGATCACCATCCCCGGCCTGATCAACCTGGACTTCGCCGACGTGAAAGCTATCATGTCCGAAGGCGGAGCCGCTTTGATGGCGGTCGGAACCGGCAGTGGTGAAGATCGGGCCAAGGACGCCGCCGAGAAGGCCATCTCCAGCCAATTACTGGACATCACCATCGACGGCGCGCGCGGCGTGTTGTTCAACGTGACCGGCGGCTCGGACATGACTTTGTTCGAGGTCAACCAAGCAGCCGCTATCATCCGCGAAACCGCGCACCCGGACGTCAACATGATCTTCGGTGCGGTCATCGACCCGAACATGGGCGATGACATCCGCATCACGGTCATCGCGACGGGTTTTGAGCGCAGCGGTGTGCCGCGCCGCATGTTGGAACGCACCAGCACCCGCACACTCGACCAACGGCCCGCACATTACGCACGTCCGAGTGAGACAGCGAACGTGAGCGCTGATGTGATTCCCGGTGGTGAGGCCAAATCCAGCACACCGCCAGCGATCAACAGCGACGATCTGGATATTCCAACTTTTTTAAGAAACCGCCGGTAGTTTCAAATCCCTAAAGGTTTCGAACCCTTTAGGGATTGAGAGCCACCTCTTGGTCGGTTCAACCCCTTAATGCCGGGGCGGTCAACGCGTGTCTGGGCGAGACATGCCAAACCGCCCTGTGCACCCGCCCCCTCCGGCGCTGTGCGCCACCTCCCCCACCGCAAAACGATGGGGGAGGCAAGGTGGGGGTGGTTTTATGTTAAAATAGAAATAATGGACTCTCCACTTTCAAAAAACCACCCCTCTTACCAAAATCATCGCCGCCAGTTCTGGATTCAAATCTTTCTGCCAATGATCCTGGCAGTGTTGCTTATTATTGCTGTAGCAGTCATCACAGGCCTGGCAGCCTTCGGCGCAAATAACAACTCCCCTATCTGGGCGGCCATCTCCACTATCTGGCTGGTAATCCCGGTTATGTTCTTTGGCCTGATCTTTCTGGTTGTGTTACTTGGATTGGTCTACTTGTTAGTACGTGCATTGCAAATTTTGCCGTCTTATACTTCCAAAGCACAATACTACGTCAGGCGCGGCGCCAGTGAGGGCAAACGCTTCTCAGATATGGCTGCCGAACCTGTATTATTTATCGAAGAAACCATTGCCAGGTTAAAGGCAATTTTTGGACGGAACTAGAATCAATCTGGAAGGAAATCCTACAATGGAAAACAAGAACAAAACCTTAATCGTAGGCGCACTGATCGGCGCTGTCACGGGCCTGTTTGCCGCCATGCTCCTACAACGTAGCGCCGAACAAAACGAACGTGAAACGGCCATCACCACCGGAGAGGGGCTTAAACTCGGCGTGCTGGTGATCGGTTTGCTCAGAGCGATCTCATCACTGGGCGACGATTAAATACCACTTCGACAAACAAAAAAAGCCTCGGGAGTATGCATGCTCCCGAGGCTTTTTGATTTACTCACTTTATCTTACCGATCAAATCATCCGCTTTGAACGGCCCTTTCTCCATCATCAAGGCCCGCGCGTTCTTGACCTGACTCCAAAAATTCCACAGCAGCACGCCGCGTACGTTTCCTTTACTTACATAGTAAACGACACCTTTTTGGAATTGGTCTTCCCAGTCCGAGACCGTTTCCAGTTCGCTGTTCAACTCCCCCACCGCCTCGTAGCCGTGGTCGAATAAATCGGAATAGAACATCGGGATGCGTTTATATTTCTCGTCGCCACCTGCCATGTTCATTCCCGCCAGTTTACCCATGCTGACAGCGTTATCTTCGTGCTCCACACGCGTGCGCTCTCCTAGCCCAATATGATAAAAGTTGACAGCATCCCCGGCTGCATAAACGTCCGGTGCAGAGGTCTCGAGGTATTCATTGACGATGATGCCGTTATCGACCTCCAGACCGGCATCTTTCGCCAAGTCCAGGTCCGGGTGGATACCGATCCCGGCCACTACTCCATCTGTATTGATAATACTCCCGCTCTTGGTCCGGACGATGAAGCGCTCCCCTTCCTTTTCGACACTGGCAACGGAATCAACGGGGACAACTTCTACACCTTTTTCACGGTAATACTCGTTAAGATACGCTGCCAGATCCTTGGGGAAAACCAGCCCGCCGATAGCCTCCTCCGGGAAGATCATCGTCACTTTTGCACCCACCATGGTCAGCGCGGCGGCGATCTCCGAACCGATGAATCCGCCGCCGATCACGACAAAATGTTCTTTCTCCTCTGCCATCTTTCGCAGATGTTGATAATCCTGGAAATCACGGAAATAAATGATATTCCCATCGTCAAAGGGCAAGTGTATCGGCGAACCGCCGGTAGCGAGCAACAATTTCTCATAAGTGTAATCCTCCCCCTGCTCATCTCGCACGGTCTTCTTTTCCGTATCAAGCCTGGTAACTTTGCGCCCCAGGATCAATTCAGCCCGCTCATCCGTATTACGCCAGATCTTTTCGACCGGGCGCCCTTTCCACAACCCTTTTGAAAGATTGGGGCGCATATACGGCGGGTCTGGTTCCGCGCTGATCAAGCCAATCGAACCACTCTCATCTAGCTCACGGATGCCACGAGTAGCGGCATCGCCTGCCAATCCGCCGCCGATGATCAAATATTTATAGCTTTTCATGTATCCTCCTTTGTTTATAAAGACCCCACAAGTTTATGCGAGGGAATGATCGATAGTATCCCTTGCCTCATGGAGAAATCAATTGGGGTCGATTTGGGTGGAACCTGTCAGGTCTAACTGATTTATAGACGCACCCTGCCCCGGTCTCTTACTTTCGCAAACAAACCAATCCTTTCAAATATGTCCCTTCAGGGAAGTTCAACGCTACCGGATGGTCTGCCGCCTGTGACAAATGCTCCAGTATTTGCGCATCCACACCCGCATCCAACGCGGCAGAAGCGACGATTTTTTGGAACAATGCTGCATCGATGCCACCCGAGCATGAGAACGTGACCAATATTCCGCACGGCCGCAGCAGCTTGAACCCCAGCAGATTGATGTCTTTATAACCGCGGGAAGCCTTTTTTACCTGAGCCGCTGTGGGCGCGAATTTGGGAGGATCGAGGATGACCATGTCGAAAGAGCGACCCTCATCCCGAAACTTTCTCAACACTTTGAAGACATCCCCTTCGCACCATTCCACGCTCTCGGCCTGTTCGCCATTTAACGCCACATTTCCGCGCCCCAGCGCAAGTGCATCTGTCGATGAGTCCACCGCCACGACCGATCTGGCTCCGCCTGCCAGGGTATTGACCGTGAACCCACCCGTATAGCAGAAACAATCCAGCACATCACGATCTTTTGCCAGTTCGCGTACGCGCAGTCGGTTCTGACGCTGGTCGAGGTAGAAGCCGGTTTTGTGGCCGGATTCGAGGTTGAGGTTGAATTTCAGTCCGTTTTCTGTGATGATTAAGGGAGAATAGTTAATGGTTCCGCGTAATATACCTACTTTTGGCTGAAGTCCTTCCAACTCGCGCACATCGGCATCCGAGCGTTCGTAGATGATCTCAAGTCCTGACTCTTCGAGCAGGATATCGGCGATGGTTCCCTTCCAAAATTCAGAGCCAGCTGTCAGCGATTGCAGCACGAGCACTTCAGCATAACGATCTACGATCAAGCCGGGCAGGCCATCCGATTCCGCATGGATCAGGCGACAAGTGTTGGAATTCACCACAGAGCCTACAGAGTCTTCTTTGTCTATGTCCTTAGTGGTCTCTGTAGCGAACAAACCAAAAGATATTCGAATCCGAATTGCAGCCCGAATACGTTTGCGGAAGAAATCCGAGTTGACTTGCTCGTCAGGGTCGAACGTCCACACGCGCGCACGGATTTGGGAGTGCGGGGAGTAGGCGGCCTGAGCCAGGAAGTCGCCTTTAAACGAGAGCAGGTTCACGGTCTCGCCGGATGCGGGATTCCCGTCTACGTGATGGACCGCACCCGAGAAAATCCAGGGGTGGCGGCGCAGCAGGGACTTTTCCCGTCCGGGTTTGAGGACCAGATCAGCCATCGACCTTCATCATCCAGCGTTCAGGGGGCTCGATCGGGACCCAGCCGAACTGACTGTACAGGCCGTGCGCATCCTTTGTGGCCAGCATCCAGCGCCTCACCCCCTGTAATTCGGGATGGCTGTGCACGCTTTCCAGCAACCACTTCCCCAACCCCTGACCGCGATACTCTTCATGGATGAAGACATCGCACAACCAGGCAAAGGTGGTGTAATCGCTGACGACGCGCGCCAACCCAATTTGACGGGAGCCATCATAAAGTCCGAAGGTCAGCGAATGTTGGAGATAACGGGAGATCATCTGGCTGGTACGCCCCTGCGCCCAGTACGCGCGCGAGAGCATGTCGGCGATGGCATTAATATCCAGGCGTGAGGGATCGGTGCTTATGGTGAAGTTATCACGATGCATTTCAAACTGTTGGGGCATGGACTGAGTCTATCATAGATGATATGATGCTCTCTCATGATAAAACCCATCCGTTGGAAGACCTTCCCCCGCGATTTTTTCGTGATCCAGATCGGCTT
>JASFRG010000229.1:0-6557 GCA_050115035.1 Anaerolineales bacterium | reverse complement strand
CTTCGCTCACTGACCTGGACCTGATTCGCAAGACCCGATCCACGGGCAAACCCCTGATCTTATCCTCCGGTATGTCCACCATGGAACAAATCCGCAAGGCCGTGGAAGTTGCCGGTGATGAGAATCTAGGATTGATGCACAGCACCAGTGCTTATCCTTGCGAACCGGACGAATTGAACTTGCGCATGGTAGAAACCCTGCAACATGAATTTCCCAATATCCCCATCGGGTATTCGGGCCACGAAGTTGGGTTAGTTCCCTCGACGATTGCCGTCGCGTTGGGCGCCTGCATGGTCGAACGTCACTTGACGCTTGATCGTGCCATGTGGGGCTCTGACCAGGCTGCTTCAGTAGAGCCGGGCGGTTTCCGAAAGCTGGTCAAATACATTCGAGTGACCGAGCAGGCCTTAGGCGATGGGGTCAAGAAGGTATATGATTCTGAGCGCAGCGTGATGAAGAAATTACGCCGCGTTGGTGCCAACGATTAACCACAGATAAAAGTGATAAACACAGATACGAGATGCAACTTCTATAAGCTTTTCGTCTCCATAAATGTTTTTCTGTGTTTATCCCCGGTGAATATAAATGGGATTGAAGCAGCAACTCCGCCGAACCTTCCGTAACCCTGGCAAATATGCCCAGGCGGTTTTGCGGTGGAAGCGATTTTCTTTTACGGAAGCGCCACCCATCTTTGGTAACTCCAAACCTAAAAGCGGCTCGCATCTGCTGTTTCAAATCTTGAGCGGATATACGCGCATCATGCCCTATGCTTATGTGGCGGATGAACCAATCCGCACTATTCGAAAAGACGGCGGACGGAGGACCGTAGACCGTGTAGCCAATGATATACGGCGAATACCGCGAGGAGTAATTGGATGGGGATACGTAGAAGCCTCCCCTGAAAACATTGCTGTTTTATGCCAGCCGGGGCGTGTCAATTACTTCGTCTATCGCGACCCGCGTGATTTGCTGGTATCCCAGGTTTTCTTCGCAACCGATATGCACACAGGGCATGGCATGCACGAATTCTACAAGTCCCTGCCAGATTTTGGAGAACGCTTGAAAGTCGCTATCACCGGCATTGACCGTAATGGGCTCAAGATGGTCAGTGTGAAAGAGCGTTACGAAGGCGTTTTCGAGTGGCTGGAGCAGCCGGGTGCGATGTGCATCCGTTTTGAAGATTTGATCAACAACCGCGACGTCACTTTGAACGCTATGTTGGATGAAGTGGAAAAGACAGGATATAAGATTCCGGCTGAGCGTGAAAAGGCAATCAAGATTATTGTTGAAACTATCCGGCCGAAGAAAAGTCAAACCTTTCGTACAGGGAAGACGGGAGGGTGGAAGGAATATTTCACCAACGAGCATAAGGCATTATTTAAAGATGTGGCAGGAGATTTGTTGATAAGACTGGGGTATGAAGAAAGCAATAACTGGTAGAGAGATGTTCCAAGAATTCTTCACCCAACGTCTAAAACGCGGACTGGTCCGCAGGTTCAATAACCAAAAAATCGCAGCGATGGCGCGGGCTGTAACAAGGCGGGAACCTGTTCCTTCGGGTGCGCCGGTCGTTTTTTTCAAGGCTTCCACAGGTATCGACGATCTCTCCTGGAACAGCGGTTTTCATCTGCTGGCATCCTGGGCATTGCGCTTGAAAGGTGTCCCGGTGGCGTATTTTGCCTGCAACGCGGGCATGAGTCATTGCGTGCTGGGGACAAACCGTGATAATGTCCATAAAGCACCGCCATGCAGCTCGTGCGTTTATCAGTCGAAAACACTATATGCTGGTGTGCCTGCATACGATGGTCGAGTTCCGCGAAGCGGAGTATCGAGACCATTTACACATGCTGACTGGTTTGACTTTCACCGCAACGAATCTCTCTCAAAAGCGGTCGCAGACCTGTCGCTCCCGGAGTTGATGCGCTTCGAATGGGAAGGGATTCCGCTCGGCGAATTGTGTCTGCCTGGCCTGCGCTGGATCCTGCGCATCCATCATTTATCAGATGACGAAAACACGCGCTACTTGCTGCGTGAGTACATTCTTTCTGCTTGGAACATCGCCCAGCAGTTTGCAGACTTCCTCGATCGGACTCAGCCGCGGACCGTGATCGTCTTCAATGGTCAGTTCTATCCCGAGGCGACCGCGCGCTTCGTAGCCCAAAAACGCGGAGGACGCGTGTTGACTCATGAGGTGGGTTTCCGGCCCGCCACGGCCTTCTTCACCGAGGGCGAAGCGACGGCCTCTCCAATTAACTTGCCAGAAACATTCGAATTAGACGATGAACAAAACGCCCGTCTTGATGCGTATCTGGCGAAGCGTTTTCAGGGTGATTTCACGATGGCGGGCATCAAATTTTGGGCGGACATGCAGGGATTGGACGAGACATTTTTGAGGAAAGCCGCAAGCTTCAAACAGATCGTACCTGTCTTTACCAACGTCATTTTCGACACCAGCCAACCGCACGCCAACACGGTCTTCGAGGATATGTTCGAATGGCTGGATATGACGCTGGAGGTCATCCGCACCCACCCCGAGACGTTGTTCGTGATCCGCGCGCACCCGGATGAACTACGCGTGCGCAAAGCCAGCCGTGAGACGGTGGCGGCCTGGGTAGAGGCCAGCGGCGCGGACCGCGAGCCGAACGTGGTCTTCGTGGGACCGCGCGAGACGCTCAGTTCGTATGAGTTGATCCAAAAGTCGAAGTTCGTAATGGTCTACAACTCTACTATTGGACTGGAAGCCTCTATCATGGGCGCGGCGGTGTTATGTGGTGGAAAGGCGCGCTTCACGCAATACCCGACCGTCTTCTTCCCGCAAAGTGTTGAGGATGTAAGAAGAAAGATGAAAGAGTTTCTTGCGGCAGAAACCATCGAAGTGCCCGCCGAATTCAAACGCAATGCGCGCCGCTTTCTGTATTACCAGTTGTATAAGACCTCCCTGCCGTTTGGGGATTTTTTGAAGCCGTCCGTGCGGACTACGCAGACCCGCTTGAAGTCATTTGGGTTGGATGAATTACTGGAATCGGATGCGATTAAAGTGATTTTGGATGGGGTGTTGGATGGTGGAGATTTTTTGTTGAAAGAAAACTAACCACGAAGAGCACGAAGATTTTTTCGTTTTTCTTCAGCGCGGGGAAAAATAATTGAATTGCATACTTTCTTCATATACAATGAAAATAGGCTAACCGGCGTTTCCAGGAGGCCAAAATGGAGAAAGTTATTACTTCCGAAATAGTGGTGGGTTATTCTCAATGTACTCGCAAGGCATATTCGTTACTTTGCACGAAAGAGAGGGGAACCCAGCATGAATACATGCAGATTCTTGAAAAGCAACGGCAAACTGCCCAACGCGACTACATTGAGGATCTTCGGCAGGAAAATGCTGACGTACAGCCTTACAGTCTCAACAACCTTAAGGGGAAACATACATATCTCGTCAATGCCGCGCTGGAGGCAGATGGATATTCTGCAAAATGTGCGGCTTTGACTAAAGTTAGAACTCACTCTGCTTTTGGTCATTACAGTTACGAGCCAACCATTGTAGTAGGTGCCCATACGATCAAGAAGGAACACCGGCTGGAGTTATTCTTCGTCAGCTATGTTCTGGAACGGGTGCAAGAAAAGCGAGCTGTCTATGGCTATATTGTTGGATTGGACGGGAAGTCACATCGCGTGAAGCTAGAAAATGGCTCCAAAACGCTCATCCCATTTCTTGAACCATTGGGTGAATGGGTTGCAGAGGAAACACCTGATCCACCCTCCTTGATTTTGAACAAAAACTGCCCGGCTTGCCAGTTCCGCGAAATGTGCCGGGAAAAGGCGGTCCAGGAAGATAATCTCAGTTTGCTGGATGGCATCTCGACCCAAAAGGCAATCAACAAGTATGAGAAAAAGGGACTCTTCACGGTCAAGCAGCTTTCCTATACCTTCAAACCCAGAAGGCGCAGAAAACGGGTAAAAAATCCGCCGCCTGTTATCAATAAACCGGAGTTGCAGGCTTTAGCCATTCGCGAGCAGAAAATTTACTTGCAAGAATTACCCGAGTTGACCCGCCAACCAGTGGAACTCTTCCTGGATATCGAGGGCGTTCCCGATCGGCAGTTTTATTACCTGATTGGTCTGTTGGTCAGCGAGAAAGGCACTACAACCTATCACCCCTTTTGGGCCGATACACCTGAGGACGAAGCCCAAATCTGGAAGCAATTTCTGGAAGAAGTTAATCAATATCCTGATGTGCCCATCTACCATTACGGCAGTTTTGAACCCCGCTCCCTGACCAAGTTGGGTAATCGTTACGATACCGAAGTTGAAGATTTGATTAATCGGCTGGTCAATGTCAATAAACACATTTACGGCAAAGTTTATTTTCCAGTCTACTCCAATCGCTTGAAGGAGATCGGGGCTTTCGTTGGCGCGACCTGGACCGCACCTAGTGTTTCTGGCCTGCAGTCGTTGACCTGGTGGCATTATTGGGAGGAAACTTGCAATGCTAAGTATAAAGATTTGTTGCTGATCTATAATGAGGAAGATTGCTTGGCGTTGAGATTGCTGACCAACGAACTTTCCAGAATAAAACACTCGGAGAGCACTCTGTCTGAGTTTGAATTTGCTGATCAGTACAAGGAACGAGTTTCAGGAGTGAGTCAGCAAGTTAATGATCAATTTAGGGCAATTCTAAGATTTGCTCATTTCGGTTATGAAAAAAAGAAAATCAGTTTTCGCCAGGAGGACAAAGCAAAAGGAAAACGGAGCACATCAGAAAGGCAAAGACAGAAAATTAAGAAAAGCCTGCCAAAGCATGTAGAGATAAGAAAAAGGGCAAAGAGAATTGTTCAAATCTCACCCGATGAAAGATGTCCCAGATGGTATCATCCCAAAAACTTGGGGTAGAAGAAAAAAGGAAGAACGAGTAAACTTCGAGCCATGCTGGAAGACATTGAACTGAACGCCATCCAAGATGAAAATGCCCGGCAATTGATCCGGCGGCTGTTGAATTTGATTGAGAAATTGTCAGCGGATGTGCGTGACTTGCAAGCGGAGAATCAGGCCTTGCGAGACGAGATCAACCAACTGAAAGGGGAGCAGGGCAAACCGAAGGTCAAGGCGAATAAGCGAGTAGCGGAGAGCAGCAAGCATTCATCGGAAAAAGAGCGCAAGAAAAGTCGAGAGCGGCACAAGGCGAAGAAGAAAGCCGAGCTCAAGATCGACCGAGAAGAAGTGGTGCAGGTCAAGCCAGAAACGTTGCCAGCGGATGCCAGGTTCAAAGGGTATGAAGAAGTGGTGGTGCAAGATATTCTGATAAAGACAGACAATGTGCGTTTTCGGAAAGAGAAAAATTATTCTGCATCCAGGGGCAAGACCTATTTGGCGAAACTACCCCGAGGCTATGAAGGGCAATTTGGGCCTGGGGTGAAAGCGCTTATCCCGGCGTTGTATTTTGGGATGGGGAGCAGTGAGCCAAAGATCCTGGAATTCTTTGCGAATGTTGGCGTGCAGATCTCCAAAGGTGAGTTATCGCGGCTGCTGATCGAAAAGCAGGATGAGTTTCATGCCGAAAGTGATGCGGTGTACCAAAGCGGGTTACGCAGTTCGGTCTGGCAGCACACTGACGATACGCTGACGCGGGTGAACGGGGAAAACCAGCATTGTCATGTAGTTTGCAATCCGGTGTACAGTGTGTACCGTACCCTGCCACATAAAAACCGTTTGAGTGTGCTGGACGTGCTGCGCAACGGACGGCCACGCCGGTTTCGCTTGAACCAGAATGCGCTGGCACTTCTGGAAAACGTGCCGCTCTCACAGAAGACACGTCAAAGTTTGCAAGCCTGTAGCAGCGAGCAGGAGATGGATGAAGCAGATTTCGAAAAACAGCTGACATGGATGTTGCCCAAGCTGGGGAAACAACAGCGCAAAGAGATCACCGACGCTGCAGCCATCGCCGCCTATTGGGCTGAAGAGAAATGGCCGGTGATCGATATCTTGCTGTGCGACGATGCCCCCCAATTCAACAAGCTGACACGTTGGATGATGCTGTGTTGGGTGCATGAAGGGCGTCCCTACAAGAAACTGCACCCGGTGGTGTCGCTGCATCGGGAATTGCTGGATAATTTCTTAGAACGCTTCTGGAACTACTATCACGAACTACTCACCTACAAAGAAAAACCCAGTGAAACGGAACGTATCCGCTTGGAAGCTGTTTTTGACGATTTGTTTGCCACGCAGACTGGATACGTAGCCCTGGATGAACGCATTGCAAAAACACGAGCCAAGAAGATTTCTTTACTGTTGGTTTTGAAGCATCCCGAATTGCCCTTACACAACAACCCAGCAGAATTGGGGGTGAGACGCAGAGTGCGCAAGAGAGATGTCAGTTTCGGCCCGCGCACAGAAAAGGGTAGGCAAGCATGGGATACCTTTATGACCCTGGCTGAGACTGCCAGAAAATTGGGCGTGAGTTTCTATGCCTATTTGCGTGACCGGATCACCGGCGTATACGCCATTCCACCATTGGCTGAGTTGGTGACACAGGCTGCTTCTCAACTCGGCCTACAACAACT
>JASFRG010000228.1:0-6579 GCA_050115035.1 Anaerolineales bacterium | reverse complement strand
TGAAAATAATCCACATTTTTCGGTTTGGTAATGGTATCCTTCATTGGGGTTCACCTCCGGTGCGATTGGTTTTTGGCAAAACAATCTTACACCGGATGAGCCCCTTCTTATTTTACGGATAGGTTCTTACTGGTTTTCCCAGACTCAATTGTTCTCAAGATCTACAACAAGGGAATACACGATGACCATCAATCTTCGCAAACGACTGAAAAACGGGGAACTGGTTCTGGGCACCATCCTGAGCCTGAATTCCCCTGCTGCGGCCGAGATCTTGTCTCAAAGCGGCTTCGACTGGATCTTCATTGACGCCGAACACAGCACGCTCGACCCGCATCATCTGCAGGCTATCTTTCAGGCAGTCGGTGATTCTACACCTTGCGTGGTACGCATCCCGTTGCTGGATGAAATCGTCGTCAAGAAAACGCTGGATGCCGGTGCAGCGGGTTTGCTTGCGCCGCAAATCCATAACGCTGAACAAGCAGAGCTACTCGTCAAGTGGGGACGCTATTATCCTGAAGGTTTTCGTGGATTGGGCTTCGGACGTGCCCAGGGCTACGGGCTCAAAGTGGGGGAATATCTTGAAACCGCCAACCAGAACATTCTGCTCTCCGTGCAAGCCGAAAGCGCACAGGCTGTGAGGAATATCGAAAACATCGTACAGGTCAAGGGCCTGGACGCCATGCTGGTCGGCCCGTATGACCTGTCCGCCAGCATGGGGCTGCCAGGTCAAATCGACCACCCCGATGTGCAGGCTGCCATCCAGCGTGTGGCCGATGTCTGTAAAGAATCCGCGATGCCGATCGGTATCTTTGGTTTGACAGCTGAAGCCGTCAAACATTACATCGAGCAGGGTTTCAGGTTTATTGTGGCTGGCGTGGATACCGTCATGCTCGGGAATTCCGCGCGACAGTTGCTGGACCAATTACGAAACTAAATTCAAAGCTCTCACGAAAACTTCCACCATCTTTTCAAGATTAATCTCTTCCGAGACGATTCTATACGATTCAGCCCCCATCTTCCGCAATCGACTTATATCTGACAAAGCCTCCCGCATCGTGGAGATCAACGCGTCATCGTCTCCCGGCGGGATCTGCCAGCCGTTCTCCGCACGGACGAGATCATCCTGCGTACCGTCCCCTTTTGCCACAATGACTGGCAGTCCGTGGCTCATAGCCTCCTGTACTGCCAGCCCCCCGGTTCCGGGCAGGACGAACAGGTCTGCCTCCGCGAAATAGGGCTTCAACTCCTCCCCATGCTTTACCCCAGTAAATTCCGCTGACGGGTAGACCTGTTTTGCGACTTGGTCCAAGTTCTGTCTTTCCGGCCCATCCCCAACGATGACAAGTCTTGGCTTTGGCTCCGGCATTTTCGCGCAAGCACGCAGGAGCGAGTCAATCCGCTTGCGAGCTTGTAATCTTCCAACAAAGAGAATAGTTACACGGTCCACGGTCAATGGTCTACGGTCAGGCGGAGCCTTCGGTGTCGGTGCAACTGCATTATGCGCCACAAAAATCTTCTCGCGCGGGATTCCGTAAGCAGCATACTCATCCGCGCCGCGCTGGCTGTAGGCGATCAAGGCCTCGAAGCGGCTGATGAACCGATTCCAGCCATTTTGACGGAAGCTATTTAAAGGTCCGGTGAGAAGCGGGGATCCCAGTCCCCAGCCAATGACCGGATGCCCGCGCGACTGCATCCAAGTGATGGCCGCAGGTGTCGATAACCAACGCGGGTTGGACTCCACAATCAGCACATCGGGGTTCCAGTCATGCAGCCAATCTATCAATCCACGCTGGTAACAAAAATAAAGTGGGCCGTTGAGCAGGTGAATATTCCGGGCTGGAGCAAGTTGTGCACCTTGAGGATCCCCGCTGTCAATACTCTCCACCGCACGCGGCTTCCCGGCGAACAAGCCCATTCCCCCCTCGCAAGCTGCAGCCAGCATGTCGAAAAACGGCACGCGGTAGGAAGGCAGCACGCGCTGCTGCAACCCCAACCGACCAGGGAACTTTTTACCACTCACTGAAAACCGACTACTCACCCACGTGCGGCGCCTGCCAGGCCGGGGACTTGTGACAGTGGACAACCTTCCATTTGCCGTCAATCTTGACCATAACGCGGCTCTCGTTGTGCGAAGCAACTTTCACGCCTTCAGGCAGCGCCGTGCTGATCAGCATGGTATAGCTAGCGATGGCGGTGTCCCCGTAACGTTGGATATGCAGATTGGCAAGATCAAAGCGCGAGGCCGCTCGCTGCCCCATATCTTCCGCGCCAAAGACCGAACCGCGTTCAGCGTTAGCCTTCATCATGAATTTGTGAAATGGCAGCCCATCCAGCCGGTGCGGCGTGACCCACCACTCGTAGAGAGTCAGTTCATCGGCAGTGGTTTCGAAATAGGTATCTACATCGTTCTTCTGAATGGCTTGCAAGTGATTCAGAAGGAAAGCTTTGATCTCTTCGTCCATGTTTTCTCCTATACTTGTTTAGCCACTAATTTCACGAATATTTCTTTTTGTGTTAAATCGAGTCATTCGTGGCGTTATCGTTTCTTTGTGGTTAATCATCCAACAAAAACTTCAAATACGCATCCACCATTCTATCCAAACCAAAGATTTCTTCAGCTCGGGCACGCGCGGCAGTTCGGAAGCGCTCTTGATTCTGCAATATTTCAACAGCCGCTTTCGCCAAAGTCGGCACATCCGGTGCTTCCAGTTTCCACGGATCACTGCCGTAAGGTACCAGCCTCCCTGCCTGTTCACCGACGAGCTCATGCAAGGAACCCGTTTCAAACCCGACTACCGGCAAACCGCAGGCCAATGCTTCGATGACCGAGTTGGGACAGGGAGGATTGATCTCAGCGGAAAAGAGCACGTGCGAGGAACGCATGAGTTCGGGAATCCGCTCGCGCTGGATGACGCCCAGGAATTCAACTGGGAATCTGCTCTCCTTTTCAAAATGAGCTTTCGTTCGGACATCTATTTTGCCTGCAACAGTGAGTTGGATGGGATATGTCTCAGCCAGGATTTCTCCCAAACGGATCGCGGCCTGGAGTCCCGTATCCAGTCCCCCTGCCAGGCTGCCCTCTACCACCAGCAGACGATAGGGTGGTTGAGTCGGAATGGCATTCCCACTAACCGGCGAATACACTTCCAGATCGACACCGTTGAGAATCACTTGTGCGCGTGCCCTCGCCGGGCTGTACCAGTCTTCCCACCAACTACGAATAAATTCACTTTGGTAAATGACTTGGTCTGCGATCCGGTTACGGATGTATGCCAGCAGCAGATTTCCTAATTCCGCACGTACGCTATAGCGCAGACCGCTCCAGCGCGCCCGCTGCACCCAGTTGACCCCGTCCAGTCGTTGCACGATACGCACACCGCGACGCTTCGTCCGCCATAATGGGAGCAGGTGCCGGGTCCCGCCAATGACCAAGATGACATCGGGATTATCGTCAGGATCGTGAGTCACCTCGATCCCGCGCCTTCCTAATCCATTTTCAAATTTATATCGAAAGGAAGCCATCCCGCCAGTGTTGACCCTGGGAAGGATACAAATACGAGGCATAGCGATATTATACTGGCAGTGATTTATGGTATCCTTAGTCATCTCACCCACCGGAGCCTGTCTATGTACGTTGCGATTGAAGGGGTGATCGGCGTAGGAAAGACCACCCTGGCTCGACTGTTACAATCCCGTTTTGACGCCGAATTGCTGCTCGAAATTTTTGAGGAGAATCCGTTCCTCTCTGACTTCTACAGTGACAGATCCCGGTATGCGTTCCAAACCCAGATCTTCTTTTTGCTCAGCCGATACCGACAACAAAACAGCACTGTACCAAAACTTTTGTCCAAGGGAAAGAATCTGCTGGCAGACTATACCTTTACCAAAGATGCTCTGTTCGCAAGCATCAACCTCGAAGGCGATGAGCTGGATATGTATCACAAGGTCCATGAGGCGCTGGGAGAGAAAATTCCCAAGCCGGAGCTGCTCGTTTATCTGCAAGCCAGCACCGACGTGCTTATGCAGCGTATTGCCTATCGCGACCGCCCTTATGAACGACAGATGGAACGGGGGTATATTGATGAGTTGAATCATGCGTACGAAGACTTTTTCTCAAAACCCTACGACAGTGTGCCTGTCCTGAAAATCGACACCAATCCACTGAACATTATCCAGACCCCCGAACATCTGACACTGATGGAAAACCGCATCAAACAAAGCCTGGGCCTGTCTCCGTATCAACCGGATTTGCCCATGCCTGAAAGCTCATCGAGGAGACAGTCCTCGAAGGAACAAGCATAGGGAGGAACCATGCGCGTCACACGCGAGTCGCTCATCCGCCTGGCCAAAGAAACCGTCCAAGAACGAACATACAACAACAAAGATATCATCGCCGCCTACCTGACCGGCTCCCTGCTGACCGAGGACCCATTCCTCGGCGGCGTGACCGACATCGACCTGGTGCTGGTCACGGCCAACACCCCGCCTATGACACGCGAGATCGTCGGCTTGACGCCTGACTTTCACCTGGATATTTCCTACCGCGCAAAGGCCGAATATAACCCGCCGCGGGAGTTGCGTGTCAACCCCTGGCTGGGATATGAAATCTATGATCCGATGTCACTGTACGACAGGCAGCATTTCTTCGAGTTCACACAGGCAGCTGTCCGGGCAGGGTTCGAATTCCACGAACCGGCGCTGGTATTACAGCGCTGCCGCACGTTGCTCGATCATGGCCGCAAGATTTGGTTCGATATCATGGATATCGGCGAGGATAGCAAAACGAAAGATGTGGCCAAGTATCTCAAGTCGTTGTATCACGCAGTTAATGTCATCGCTGAGTTGAACGGACCACCGCTGCCAGAGCGCCGCTTGCTGCTGATGTTCCCCTCGCTGGCGGAGCAGGCCGAACGTCCGGGGCTGAGCGTTGGTCTATTAGGATTACTGGGCGCTTCCAACCTGGATGCATCAACACTGGAGAGTTGGCTGCCGGAGTGGGAATCCGCGTTCAAACGGGCTTTCGAAACTGGCAAAGCTGACCCGCGCATTCATACAGCGCGGTTGAATTATTACAAGAAATGTTTCGAAGCCATGTTGGGTAGCGATAATCCAACCGTGATGCTTTGGCCGCTGTTCAATTCATGGACGCGCGCTATTGTCGTTTTACCTGAAGATGAAATTGTTGGATGGCAGACGGCTCGTACCCAACTGGGACTTTCCGGGGCGGGTTTCGTCGAGCGGGTGGAAGGTCTCGATCATTACCTGGACGAACTCGATATCTTACTGGATGAAATCGCCGCAGCAAATGGGCTGGAAACATCGACGAGTTTTTGAGTGAAGCAATTAGTACCGAAGGGCCATATCTGGGGGGCATCGGAAGCAGGCCAAAGCTGAATTTGACGCGTGAACTGTGGATAAGTCGTGGAAAACTGTGGATAAGTCGGTTCAATTGTGGAAAACACGCTCACATGTTCGAGTTTCGTTAAATATGGAGACCCCATATCTGGGCATAGCTACTGCTTCAGACCTATATCTGGAAACACGAAAAGCTGGGTCTCTTTATCCTGAATGTATACAATCTTTTTCCACATGTGCACGTTGATATCTTTCTTAATATTTTCCATAGATACACAGTTTCATCCGGGGTAATTTCCACATATGGGGTTAAAAGAGTGCTTAAAAGGAATTTTCCACATAATCCACAGCCCCTACTATTACAACTGAATCTTTAATCATCTTATAAAAGGGTGTGGTTTAAAATTTCGGAGGGGAAGGGCGCTGGTAAAGAGCCTTGCCATGCTTGAAATTTCGCCAGGGATTTTTCTTTGGTTTGGTTGAAACGGTTTCCTGCGTCGCTTGTTCGGGGAAAGGTTCTCGAAAATCGCTCTGTAAGGCACGTGCGACTAAAGTAGTTGGTTGCGGGGGATGATGCCTGATGTGAACAGACTTACGTTTTTGGCGGGTCTGTTTGCGTAGGCGCGCTTCGATCTTTGGCCATTCTTCTTTCCAGCGATTGGAGCACAAGATATTGCAGAGGGCTAGCATGGGATTGACATGTGCTTCTGCCCAATGCATACCTGCGCCTTTCAAGCGTGCTTCCACCACCAGCTTGTTACCGCTTTCCTGCGTCTTCGCGCAGCGAACGGCACAATTCCGCTGCCGATTGGCCAGCCTTGTGCTTGGAAGAGCGGATATTGCAGTTGCGCTTTGCGTTTTTTCAAGTAAGCCAGATTGCTGGAAATCACTTGTATATCGGGAAGTTTTCGCTGCAACGCTTCGAATTCCTTTAGGAGAGCATCGGGTCCTTCGTGTTTGAGCAGGTGCAAACGCTCCTTCAACCACGCCTGGCTCTGCGGAGTATGCTCCCCATGCGGGTGTTCTCCGATGGAACTGATGTGCTGCGCGGCATGCGCAAAATCCAGGATGCGCACGGCCTGTGGGCAGTGGAAATCAATAAAATTCTGCTCCCAATCTGCTCCATCCATCACAGCTGCCACTGACCTGGCATTTTCGATACCCCGACGCTGTATTTCCACGAGTGCCAGGCGTTGAAACTCCTGGGCGCTCACTTTGCGAGAA
>JASFRG010000227.1:0-6595 GCA_050115035.1 Anaerolineales bacterium | reverse complement strand
TCACGCTGGTTTCACCGCGCGAGAAAAGTAAACTTGCTGGAATAGAGCGTTTCACACATCAGAAATTCACTTACCTAGTTCTGCCGACCGAAACTGACATTCAGCAGAAGCGCGAAAATGAATTGATCGAGCGCATGAACGTGTGGCTCAACCGCGGACGCTACAAGCGCGAACTGGAGTTGGTGACTGAGTTAGTGGAGGCTGGAAACAATCCGCTGGAAGTAGCCGCTGCTGCCCTGAAGATGGCGCGCGCGGACGAGAAGCAGCGCCCTATTGACCCGGTCAGCGAGGTCAAAAAGCCTGAGCGTAAGCCGCGCAAGTTCGAGCGCGAAAACAGACGTAAATCCCGCCGCAATGGCCGCCGTGGCAATCGCCCCGACCGCCGCTCGACGGTTTCGCACGAGCAGGGCATGGTGCGCGTCTCGATGAGCTTGGGCCGTACCGATGGCATCCGCCCGGCGGACGTGGTCGGCACCATTGCCTATCACGCTGATATTCCCGGCCATACCATTGGCAAGATCTTCATCGAAAACGATCACACCTTTGTGGATGTGCCGGAGTCGCTTGTAGGCAAGGTGCTGTCAAAGAAAGTGGATTACAAATTCCGGCGGCAGCCGGTCACGGTGGAGAAGGCGTAATAAATGGTAGGGGCGGGGTAACCTCGCTCCTACTTGATAAAAAATGCTCGGTCGAGGCTGAAACCTCGACCGAGCATTGCTTTGCTTTACAACGAAATAACCGGCTGCCGCATCAAACTGGCCTGCATGGACCAGGGTCCCGTCCAGGTGACGGTGACGGTTTCGATCTTGCCCTGTAAATCTTCATCGGATTCAACGAAAACCAGTTTGTTGGTGGGTGTGCGTCCCTTCCAGCGGTCCTTGACTTTTTCCTCGAACAACACTTCGACCTGCGTGCCGAGCAGTTTTGCGTTGATCTCGCCGACAATTTCCTGCTGCAAATCTTCCAGCAGGTGGAAGCGGCGGCGCTTTTCCTTATCGGGGACGTTATCGTCCATGCGGCGGGTGGCAACGGTACCGGCCCGGGAAGAGTAACGCGCCAGATGAGCGACGTCCAGCTTGAGGTCCGCTAAGACGCGGTACGTTTCCATGAACTGCTCATCTGTCTCGCCGGGGAATCCGACGATGATGTCGGTTGCGATGGAACAGTCCGGGATGCGCTCGCGGATGGTGGCGATTAAATCCCGGTATTGCTGCTGGGTGTATCCACGCTTCATGTTTTCGAGTACGGTGTCGTCACCGGTTTGGATGGGGACTTCGATGTGAGGCATAACCTTGGGCAGCTCGGCCACAGTGTCCATCAACTCGGTGCTGAAGTAGTTAGGATGCGAGGTCAGGAAGCGGATACGGTCGATGCCTTCGACTTCATGGACAATGCGCAGCAACGCAGCCAGATCCGGACCATCGGGTACGTCCGTACCGTAACGGTCGACGATTTGTCCCAGTAAAGTAACTTCCTTGACGCCCTGTGCCGCCAGCGAACGGATCTCGCCAACGATGTCGCCCACTGGGCGGCTACGCTCGGCGCCGCGCTTGTAGGGGATGATACAGAAGGTGCAGGCGTGCGAGCAGCCGTAAACAACCGGCACGTGCGCGCTGACCAGTTGACCCTGCTCGTTTTCAGGCAGCAACAGATCGCCGTCCATGATCTGGTAACGGCGGGCAGTTTCTCCGGTTTCGAGCGTGTGGACTTCGCCCTGGGTGAGATAGGAGACCAGCGGGCCGGGATCGGAGGGCGGCGAGAAGACATCCACCAAGGGGAGTTTCTTACTCAATTTCTCAGCGCCGCGCACGCCCACCAGACAGCCCATCAGATTGATGACCAGATTCGGGTTCTTTTCCTTGAGCGGTTTAAGCGAGCTTAATCGCCCGAGGGCCTTGTCTTCGGCAGACTGGCGCACGACGCAGGTGTTCAAAACGATTACATCGGCTTCTTCAGCCGTATCGGTAAAGGTGTAGCCCAAATGCTCCAGCGACGAGCCGACCCGTTGTGAGTCAGCCACGTTCATCTGGCAGCCTTCGGTCCATACGTGGTATTTCTTATCTTTCATAGAGCCGGAATTATACCAAGTTTATCTTATATCTGGCGAGAATTACCTGCACCGCAAATGGTACATGCCGCCTGCGGTGTACCAGGTTTGTCATAAATCGGGCGTGGAAACCAGGTTGGATGACAAAAAATGCTTATCTTCAAAAAAATAGACATTACTGATGGAGGGGAGTGTCCCCCAATTGTGTTTTTGAGAAAACTGTATAATTGCGGGTATGCGTATCCGACGTTTCTTTGGCTGGCTTTTGCTCATCGTGTTCGGAATCGGAGCGTTCTATCGACCATATGTTGTAAAAGCTGATCAGGCTGATCCTGCTCCATCAAATCAGGTCAATGCTTATGATTTGATTATCGCGATGAACACCTTGCGTGTTTCGTATGGTCTCCCGGCGCTCATCGAAGACCCAATTGTCAATGCGGTTGCCCAATCGACAGCGCAGATTATGTTAGCCAACAATATGTCCTGGCATATTGGTGATGTGCGCGGACGATTGGCTTCTGCCGGATATGGGGGCGGTGGCACAGTCTGGGCGACGGAGAACTTTGCCGTAAGCGGTGGTGGAGGCATGGGTGTCGATGAGATCATGGCGGTCTGGGCTGACCCGGATCATATGCGCCCGGCGGTCAACCCGGCCTATTGCAATGTGGGAGCCGGTGTAGCTACAGCGAATGGAAAGACCTATTACGTCTTGCAGGCGGCTTACGTCTCCGGGCAGGAGTGCAGCAGCACTTCGTCTTCATCTGGCAGTACTGCTCAACCTGGCGAAGTGCCGAATCCGGTATCGCAACTGATCATACCGGTCAAGATCGCCACACCGGATGCAGACGGCAAGGTCTATCACGAGGTCCAGGCAGGACAATCCTTCTGGTCGATTGCAATCGCTTATCAGATCACCATCCACGATCTGGAGGTCTGGAACAACGTTTTACGAACTACACCCCTGCAGGCCGGGCAGCGCTTATTTATCCCTGGCAAGGATACGGAAGGCTATGCCACGCCGACACCCTATGGCATGATCGTGCCCCAAAAACCGGATGCGGATGGCAAAATTATCCATGAGGTCCAGCCGTATCAAGCTCTGATCACGATCGCTGAGGCTTATAGTGTCAGCGTAGATCGAATCCTGGCATTGAACGGTCTCCAGGCGGATTGGCCCTTACAAATTGGGCAGAAACTTGTGATTTCCCCCGGCAATATCACCCCGAGCGCAACGTTGAGCCCCATCCAGAAACTCACCCCAGAAGCAGACGGCAACTACTACCATACGGTCCAGAGCGGCGAGACACTCTCATGGATTGCTGGCCTGTATAGTGTTCCACTGGAAGACCTGATGGCCTGGAACGGGCTGAATAATTCTTCGGTCATCCGCCCGGAACAAAAACTGCTCCTGCGCGTGACCCCGCCCGTCACTTCGACCCCAACGCCGACTATCACTCCCTCATCGGTTGCGGTCTCTCCTTCTCCCTCTATGACGCAACCCGCGCCAACGGAAACGCCATCCATCATCGAGGCAAAACCCACTCCTCGAATGGGCTTAGGACTTGTGCTAGGAGTCACTGCTATTGTGCTCGGTGGCTTGATCTGGTTGGGATTTTCGCGAAAAAGTGTTAAGACGGATCAAACCGAAGAATAGTCTGCCATTGACAAATATCATCAGTTTTATAAAACTCCGGTTTTGTCTTGCAAAAATCACCCATTCAGATTATCTTGAATGAATGCCTGATCGTCTCCTCGAAACAAAATTCCATACGCCCCTCTGGCGTCCCGATGGCGTCATACGCCCACGGCTTTTGGATCAACTGCAAACCGGTTTGAAAGAACAGCGTAAATTGACGTTGGTCGCCGCACCTGCTGGTTACGGAAAAACTACTTTAATAACCAGTTGGCTCCATTCTTTTTCGGAATCAACGCGGAATATCTGGCTATCCCTCGAAAAAAGCGACAATGAGCCAGCACGCTTCCTGTCCTACTGGGCAACCGCCTGGAATCGGATCAGTGACTTTGTGCTGGAAGACATTCTGGAGCTCTTGGACGCACCACAACTCCCGCCCTTTGAAAACATATTGGACGAGGTCATCAACGCCCTTGCCCGCCTTGAAGAGCCGATCATCCTCGTTCTTGATGATTACCATATCATCACCAACCCGCTTATTCACGAGATGCTGGAATATTTTCTTGAGCGTCAACCCCATCAGGCACACCTGGTCATCACCACACGCTCAGATCCCCCGCTGCCCCTGGCACGTCTGCGTGCGCGCGGGCAAATGGTCGAAATACGCGCTTATGATCTGCGCTTCACAGAAGATGAAGCCGGTCATTTCTTCAATCAATCCATGCAACTCATGTTGGAAGAGGAAGATATCCAATCACTGGAAATGCGCACGGAGGGATGGGCAGTTGGCTTGCAGCTCGCAGCGTTGGCGCTCAAAAACCTGCCAGATCCACAAAACTTTGTAGAGACATTCCGTGGCAGCCACCGTTATGTGTTGGATTATCTGGCGGAAGAAGTTCTTCGCCAACAGGATGATGAGATTCGAAGTTTTCTCATCCAGACTTCCATTTTAGATCGTTTCAACGCTGAAATGTGCGAGGCGCTCACAGGACACCCTGATAGCCAGAATACGCTCTCAAAGCTTGAACAGGCCAATCTATTCATTATCCCGCTGGATGATGAACGCGTCTGGTACCGTTATCATCACCTTTTTGCCGATTATTTGCGTACAGAGCTTACCCGAACCGAGGCGGAAGAACTGTATAAAAAGGCCGCAGGATGGAATGAGGAGAATAATTTTACCGCTGAAGCTGTTCAATATGCCATCGCGAGCACCGATGCTGAATTTTTAGCGGATGTCATCGATCGCACGTTGAGAAAGGATGCCGTTTGGTCGGGCGGCAATCTCGCTCTATACTCATCCTGGTTGGAAGCTCTTCCAGCACAAGCCTTTCAGGACAGACCTGAATTGAGCCTGAACGCCTCCCGCATTCTCTACCTCTTAGGACGCTTCGAACTCGCTGAAAACAAGATTTCTCAAGCCGAGCAAACGCTTACTTCCTTACCTGCCTCCCCTGAAAAAGAGCAAATGCTGGCGCAGGCATCGCTGTACCAGGGCGCAATTGCTTCCGTGCATGGGGATTCGCAAGAAGCCTTTGAGAAAATCACTTTCGCCCAGGAGCGTTTGCCGGAGGATGAGCATTTACTACAGGCGCGCGGATTTTTCAGTTTGGGACTGGCGTACGAACTATCCGGTCAAACTGAGCTTGCTGTACAGAATTACGTAAAATCGAGTCAAGAGGCGCAATTTGCTGGCGTGCTTTTCCTGGTTATTCATGCGCTTTGTGCCGCTGCACAGGTGCAGATCAACCGGGGAAAATTGCATTTGGCAGAGCAAGACTGTAAACAGGCAATTCAAATTGCAGAGGGGAAACGCTTGCCGCCTCTTGGTCTGGCAGAGTCTATTCTAGGCAGCATTGCCCTCGAACGAAATGATCTCACCGCCGCCGAACGCTTCCTCGAGAATGGCATTGCATTGTCCCGCCGGGGTGGCTTGATGGATGATGTTATTTTGGGTTCGTCATTTCTCGCCCGACTGCGTCTGTATCAGGGCGATGAGACCGGTGCTGTCGATGCGATTCAAGAAGTAAACAAAATAATACAAAGCTACGGCGTCGAACGCATGTCCATGCTCGCCTCTGCTTACATCGCGCGTTTGCAGCTTTATACCGGCCAGGTGCAGGCAGCGGCACAATGGGCAGCGGAGTACCAGACCGTTCGTTCCGGGCAACTCAATGAATTCGAGGAACTGACCCTCGTCCGCGTCCTGCTGAATACGGGGAAACGTGTGAGCATACCGTCCATCCTGGAACCGTTGATTGGACGGGAGCAGGATCAAGGTCGGTTCCGAACCGGCATGGAAGCCATGATTTTGATGGCGTTGTTCCATCGCGCTGAAAATGACATTCCCAGCGCCGTGGACTGGCTGTCCCAGGCGCTGGGATTGGCTGCGCCCGAAGGCTTTATCCGCATCTTTTTGGATGAGGGAGAAGCGCTTCTCGACCTGCTGCCAAAAGCGCGTCAGACCGCCCCCGAACTTGTGGATGCTATCCTGAGCAGTCTCCAGGCTGAATCCGGGAAATCGCCCCTGGACCAGTTGCCTGATCCGCTCAGCGAGCAGGAACTACGGGTGTTGGGTCTGATCGTGGCGGGCAAAACTAACCGGGAAATTGCTGACGAGCTGGTCATCAGTGTGGGGACGGCCAAATGGCACGTCCATAACATCCTGCAAAAGCTGGGGGTCAGCAACCGTTCCCAGGCCATCGCCCGGGCGAATGAATTAGGTTTCTAAATTCTCATCTATATCACTATGAGCCGTTTATTACGGCTCTTTTTTATTTAACCTACCTCCACAACCTATCTTCCGATAGGGGACAAAGGCTGCATAAAACTATAAACTGTACCCATCGTTAATAATAACCCAAAAGGAGATATCTCATGAAAACCAAAACTCTTATCCCATTTCTGGCGCTAAC
>JASFRG010000226.1:0-6690 GCA_050115035.1 Anaerolineales bacterium | reverse complement strand
CCGGTTGTTGGTGTTTCGTGTTTTTTCGGAACATGTGCCTATTATATTAAATTCTCACCATTTTGAGGAGGGTCGCTGACCCTTTTTGCAGTGGAGTCATATATAGTAACTTTATCCATATCCTGATAGCATAAATAATGTAAGACTTTAATATAACTCGACGCAGTCACTGGGTGGTATATGACTGAGAAAGGAGAGCAAAATGCCACGCATAGATGAGAATATTAAGAGAGATATTGTTGATCAGCTTTATTGGGACAGCCGTGTCAATGCAGCTGATATCAAAGTAGCAGTACTTGACGGAGTAGTTACTTTAAGCGGTTTTGTTAACACATCCAATGCCCGCTATTCCGCTGCTTCTGATACCTGGATGATCGAAGGGGTAACAGACGTAAACAACGATCTGCGGGTAATCTATGAAGCCGAGATGAATTTACCGACGGACATGCAGATCAAATCCCAGGCTGAAAACACTTTGCTTTGGAATGAAGACATTGACAGCACCAAGACAGAAGTAAGTGTGTCTGAGGGTATCGTCACACTGACCGGAACAGTAGACAGCTTATGGAAGAAATGGGAAGCTGAACAGACTGTTTATCGAAATTTCGGGGTCATCTCTGTTGAAAACCATCTGACCATTGTGCCTACAACAAGCATTGTGGATCAGGATATTGCTGAAGATATCGAAAAAGCAATGGACAGGAATTACTATATTGACGCCGAGGATATATCTGTCAAAGTTGATAGAGGTATCGTAACATTGATGGGTGATGTAACAACTACAATTGCCCGCACCCAGGCTGAAGATATAGCTTTGTATACAGCCGGTGTCATGAACGTCAAGAACGAATTGAGATTGGCTACCCCTGTCGCTGTGTAAGGCTATAAAACAATAGAAACAACGAAGACCGGCATTTATTGTTGGTCCATTAGTGTGAAGTTATTAAGAAAGTACACTACTGATAGCACCTTGAAAACCGAGACAATAGCCATACTCGAAAACGGCCTGATGAATATCTGCTTGAAGTTGTCGCCAAAGCTGTTTTGGGCTGAGTTTGCCGGAGTCTTGATTGGCAATAACGAGCAAGCCCCAAACGATCAAGGCGGACAAGATTTGGCGCAGAATCCCGACTGGGTCGTGCGAAGTGAGATGCTCTAGCTCCAGAGTTTGGCGCAGCCAGCGGAAGACGATCTCGATGGTCCAACGGTAGCGATACAGCAAGCAGATCTGGTCTGCAGACAGGTTGATCAAGCTGGTGAGCAAGGTGATTTCCTGGCCGTTGGTTTGGCGAACGCGCAGCATACGGAAAAGACGATCCTGGCGATCCCCGAGATGAACCAGAGCATCTTGTAAGACTTCGTAGCCACTGGAAAGTTGATCTGCCCTTGGAAGCGGAAGTTCTTTGACGAGGCGTGGTTTGATCTTACCCGCCCGCTTGGTGACAAAGTCATTGCCACTTTCAACAATGTCGTGGTACGTGTCGATCTTCCAATAACCGGCATCAAAGATGTAGATCTGCCCTTCCTGTTCAGCTAAATCTCCCAGCATGGCTTCGAAGTAGGGTGAATCATTGCCTGGTTCGGGCGTAAACAGGATCCTTTTGAAGTCACCGCGCTCGCCATCGATACACAGTTGCATTTTCATGCCTGCCATGCCTTCATGTTTACCAGGCGCCCATTTGCTCAGTTTGGGAGGTAATTTCAATGTGGTGGCATCGAATAACTCCGTGCGATGCAACAAGCCGACGATCCCTTGCCAGGTGCGCTTGTCCAAAACACGCAACTTGCGAGCAGGCAGATTTTCGACTGCGGTCATGACGGTCTGCATCATGGCCAGGAATGGTTCTAAGGGTCGGTTGCGGTTCGCCTGGGCCAATCCAGATACGCTGATCTGCACACCCGCACCATTGGCATGAAACAAAACATCATTTTCAGCCGCATATTGATGATCCCGGGTACTGCGATAGGCTGTCACTTGCATCAAGACCAGCCCACGAAAATGCTGCTCAAAGCTCAATTTGCGCGCATGCCAATCGTAGTTGAATTGTTCCGCTATTTCTTGCCTTTTGGCGAGTATCCCTTGTCCATTGAGAAATTCTTGCATTCGTTTTGGGCTGGCTAGATCTCGATATTCATTTTTTAATTTGCTCATCTGTTCCTTCAGCTTTCGATTTGTTTTCTCCTATCATAGCAAATCGACTCCGTTGGACAGAAAATAACTTCACATTATTGTTGTTGGTCTTTTTATGTTTAAAGAATCAGATTCTAGAGAAATATAAAACGTGCATTTTCATCCCTTCGCCTAAAATCGAAAAAAAGCAGGGTTTATAACGACATATCAAAAAGCACCCTTTCACCCTGACGCCTATCACTGGAATGCCTGACAAGGAATGCTATACTTAAGTTATCTTGTGAGTAATTTCACAAAAAAAGAAGGTATGCATGCCCGAAGACCCTCGAATCCTAGAACTACGACAGATGCGCGCTAAAGCCCTGACAGGCGGAGGTGAGGAACGCATCAAAAAACAAAAAGCCAAGGGAAAACTTACTGCTCGCGAGCGCATCAAGTCCCTGCTCGACACGGGCACGTTCAACGAACTGGAACCGTTCATCACCAGTCCCGACGATGAGCTTGGCCTGGCAAAAGAGAAATACCTGGGTGATGGCGTCATCACCGGCTACGGACAGATTGACGGTCGCACCGTGTACGTTTATGCTCAGGATTTCACCATCTATGGTGGTACTCTGAGCGAGATGCAATCACGTAAGATCTGCCGTGTTATGGACCTGGCGCTGCGCAATGGTGCACCCTGCATTGGGCTGCTCGATTCAGGCGGTGCACGCATCCAGGAAGGCGTGCGCGCGTTAGGGGGGTATGCAGAGATCTTCCGGCGCAACGCACAATTCTCGGGCGTGATTCCGCAAATCAGCATCATGCTCGGCCCCTGCGCAGGCGGCGCGGCTTACTCCCCTGCCCTGCAGGATCTGGTCATTATGGTCGAGAATCATTCTTTTATGTTCCTGACCGGGCCGGAAGTCATCAAAGCCGTGACGGGGGAAGAGATCGATTCCGAATCGCTGGGCGGCACGGACATCCACATGTCGGTCAGCGGCGTGGCGCATCTAGCAGCCAAATCCGAGTCTGATGCGCTGGCGTTGGCACGCAGAGCGTTATCATATCTGCCATCAAACAATGTCGAGAACCCAACATTTGTCCCGCCCACTGACGATCCATTACGTATGGACGATGAACTGAATTACATCGTGCCACTCGAACCCACAGAACCATATTCCATGCACGATGTCATCCGCTGTATCGTAGATAAGGACACTTTTCTTGAAATCCAACCGGATTGGGCGCAGAACGCTATCGTTGGGTTGGCGCGTATTGGTGGGCACAGCGTTGGCATTGTGGCGCAGGAGCCTTCCCGCATCGCGGGCGTGATCGATATCGATGCCTCCGACAAGATGACCCGTTTCGTACGCATGTGCGATTGCTTCAACGTGCCGTTGATCACCTTCGTCGACTCACCTGGCTTCCTACCCGGTATCGCTCAGGAACACGGCGGCATCATCCGCCACGGCGCAAAGCTGCTTTATGCGTATTCCGAAGCCACTGTGCCCAAAGTGACCGTTATCACCCGCAAGGCATACGGCGGCGCGTATGTGGTTATGTCCAGCAAGTATCTTGGCACCGACGTGACCTATGCCTGGCCCAGCGCTGAAATCGCTGTACTGGGCGCTGAAGGCGCGGCCAACATTCTGTTCAGGAAACAGATCGCATCCGCGCAAAATCCCGCTGCTGAGCGTAAACGCCTGGCCGACGAATACCGCGAGAAATTCAACAATCCCTATTACGCCGCAGGCGCAGGCTACATCGACGAGATCATCGAACCGCGCGAATCGCGTCCCAAGATCATTGCCGCGCTGGGTGCCCTGCGCGATAAGTATTCGCCTGCCCCGCCTCGCAAGCATGGGAATATTCCGGTTTAATCTACGATTTACGAATTACGATTTACGCACTGGATAAAACGTATGGAGAGTACATGAGTGCACTCACCACATCCCTTTGGATTACCCTGATCGGAATGAGTCTGGTCTTCGGCGCGATCATTCTGTTATGGGGGCTGATGTCCCTGATGACACGAATCCTCGCCGAAAGGGAAACCAGCCTAAAAGTCCAGAATGAATCGCGCGAGAAAAAAGCCAGGGTCGCTGCTGCTGCTGTTGCGGTGGCGTTGGCCGAACAGGCGCAAAACCGCATCGGTCACTTTCCCATGCCAAATACGGCTCTGATCAGCGCCTGGCAATTGGGTATGCGCACCCGCCAGATGTACCAAAAAGGAAATCGGAAACTATGAAGGTCAGTGTCAAAATCGACGGTCAAACCTATGAGGTAAGCATTCAGGATATCAACAAACGTCCGATTGTGGCAGTCGTAGATGGCGAGACATTCGAAATCCAGCCCGAGACTGAACTTGGACTATCACCTGCGTCCGAGTCTCCCACGAGAACCAAGCCTGCCCCCGTCGAATTAACCGCAGCCGCTCCTCAAACCATTACCGGCAAAGCATTGCTGTCCCCCTTACCGGGCACCGTGACCGAAATTTTTGTTTTACCCAGCGCGCAGGTGGAAGCGGGCCAGCCTGTGTGCGTGATCGAAGCGATGAAGATGAAGAACACCATCCGTGCCGACCGAACCGGGACTGTAGCGAATGTGCTCATTAGCCCCGGACAATCGGTAAAGCATAAGCAGACGCTGGTTGAGTTTGAGGAGTGAATTACGATTTACGAATTGCGGAGTGCGAAAAACGTGAAGCGTAAAACGTAAGGAATAGGCTATGAACCTGACCGACCTCCTCCCCGAACTTATCAAAGGACTGGCAAATTTCAGCCTCGGTAACGCCATAATGATCGCTATTGGCGCGGTATTGATCTATCTGGCTATTTCTAAAGAATATGAACCTGTTTTGCTGCTACCAATTGGTTTTGGTTGTATCTTAGCTAACATACCCCTATCAGGTATGACCGCTAATGAAAACGCTACTGCCATCTCCGGGATGATGAATGTGCTCTACAAAGCCGGAATTTCCACCGAACTCTTCCCCCTGCTGATTTTCATTGGAGTGGGTGCGATGATCGATTTCAGCCCATTGTTAGCCCAACCCAGAATGGTGTTGTTGGGTGCGGCCGGACAGTTCGGCATTTTCGGCACGCTGATCCTGGCAATCCTGCTGGGCTTCCCACTTAACCAGGCTGCCTCTATCGGTGTGATCGGGGCAATCGATGGGCCAACATCCATTTTCGTGGCAACCAAATTGGCACCTGAGTTGCTTGCTCCTATCGCGGTGGCGGCTTACTCGTACATGAGTCTGATCCCCATTATCCAGCCGCCATTGATGAAATTACTGACCACCAAAAAAGAACGCATGATCCGCATGGACTATGCGCCCAAACCGATCTCTCAGCGCACGCTGATCATCTTCCCAATTGCGCTTACAGTCGTGGTGGGTTTGCTGGTACCAGAAGCAACGCCATTGATATCAATGCTAATGCTCGGCAACCTGCTCAAAGTCAGCGGTGTGGTCGAGCGGTTGAGCAAAGCGGCTGAGAATGAGATCATCAATATCGCCACACTCTTCTTAGGCTTGGTGGTTGGCGCAACCATGACCGCCGAGGCCTTCCTGAACTGGGATACGGGCAAGATCATGTTGCTAGGTCTGCTGGCCTTTGCACTGGACACTGTCGCAGGGTTGTTGTTCGGGAAATTGATGTCCTTCTTTAGCGGTGGCAAGATCAATCCATTGATCGGAGCGGCGGGTATCTCTGCCTTCCCAATGGCCGGTCGGTTAGCAGCCAGGGTCGCCCAGGACGAGGATTTCGATAACTTCATCCTGATGCATGCCATGGGCGCGAATACTGCTGGTCAGTTAGGTTCGGTGATGGCAGGCGGGATTTTACTGGCAATTGTGAGTAAGTTGATATAGGTTGAATGTCGAACATTGATGTGAAAAGTGCATCGCGGAAATTTCCGCGATGCACTTTTCATTATTTGAGCGGAAAGATGATCTGGGTCTGAAGTTTCTCCTGTGTGGTTTCTTCAGGGTCATTCAAATAGAACTCGTAAGATATCCCGGTCGATTCATATCCCTGCTCCTGGACGAACTGTGTCAGAGCATCATACGCCGGGGCGATACCTCCATACCGCCCGGTATGCAGCGCATATCCCAATTTTCCGCCTGGCACCTGGCTGGCCTGGATGTCACCTTTGCCATCCAGGGACCTTGCCACCGGGAAACCGATTTCCACATCCAAATTCTGCATGTCCATATTGTAATAGGCGGCAAAAGGCACGCCGGCCGGCTCTTCACCCAATTCAGCTAGATACCCAGCGATTTTGTCATAGGATTCGCCCAGCAGCTTGGGGAGTTCACCAATGGGCGTACGCGTTCGAATCGATAGTGTTGGTTGGGCAACCTGTTCTCTGATCTCACATTGGAAATCCATCATATTTTCTCCTTTGCTGAAAATAAAACATTTGTTCTATTATAGATGAAGTTCCGCTTGTCAGCAAGGGTTTTATAAAATCCCCAGCGGTGCAGAAAACCAACTTGGCGAAAAAGCAAAGGATGAGTCAGACGCAAGGCGAGCAAGAACAGGCGCGAGATCAGCACCCACAAATGGGCAGTG
>JASFRG010000225.1:0-6723 GCA_050115035.1 Anaerolineales bacterium | reverse complement strand
GACGGATGAGAACATAGCAGAGTACATCGAGAAACAATCGCAGATAGCTCCAGAAGATGAAGAGCAGGATTTTAGTGTGGAGGATCTTTAGTCGAATTTCATTCGACATTCAAAGCTATCGACTTTGAGTCGATAGTAGTTTACTCAGCCAAAGTGTTTTGCATTACTCCCGTCAAAAAAAGGCGCCCCGGAGCGGTATTTGCTCCGGGGCTAGACACCGCTGCCCTCAACGGTGGGGAATTGTTAATTGTTTTTCAAATACTCGTCAATTGCTCTGGCGGCTTTGCGTCCGCCGCGCATAGCGGTTACGACTAGGTCTGGGCCGGTCACGCAGTCGCCTGCAGAGAAGACGCCTTCACGGCTGGTCTGTCCGGTTTCAGGATCGAACGTTTTGATCAGACCCCAATTGTGGGTTTCCAGTTCAGGTGTGGTTTTGCCCAGGATAGGATCGGGCCAGTAGCCAAGTGCAAGGATGGCCGTGTCGCAGGCCACGCTGAAGTTTGAGTTTTCCACCGGTACGGGTCGACGACGGCCATTTTCATCTGGTTCACCCAATTTCATCTCGATGCATTCTACGGCAGCCAGGTTCCCATCTTCACCGGCGATGAATTTTACTGGCTGGGTCAGGAAGCGATATTTCGCGCCTTCATCCCTGGCCATCTGGCGGTCTTTTTTGCCGCCTGGCATTTCGTTTTCAGTACGCCGGTACAGGCAGGTTACTTCTTCGGAGCCCAAACGTAAGGCGGTACGCAGACAATCGGAAGCGGTATCTCCACCGCCGATAACTACAACGCGGTCCCCAACTTCGAGCGGTTCCAGCATATCGGATGGAAGCATGTCAGAATCAACATTGCCGCGGATCAGGAAATCCGTGGCTTCGTAGACGCCTGGCAGGTCCGTTCCGGGGGTGTCTTCCATTTTTGCATCGATCTCAGAACCAACCCCGATGAAAACTGCATCAAAACCCTCTTTGTCGAGCAGATTGTCGATGGTTGTGTCTTTGCCGATGTAGGTATTGGGAACGAACTCGACCCCGGCGCGCTCGAACTCGCCCCATTTTTCAAACCAGACATCTTTGGGAAGTTTGAAGTTGGGAATACCATAAACCAGCAGACCACCCGGTGCAGGTTTGGACTCAAATACGGTTACCTTGTGACCCATCTGGACCAGCTGATCTGCGCAACCCAATCCGGCGGGACCGGCGCCAATGATGGCTACCTTCTTGCCGCTGGGTGTGGCAAGCGGAATGATGCGCCCTTCGGTGCGACGTTTGAAATCAACCGTGAATGTTTCCAGTTCCCCACATAAAACAGGTTCCTCATGTTTATTGAGTACACAGGAACCCTGACAAAGTACTTCGTGTGGGCAGACTCGCCCGCAGATTTCAGGAAGTGAACTGGTCTGGTGGTACAGGTTGGCCGCTTCTGCGAATCTACCCTGCTCGATTAGCCACATAGCGGAGGGGATGTCATTGTGTACCGGGCAGGCCACCATACAGGGAGCCGGGTCTGGACAATGGATACAGCGTGCAGCCTGCACCATCGCTTCTTCAGGCGTAAATTCGATTACAACGCCCTCAAAATCGCAGGTGCGCTCGTCAGGGGTACGTAAGTTGAGATCGAAGAAAGGTTTGTTGACACGTTCCTTACGATTAATATCAAGGAACTCACTGGGTACAGCCTGCATTCCAAGCCTCCAAAAAATATCACTAAAAGTGTAGTCGCGATGATACCTAAACTTATAACATACAGGCAGGCTCGGATGTCATCAAAGTGGACGACAATTGTCACATTTTCAGTTGTGTAAGATTCGTATATAAATGTTGGACCTGTATTATAAACTTCTAATCATTGTAAGGTAAAATTTTACGTTGGCAGAGAAAGTCTCTGTGGAGGTAACGTTAATGATCAATTTCATCAAGAAAAGAAAAATTCTTTCCATTTCAATAGCAGTGATTTTAATCGCTGTGGTGCTGTTTCTGGTTTTTCGTCCGGGTGGAGGGGAACAAGCCAGTATTTTTCAGACAACCACGATTGAACGTGGAAATTTGACGGCTACTGTTGGGGCTACGGGAACTGTCCGTGCGCGGCAGACAGCTACTTTGGTCTGGCAAACGACTGGTTCGGTCGATAATGTCTATGTTGATATCGGCGATGAAATCCAATCTGGGGAAGAACTTGCTTCCCTGGAGAAGACTTCCTTGCCGCAAAACCTCATCATGGCCGAGGCCGATTTGATATCTGCACAACAGGCTCTTGAAGATGTGCTTGATTCTGATACAGCCCGTGCGCAGGCCTGGATCGCGTTACGCTCGGCGGAAGATGCTTATGAAAAAGCCTATGATTATCGCGAATATCTGAACTATCCGATTCGCAAGACGCGAGTCGACATTGTCAAGCAAGTTACCCCTTATGGCATTGTAGATGTTCCTAAGACTAAAAACTATAAGGCTCCTGCTACCGAGGAAGAGAAAGCTAAAGCGGACGCTGACCTCGATCTAAAAGAAGCCCAGTATGAGGACGCCAAACGCGCATACGAACGCCTGGCAGAAGGACCCAACAAAGACGACCTGGCGGCAGCGCAAGCGCGCGTGGATGCGGCTCAGGCTACTCTGGATCTGGCGCATCTGACTGCGCCCTTCGCTGGCACCGTTACTGAGGCATTCCCACTCCCTGGCGACCAAGTTTCCGCCGGGACGGCCGCCTTCCGTATAGATGATTTGAGCAGCTTGCAGGTAGATGTAGAACTTTCAGAAGTTGATATAAATAGCGTTACGGTTGGACAAACCGTATCACTGACGTTCGATGCCATCCTGGGCCAGGAATATCAGGGTCAGGTGATCAAGGTTTCTCAGGCTGGTACTGTTGTCAACGGTGTGGTGAACTTTACGGTCACAGTTGAATTGACAGATGCAGATGAACTCGTCAAGCCTGGTATGACTGCAGCGGTTAACATTGTGGTCAGGGAGATCAATGATGCCATATTGGTGCCCAATCGGGCAGTCCGCCTGGTGGACGGCGACCGTGTGGTGTATATCAGCGATGAAAACGGTATGCCCCAAAAGGTCGAAATTCGTCTGGGAGCTTCAGCTGATACCATGAGCGTGGTGGTGGGAGGCAACCTGAATGAAGGTGATGAAGTTATCCTGAATCCACCATTGGAGCTTCAGGGAGGTGGGCCGCCCTTTGCACAGTAGGCTGTTATGGATAATGTAATTGAAGTACACGATATTAAAAAAGTATATAAGATGGGTGAGGTGGAGGTCCATGCCTTGCGCGGTGTCTCATTCAATATTGAGCGCGGTGAGGTGGTATCCATTATGGGGCCCTCTGGTTCGGGCAAATCAACGCTAATGAATATGCTTGGCTGCCTGGATCGACCCACATCAGGCGAATACTATCTGGATAGCGAATTGGTTTCCACCCTGACAGATGATCAATTGGCTGTTATCCGTAATAAAAAAGTTGGTTTCGTTTTCCAAAGTTTTAACCTGCTCTCGCGCGTCTCCTCCCTGGCAAACGTAGAATTACCTCTGCGCTACGCCGGTGTGACCAGCGGACGACGGGATCTTGCCCGGCAAACCCTGGAGGCTGTCGGCCTGGGCGACCGTGTCCATCACCGCCCAACAGAGCTCTCCGGCGGTCAGCAGCAGCGGGTGGCGGTGGCGCGTGCCATTATCAATGACCCCTCCATCATCATGGCGGATGAACCGACAGGCAACCTGGACTCCAAGGTCGGTCAGGAGATCATGGACTTGCTTCTTTCGCTCAACAAAGAACGTGGAACGACTCTCATCATTGTGACCCACGATCCCACCATTGCCGAACAAACTGAACGTGTTATCAGACTGATGGATGGTCATCTGGATGAGGGTCCCAACGGGAGTAAGCCTAAACTCGAGACCGAAGCCGCTAAGTGGAGACAGGCTGAAGCCAGGCAAGAGCCGGGGGAAGGGAGCGAGTCATGAACCTTGCCCAGACCATTTTTGAAGCCCTGGAAAGTCTGAACGGTAACAAGATGCGTTCTGGCTTGACCGTGTTGGGAATCGTGATCGGTGTCGCAGCAGTGATCGCCATGTTGTCTGTCGGGCGGGGCGCGGAAGCCTCCATCACGGGTTCGATCAGCGGTATCGGTACAAATCTGTTGTTCGTTTTTCGTGGTGACTTCAGTGATGAGGTTCGTAACCCAAAACCCCTCACACTGGGTGATGCGCAGGCCATCGGCGATCCGTTCCAGGCGCCCTCCGTGCAGGCGGTTGCGCCAGCTTTGCAGGGCAATGGAGAAGTGACGTTTGGTGGAGAACGCACCAACACGCAAATTTTAGGCGTGACACCGGATTATTTCCCAGTGCGCAATTATGCTCTTACAGAAGGGGATTTTATAAACGAGGAACATATCCTGGGGCGTGCTTCTGTGGTGCTGCTTGGACCGGACGTGGCTGACAATTTGTTTGGACGTCATGAAGGGGTTACCGGAGAGACGGTCCGCATAGAAGGTCAGCCCTTCCGTGTGTTAGGTGTGCTCGAGTCGAAAGGTGGCGGCACGTTTGGCAGTCAGGATGACTTGGTAATGGTACCGTTCAGCACAGCCCAAACGCGCTTGATCCGCCGCAGTTCGAATGATCGCGTGGACATGATCCTGGTTCAGGTAGTGGATGCTGACTCTGTTGATCAGGCTACGGAGGAAATATCGCAAATTCTGCGCACACGCCACCGCACCCCCATCGGCGCTGATGATTTCACGGTCTTCTCGCAACGGGATCTGCTGACTACCTTCGAGTCGATTACCGGTATCCTGACCATCTTCCTGGGTGGTATTGCGGGCATCTCTCTGTTGGTGGGCGGTATTGGTATCATGAACATCATGCTGGTCTCGGTCACTGAGCGCACGCGTGAGATCGGACTGCGCAAGGCGCTGGGCGCACGCAAGCGCGATATCTTGATCCAGTTCCTGACCGAATCTTCCCTACTCAGCCTGATCGGTGGGATTGTCGGCATACTTTTCGGATGGTTTATCGCCTACATTGTTGGTCAGGTTGCTGCTGCCACCAACACCGACTTTACCCCTGTAGTCGGCACGGACGCAATCTTGTTGGCCACGCTTTTCTCGGCAGCAGTCGGTCTGTTCTTCGGAATTTATCCTGCCAGCCGTGCGGCTAATCTCGAACCGGTGGAAGCGTTGAGGTACGAATAAGTGAAAATTTCCATTGGCGCCGACGAACGTCTGCATGTTGTCGAAATTGCCATAGATTATCTCAAGGAAAAAGGACACGAACTCAGTTGGTATGGGCCGGAAAAGAATGAAACACAGCCTTGGCCAGACGTAGCGCGTCGCGTTGCTCTTGACGTTCAATCTGCTGAGGCCGACGAAGGCATCCTCTTCTGTTGGACGGGGACCGGCGTCAGTATGGCTGCCAACAAGTTCAAGGGCATCCGCGCCGCCCTATGCGCTGACGCCGAAACCGCGCGTGGCGCGCGTCTGTGGAACAATGCCAATGTGCTTTGTATGTCGATGCGGAAGACCTCCGAAGTGATGGTCAAAGAGATTTTGGATATGTGGTTTGCCACAGCATACGAACCCAACGAGACGGATGATGCTTGCCTGCGCATCATTGATGAAATCGAAAATCCTTCTTGAGAAGGGTGTTTCACGAAAAAAATTCGGGTAGAATTGAAACATGCCTGAATATAATGTACTTGTTACAGATGGCCTGGATGAGAGCGGACAGGCCATCTTGCGTTCCTCAACCGATCTGGATGACCGTACCGGGATTTCCTCTGAAGAATTATTACAGATTATCGAGAACTACGACGCTATGATCGTGCGCAGCCGCACCAAGGTCACTGAGCAGGTTTTCGAAGCTGCTAATCGCCTTAAAGTCATTGGGCGCGCTGGCGTGGGTGTGGACAGTATTGATCTTGCCGCCGCCAAATCTCACGGCGTGACGGTGGTCAATGCGCCCACGTCCACTTCGCTGGCGGTGGCTGAATTGACTCTGGGTCTGATGCTGGCGCTGGCGCGTGAGATCCCGCGCGCAGATGCCGGAATGAAAAACGGTGATTGGCTCAAAAAGCAGTTAAAGGGTTCGGAATTACACGCTAAGAACCTCGGCATTATTGGTATGGGTCGCATCGGTTCGGAAGTGGGGATGCGCGCCTCCATCTTAGGGATGCACATCCTGGGATATGATCCATTGGTTCACAGGGATGAGATTCGCCAGCGTGGTGCGGAACCCGTCGGTTTGGACGATCTGTATACCCGCTCTGATTACATCTCGCTGCATTTGCCGCTCACAGACGAGACTCGCTCGATGATCGACGAGCAGGCTTTCGCGCGCATGAAGCGCGGTGTACGTATCCTATGTGCGGCGCGGGGTGGCATTATTCATGAAACCGCATTATTAGCGGCGCTGGAATCCGGCCAGGTGGCTGGCGCGGCCTTAGATGTCTTTGCCAGTGAACCGCCTGGGGCAAGCGAACTGGTCAAACATCCAAAAGTGATTGCCACTCCGCATATCGGCGCACAGACCGCCGAAGCACAGTCCCGTGCGGCAGAAGATATCGCCAATGAAGTGCTGGCAGCGTTGAATGGCGAGCCGCTGCGCTGGAAGGTTGTTTAATATTTGGTATCTATTCAGGCTTAAATATGGTTAGAAATTTCTTCAAACCACCATATATGGCGGTTAATTTGATTGAGAACTACACAAAGGTTTAGAACTGCACA
>JASFRG010000224.1:0-6732 GCA_050115035.1 Anaerolineales bacterium | reverse complement strand
TTGCTGGCGCTTTTGACAACCTGTTTGCTGAACTATCTTTGGCTTGAACGCTTACCTATTCTTTTTTCAAGGTACAAAAATGTGTCAACTAATTTCTAGCTGTTTATGAACCATCTCAATAATTTGTTGAATTAATTTTTAAATGTTGTAGAATGAAAATGAGGAACATTTGCTGTTTGTGGGAAGGGAAACTTATGTTTGCGCTTTGTGATGTACATCGATTATTGCTAAATCTTGTAACTGGGATTTCGGGGATGCTAGATGCGCTGTTATTGATTATCTTGAGTCCTCAAATTTTTGCTTTTCTAATGAGGAAGCCAATGCCAAAAGATAAACCGCTTGGTATCTGGTGGGTGGTGTTCATCGTATCTACAGTAATAGGAATCGTGACCGGTGCGGTTTCAGCGGTTGCGACAGAAAAAGCATGTGATGAAATTGTTATTACCAGCTTAATTTGTCACCCCGAAGGAGATGATCCACTGGCTGAAGTGGTAACCTTGGAAAATCATGGCAGGCAGACTGTAGATATGGATGGGTGGAAATTGTGCGACTCGCAAAAGAAGAATTGTTTTGTATTTGAAGATTTTGAATTCGCCGGGGAAAGCAGTATGGCGATATGGACAGGGGGTGGGGTGAACACAAAGGATAATCTTTATTGGAACTCTAAAATGCCAGTCTGGAATAATGCCGGGGATACGGCACATTTGTACGACGATGAGGAAAGGCTGGTACACGAACGCGAATGCTCAATTGTTAGAGTGACTCCAAAAGTGACACCAGATGGTTGTTGCAGGATCTGCGGAGAAAACAGCAAACCGTGTGGAGATTCTTGCATTTCGTTGGACATGGAGTGTCATAAGGATCCAGGATGCGCATGTGATGAGCAGTGATACCCTTGTTGGTTCGTCCAACAGAAGTAGCACAAAACATTTAGAAACGTAATTTACCCTTTCCAGCATATTTAGCAAAATCTATTCTGTTGGGGAGTAACAATGAAAGTAAACCAAAAAAAGTATAAGCTTCAAATCTTTGTTAGTGAAAATATTCTTGTTTTTTGTGTATTAGTCGGATTCACACTATTTTTTGGGGCATGTCAGCCTACTAAGATTTCCATCACGGAAAATTTTGAAATTGGTTCCACATTAAAGTCATCTAAAGATGGCATGAATATGCTTTATATACCTGCCGGCAGTTTTGAGATGGGAAGTGATACTGATGATGCGCTAAGGGAATGCCTGAAATTTCCTGAGGAATGCGACCGATTTCGTTTCACGAATGAAGAACCAGTTCACACCGTTTATCTGGATGCATTCTGGATAGATCAGACTGAAGTAACCAATTCTATGTATGCAAAATGCGTAGAGGCTGGAGAGTGCGAGCCACCGAGTTCGAATGAATCCAAAACTCGAAATAATTATTATGAAAACTCGGAATTTGATAACTTCCCTGTAATTAATGTTTCATGGCATGATGCACAAGCCTACTGCACATGGGCAGACAGGAGGTTACCAACAGAAACGGAATGGGAGAAAGCAGCTAGTTGGGATGAAGAGACCCAACAAAAAAATATATATCCTTGGGGCAACTCAATTGATTGTTCTCTTGCAAACTACTGGGGTAATGATAATGGATGTGTTGGCGATACGGTGGAGGTAGGCACATATGACAATGGCCAAAGCCCGTACGGGGTGCTGGATATGGCTGGCAATGTTGAGGAATGGGTAGCAGATTGGTACGATAATGAATATTATGCTGTTTCACCATCTTCCAATCCACCAGGTCCAGATGTGGGTGAATTACGAGTAGAACGTGGCGGTTCATGGCACAATGTGACTTTCCTTCAGCAATCGACCTTCCGTAGTTTTATTGATCCGTCTTGGACTCTTAACCACCTTGGCTTTCGTTGTGCTCTTGATGCGGGTGATGATGACAACGGGGAATCAAGAGATGATCTTATTGATACTCTCACTAAGGTAATTATTACTCCAGATAAGGAGAAGGACCAATCATCCACAGAGCTTGGAAATACACCTACTCCGATACTACCAATTGAACTTAGTGATCTTGATATTGGATCTATGTTTGTTTCCCCTTTAGATGGAACAACCATGTTTTACATTCCCGCCGGGGAGTTTGAGATGGGTAGTAACGTCGATGAAGCAGTTTATGATGAGAAACCGATTCACACAGTTTATTTAGACGCATTCTGGATCGACCAGACCGAAGTGACAAACGCTATGTACGCAAAATGTGTAGGTGCCGGAAGGTGTGAGCCACCGAGTTCAAGTAGATCTTATAGTAGAGATAGTTATTATGGGATCCCAGAATTTGATGACTACCCTGTAATTTATGTTTCATGGCATGACGCACAGGCCTACTGTGCATGGGCAGGCAAGAGATTGCCGACCGAAGCGGAATGGGATAAGGCAGCCAGTTGGGATGAAAAGAATCGGCAAAAAATTATCTACCCTTGGGGAAACTCAATTGATTGTTCTCTTGCAAACTATTGGGGCAGGGAGGAAGGCTGCATAGGCGATACAATTGAAGTGGGTAGTTATCAAGACGGTCAAAGCCCTTATGGCGTGCTAGATATGACTGGTAACGTTATTGAATGGGTGGCTGATTGGTACGATGAAGAGTATTATGCTATTTCACCTCCTTCCAATCCACTAGGTCCAGATGATGGTGAATTTCGCGTTGTGAGAGGTGGCTCATGGGCCAACCCTGGAGCTATGGTCCGTGTTTCCTATCGTTTTATTCCCCTCTATCCAATAGGTTCATATGACAGCCTAGGCTTTCGCTGTGCTCTTAATGCGAGTGTCGATGGGAAGACAAGTATTGATCATATTGATACACCTTCGGCGGATTTTGATGATGGCGAAACTGCATCTGGCAATATTGTAATAACAGGTGTTTTCTATAATGGGGTAAATGGCAGTCAAGAACCTGACGAGTATGTCGAGATACGTAATACCGGTACGGAAGCGATTCAACTTCGTGATTGGTCATTAATCGATGAATCTCATCACGAATTTATATTCCCCCGTTTCATAATGGAACCCGGACAGATTTGTCGTATCTATACAAATGAAGAACATCGAGAATGGTGCAGCTTCAATTATAGGAGCACTGGATCTGCTATTTGGAATAATGATGGAGATTGTGCGAAATTAAGGAGTACTGACGGGTTAGTCATTGATGAGTATTGCTATTGATAAATTGCATTCAGTATAGAAGCGCATGTTTGTTGGAATTGTTTTCTACTACTGTTTTAGATTCTAAGCATATACCACGTTATCTGTCCCAATCTGCCCATATCAGAAGAATAAAATACCTACATGCTTACCGCTGAAGCCCTAGAATACCAAACAATTTACTAAAAGCTAACCACTTCCGGCTGGGTTGTATAGGGCCAAGCGCTGACCTGCCCCAATATTTGTACAATCTGCAGAGTTAGTCCTCCTTGTATAGCTTGATCAGGCTGGATGTAGATCACAGACTGAGCTAGTCTAAAAACTGGCCCAGTTTTGACTTATGACAATGCACTTTATCTTAATAAAACCAAAAGCTGCCCTGGGCAAGCCAGAAGCAGCTTTTGGTTATAGAGATAGGAATGGAGTTGGGAACCTGGCGGTTGACCTGACCCCGTTTTAATAGGCTTTCTCAGGGTGAATCTTGGGTAGTAAAAATGCCGGCAATTCATATTGTTCAAACTGTTCACGCCCTAATTGCCAGCTTTCAAGAACCTCTTCTACTGCCAGATCGATCAATCGGCGGTATCTACCGACATCGATCTCTCGGGAATCTACATCTCTCACCTTGACCCCACTGTACACGTACCAGAACTGTACACGCAAGCCGGCGCGCACATCACCGCCTTGTTCCCGAATCTGACGCGCAGCCCTACGCAGGACTGGGAGTTCTATAAGCTTCCAGTTCACGGCTTAGTTTCTTGGCGACCCGCAGATCATCCAAAGGGACCTTACCCGCTTTCAACCTTTGAACTTGCCGCTCAACGTACCTGTATGCTTGTGGAACCAATTCTTCTGGATGATCAGTTTGCGCAAGGATCTTCAACACCCCCAGCTGTGTCTCTGCAACAAACCGGCAGGTATCGTGCCGGCGCAGAGCAACGCCTCGATATTTGAGCTCGCCGTTCGTAAAAGCTCCAAAGTAGCGATTGGGCACCGGCGTACGCCCATCCCGCTTCGAGGCCGGAAAAACCAGCCACTTGTAGATTCCATCCAGAACGATCGGAATTCCGATCTGGGCTTGGATCGCTTCCAATAGGGGAGAGAAGTCCTTTTGTTCTCGTAAGCCATCCTTGCGCACAAACAGGCAATCGATGTACATATGAAGCACCTCAAAACCCATATCCTCGGCGACCTCTTTAGCCTGCATCATCAATTCGCGGTTCAAGGTCGTCACTGCTTCGTGCGATTCGATCTGACCAAAGCGTGCGTTCTTATAGCCCAGATACCCGAAGCACACCACCAGCAGCCACTTGAGCGCCGTTGCCCGATCTTTGAGCGTTTTAACCCTGCAGTCACGCGGGTTGAGCTCCATCAAGCGCTGCTTTAACTGCACACGTTTCTCCAGCAGAGGGCGCAAGGTTTTGGGGACCAGACCCTCCTTTTCTCCATCACGGCCATTCTGAAGCAAGGTGGATCTGTCTTGACCAAGAGGTATGTTGCTAATCGTCTCTGGTGAGATGTTGTGTTTGACGATGATGGCAGGATACATCGAGGTGAAGTCGATCTGCGCTACGTTCTTATGCACACCGACTATCGGCTGGTAGATCAACCCGCCGCGGTCGGCGCTGACCAGATCTTTCAGTGACTTGCGCCTCTCCACTTGCTGTTTGGTGACCGGCACCAATACGTCCGAGCGCAATGCCGTCAGGAGCTGCATGGCAGTGATGCCGGCACCCGGCGACTTCCGCGCCGCCTCCTGGACACCCATTCCTGTCACCCGCGCCAGCTCCAACGCGCCTTCCAGGCCGATCTCGTTGAAGAGCAAAGCGTTCTTCTTATCGATGTGCCACCTTCCGAACAGATGTGCCTGTGCTCCGCGGTAGACGATCTGGCCGTAAGCAAAATAGCTGTTGGCCTGCCTGACCAGTACTTCCTTTTTTGGGTCGCGGTTGGGGTTGAATGTGAAACCTGAATCTAACAGTTCCTGGAACAGCCAGGTATCCCCGTATTCCGTCAGGATCAAGTCGGGATCGTAGCGCCGTATGGCAGCGTCAAGCCCGATCATGAGCGGTCTGCGTGGCTCCAGGTTGATCCGGTACTTCTCTCGACCATGTTGAAACTTGAGCCTGGTCGGTCTCTGGATGGACGGATCCACATCCGGTTCAAGGTGCATGATCCGCAATGGAATCGAGATTGGGTCCAGTTCCCAGGGTGTGTTCATCGCTTCAATATCAAAAATCCAGCCGTTTTCTGATCGAACACGGCAGCGGCCCAACATGTAGACGTTCGTTTTTGCGACAAACCGCAAGTTCAGCGGAATGTCCGCGTCGTAGTAAACCAGGGTAGGGAAGCGTTCAGACAGTGCACGGTAAACTCGCCTGACATATGCAGGATCGGCGACGGTCACAGCCATCACATCCAGCTTACCGGTGAAAAGATCGAGTCGGCGTGTGCGTTTCAGTTTCACACCCCGATCGCGCAAAAAAGCCCAGGCTTGCCGTAGTAATTGAGTTTCACCTGCAGCATAGAACGTCACCGAGAAATTCATACGCAGGCACAGGCGTTCACCACTATCTGTCAGCAGCCAGACCGCTACGCCACCTTCGGTCTCAGGATACAGGTCAAAGATCCAGCCGGTGTGCTCATTTATTCACGGCATTTTCGGCATTTGAAGTGCTCAGCTTCGCCTTCAGGATCTCGATCTCGTGTTCAAGCAGAGCAACCTGTTTGGCTTGCTCGAGAAGCATAGCCAGCAGGGCAGATTCAAAGGGTAACAGGGTTTCAGTTTGTCCGATTGCGGCGATATGCATGCGAGCCTGGGTAAAGAGGCTATCCAACACATACTGATCACTCCGGCGCAGCATGCGCCGGAAGCGCGAGAGCATGGCTTCGGTTTCGTTCAATTGCTGCGTGATAGTAGTGACGGTACGGCCCATATTAAAACAGCGAAAGCTGCGCTTCCTGTAGAACGGTCTCTTCTGTAAATACAGTGTCTGCCACTTCACATACTTTCTCGATCAGGTAAGCACGTTCTTCAAGTAAGGGTTGTCCAAGCGTAACAGCTACAGGTGCGAATTGGCGCAGCCTGTTGATTTGCCGCATACATGTCTTCAATAGTCGGTCTGCTTCTTGCGGCTGGACCTGGTCATCGTAGAAACTGTTCAACAGGTCAAGGTCAAGATAGGGTTGGTGCAGCACTGGGGCATTCTCCAGGAGCGCCAACATCTGGTAACAGGTGAAGGCCCGACGGATGAAAAGGCGGTTAGCAGCTGCGCCTACGTCCGTTGTTTCCTTGCGGAGCAGATGAGCGATGCGGTAGGCTTGAAAACGGTTGCCCCCATCTAACACAGTGACCGGACCACTTAGGGCTAGTTTTGCGGCAACATGTGAAATCTCTTCCCTGGCAGCGTGACTGGTATAAACGACGACAAGAGAGCCTAATTGCAAAGCGGGAAGAATATCCATGCTTTCAGGATATATCAATCAGTTTGCACTGACCAGACTTTTTTGAGATGAACTTGGGGTGAGCAGGGGGGTG
>JASFRG010000223.1:0-6747 GCA_050115035.1 Anaerolineales bacterium | reverse complement strand
AGTTGGCCATCATCCGAGAGGCGTGCAGTTGATATGTCGCCTGTACCGGTCAGCTGCACACTGTCATCCGCCTCTGTCCATGACCAAACATTTCCATCACGTACATAGACCACCCGCATACTTAGCGGGAGATAAAATGGTTTTTCGGACGGAGTTTCTGACGTAACCGGCATGGTTGCTTGCGCAATTGGATTTGGTTCGGAGGGGGTATCTTCCGGAGTAACAAGAGCAGGATCGGGCGTGGACAGAGACGTTGGAGTACTACAGGCCGGAATCCCGAGCAGCACAATCAGAATCAAGACAAGATGGGTAATCTTCATATTTTCTCTAATTGGTGTTTTATTCCGATTCTACCGCAACCCATCCTGGTTTATGATATGGTAAACTCATCTGGGGGCTCGAGGAGACTCCAAAAAGACACAAACGAGGAGAGCAATGGCAGAAGCGATCACGATTGGTTTAGCCCGCATGCACGTCGAATTTGGCGAGCGTCGCGATTTTTTACCTCCCCTGGTTGCCGATATGGAAAAGCGGGGAGCGCAGGTGTTTTTGGAATATGGATATGGCTCAGCAATTGGGCTCACTGAGGGAGATTATAAACAGCTTGCCCCAAACGTTCAATTTGTCTCACATGAAGAAGTCTATCAAAAACAATTTGTTTTAGTGCTGCGCTGCCCGTCCAATGATGACTTGAAACTGCTTCAGCCCGGCACCTGCCTGATGTCCATGTTGCATTATCCAACGCGGCCTCAGCGGGTCGACTTACTAAAGTCGTTAGGAATCGAGGCTATCTCTCTCGATTCCCTGAAAGATCACACCGGACGGCGCCTGCTCGAAAACCTGCAGGCAGTAGCCTGGAATGGATTGGAAGTCGGCTTCCAGATTTTACACCGCACCTATCCATCCCCCGGGCTGGAAAGCGAGGCTAGAGAATCCATACAGGCGACAATTATCGGCATTGGAGCAGTAGGAATGCACGCCGTCCAGGCCGCCAGCCGCTACGGTGACAAAAAACTCTGGCAGACCCTGGCGGGGCGAGGCGTGCCGGGGGTTCAGGTCACAGCAGTTGATTACGACCTGACTGACCATGAAATTCCCATGGAAAAAATACTTTCCCATACCGACATCTTGGTGGACTCCACACAACGGCCAGATTTGTCAAAGATCGTTATCCCCAATGAATGGATTGGGCTGATGCCCGAGCACGCTGTATTGGTTGATCTTTCAGTAGACCCTTATGATTGCACGGTCGATCCCCCGGAAGTCAAAGGCATAGAGGGCATGCCGCAGGGTAACCTCGACCAGTTTGTTTTCAAAACAGACGACTTAGTCTATGACCGCATTCCGGACTGTGTTTCGACAAAACACCGACGATATGCAGTTTCATGTTATTCATGGCCGGGTATTCATCCGAAACGTTGTATGGAAATTTATGGAAGTCAACTGCGTCCGATCATGCGCACCCTTATCGACCGCGGCGGGGTAAAAAATATCGATTCACAGGGGCGCTATTTTGAGCGCGTAATTGGGAGGGCGTTGCTTTCAGGTTGGGAGGCACCTTCTCATCTTCCTTCCAGACCCGAAAAGGAGGACAAGGGATGAGCGTTCCAAAAACTATTGGACTTCCCCGCATGCAAAATGAAGCTGGGGAGAAGCGTGTTTTCCTGCCGGAGTTCGTCCAGCACCTGGCAGAACTTGGCGCAAAGGTTTGCATCGAGGAAGGCTACGGTGCGCGCTCTGGTCTTATGTTCGCAGATTACAAACAGGCCAATCCGGATATCCATATGTGCGGTCGTGAGGAAGTCTTCCAGCATGATGTGGTCTTGATCCTGCGATCACCCAAGCCGGAAGAGTTTCAATTGCTCAAACCCGGCACCACGCTCATCTCAATGCTGCATTTTCCAACCCGGCCTATCCGCATTTCACGACTCAAGAAACTGAAGATCAAGGCTATCTCGCTGGACAGCATCACCAACGACGAAAATATCCGCATGGTGGAAAATATGAAAGCCGTGGCCTGGAATGGCCTGGAAGCCGCTTTTGACTGGCTGGATGAGCAGGTCTGGCCCGGTCTGGTGCGTCCTGACAAAAAGCCCATCCAGGTGCTCATCATCGGTACCGGTATGGTCGGCAAGCATGCCATCGAGGCCGCTACGAAGTTGGGCAACATTGAGCGCAACAACGAGCACATCGCCTCGAACGGCCACGGAGCTGTTGCCATTTCGATCGGCCGTAACATCAGTTCGAACGCTGCCACAATGGAGGAGCTCTTCCGTCAGGCAGATATCCTGGTCGACGCAACCCAACGACGCAACCCGAGCAAGCCGGTCGTCCCAAATGACTGGATCGCCTGGCTGCCGGAGCACGCTGTCCTGGTCGATCTTTCTGTTGACCCGTACACACTCAATGCCGATCCGCCCGTAGTACGAGGCATCGAAGGTATTCCGCAAGGCAATCTGGACCAGTACGTTTTTCCCCCTGACGATCCGAAGTGGGATGAGCTTGTCCCGGACTCGATCCCTTCTAAACACCGTCGCACCGCGGTCACGTGCTACTCGTGGCCGGGCGTACACCCGGAAGCCTGTATGCGTCATTACGCCAGGCAGTTACAACCGCTGATGTATCATCTGTTCAAGAAAGGCTACGACGGCATATCCATCCACGGTGACTATTTCGAGCGCGCCCTTTATCGCGGAACCATAAAAGCCTATTTGCAGGGGGAAGTGGATGCCGCTCTTACGCGAGTAGGCTCTGAGTAAGGTGTTCCGTAGCAAGATAAATAACCTGAGTGTCGAGCACTAACTATATTGTGATTTTCATCAACAGCCATTAATTCCCCGCTGAAACTAAGGCCGTTACATTCTTCAGCAGGGATGCAATGCGCTGCATAAAAGGCGTCGTCTCACCATCCACTTCCATTTCATTTAGCGTCAACTCTTCTGCCAATTCTGGCTTGGGGGCAGCCAGATACTTCTCCCCCGAAATTTTGAGTTCAAATCGGCTAAAATAAATGAATGCTCAACAGCATCACCCGTACTAAAATCATTCCCCCTCCACGGCATGCGCGCATCCTGGCGCGCCCGCGTGTGACCGATATTTTCACGCAGGCCTTCGAGTATCGCCTGACGTTATTACAGGCTGAAGCAGGCTATGGCAAGAGCATAGCTCTAGCCGAACTGGCCGAAACAGTGGAGCCTTTAGCCTGGTATCAGGTCAATGAAGAAGACAGCGATCCACTGATATTCCTGCTGCATCTATGTCATGCGTTTTTACAGGCTCTTCCTGGTTTACAGGATTTACCAATCCATTTTCTCGAAACCTGGGATGGCTCCCAGGGTCCCCTACCCTGGCGCGGCATGATCGATCAGATTATCAATGCGCTTAGTCTCCATCTTGATGTTCCCACTTTACTCATCCTGGATGATGCGCATACTGTAACCGAAGCCGGGGAAGTAATCCATATGATAGACCGGCTGATTGGATTGGCTCCGGCTCAGTTACATATACTGCTCTCAGGACGCCCGGTCATCAGCCTGCCTACTCTTTCACGTTGGCGTGCCCAGGGCGAGGTTTTAGTTATCGACCAGACAACCTTAACATTTTCTCCCGTGGAAATCGCAGCCCTGTTTGCCGATCACTACGGCCTTGAATTAAGCAGCGAAGAAGTGGATGTGCTCTTCACATACACGGAAGGCTGGGCAATCGCCTTGCAATTAACCTGGCAGAGCATTCGCAGCCAGACCCCTGTGGCGATTGAATTTCCATTGCATTGGCAGACAGATTCCTTGGATACGCTTTTTGATATGCTGGCGCGCGAAGTTTTCGAGAGGCAACCGGCGGATGTACGGGAATTCCTGCTGGTGACCTCCACGCTTCGCGACTTACGACCCGAAGCCTGCGATGCGCTGCGATTGGCCGCAGGCAACTCCATCGCAGATTCAGCCTCCATGCTGGCTTACCTGCGACGGCAAGATTTGTTTGTCGTCGAAACTTCCGGGGATGCCCTCCGTTACCATCATATTTTCCACAACTTCCTTCGCCAACAAGCCTCACCAGAACAACGCCGAATGTGGAATCGCCTGGCTGCCGATTATTACCGAGTAAACAAAGACTCTGAATCCGCAATTTACCACCTACTTGAGTCACACGCCTGGGACGAGGTCGCTGACCTATTGGACACATATGCTGCAAGTTTGTTATCCGCTGGCAGACTGGATACGCTGGCGACTTATCTCGATACGCTTCCCCCTGAAACATTACATCAGCACCCCGCGCTGGTTTTCATCCTGGGTGAATTGGCTCGTTTGCACAGCCGTTTTGATGAGGCGCTGGGATGGTACGAGCAAGCCAAAAATACCTGGCGCTTACGTGGCCAACAAGATGGTGTTGCCCGTGCCCTTCGCGGCCAGGCACGCGTTTACCTCGACACAGTCGATCCCAGCCAGGCCGAACATTTATTGGAAGAGGCTATTCGCCTTAGTGATGGTTTTGAAGATCGTGAGGCTCAGGTACGCCTTTATGAGCTACTGGCGGAGAACAAACTCAATGCCGGGCAGGTTGACGAAGCCGAACGCCTGCGTAAACGTGCTGATGATTTTCGATTAGAAGGACCGTCCAATGACCAGTTACTTTTCCGCGTATTATTACGAACCGGTCGCTTGGATGAGGCCCGCCGTGGTTTAGAAGAACGCGCTAAAGCCGAAAAGCGAGAGCCTGTCCAGACTCCGCGCGCACATCGCGAGACCCTGCTGATTCTTTCGCTGATTTACTCTTTTATGGGTAAAAGCAAAGAGGCGTACCAGGCTGCCCTCGAAGGTACCCTTCGCGGTGACGAACTCAAATCCCCGTTTGTGACCGCTGTTGGTCACATGCGACAGGGCCATGCACTCATGTTATCCGAATCATTTGAAAAGCAGGTTGAAAATTACGCTCGGGCGCGCGATAGCTTTGAAAAAAGTGTTGAGATCAGTCGCACCCTGGATGTGCCCCGCCTATTGGTCGAAGCAGACTGGGGTTTATGTCGCGCATACGGCTACCAGGGCGACCTGACCACTGCCCAATCCCATGCCCAGGAAGCGCTCGAAATTGCGGACCAGGCGGGGGACGAGTGGATCGCTTCGCTGACCCGCCTGACCATGGGAGCCAGCCTGACCCTGGCAGCTCGCTATGAGGCGGCCGAAGAATGGCTCAACCGCGCTGTACTTGGCTTTCAGGAATGCAGCGATTCCTTCGGGGTCACGGCGGCGCGGTTGTGGCTGAGTCTTGGCTTTTCGAAACAGAAGCAGGCCGCTCGCCTGGAAAGAACGCTGCCCGGGGTGCTGTCGGTTTGTCGCGAGAGTGATTATGGCTTCCTGTTTACTGGTCCGTCTCTGCTCGGCGCTTCTGATGAACGTATCTTCACGCCGTTGCTGGTCACTGCCCGAGAACACGGCTGGGAGAGAGGGTACCCGTCTCAATTACTCAAAGAAATTGGGTTACCCGACATCGAGCGCCATCCCGGTTATCAACTGCGTGTCCAAACACTGAATGGGTTTCAGGTCTGTCATGGGAATGAACCGATCCCGGCCAACGGCTGGCGGCGTGAGAAATCCCGGCAGCTTTTCCAACTGCTGGTCACCTACCGCCATGCCCCGCTCGACCGCGACCAGATTTGCGAACATCTCTGGCCAGAAATCGATCCCGCAACCGCCCAACGCAACTTCAAGATTGCGCTTAATACACTCTATCAGACGCTCGAACCAGAACGTGAGCCTGGCAGTGACTCGGCCTTTGTTTTGCGGGAAGGGACAACCTATAGTCTGCGTCCATCTGCAGACATCTGGCTGGACGTGGAGCAATTTACCAAAGCCGTGCAACATACCGCATCTGCCTCTAACCCGGACCTGCTTCAGCGTGCTGTCAGTTTGTATCCCGGCGATTACCTGCCCGAAACGCTCTACGAAACCTGGGCCGCTGAAGAACGCGAACGTATGGCGACACTTTTCCTGGAAACTGCAGACCGGCTGGCGGATGTGCTCATCCAGAATGAGCGTTACACTGAAGTGATTGAACTTGCGCAGCGTATTCTTGCGCAGGATAATTGCTGGGAACGTGCCTACCGCCACCTGATGCTGGCCTATGACCAGCTTGGTGATCGCGGTCAGGTGGGGCGCACCTACCAAAAATGCGTCCAAACCCTGCGTGACGAACTGGATGTGGCTCCTTCATCAGAAACTGAAAAGTTATATGAAAGTCTGACCGCTTAGCTCCCCTTCTTTCATCTTTCTCCTTTGAGGATTAGCGAAGGAAGATGAAAGACCTTTTCCTTTGTAACTCCCCAGTTACCTCTATTTGCTATCCTGATAGCGATGGAGTCTCATCTTCCCCCCAACATCTCATCCTTCGTCATCCGTTTTGTCATCGATAGCGAAGCCGAACAGAACCCGGCGACTTATCGTGGCGCGATTCGTCATATCCAGACGGATGAAGAACTGACCTTTAGCCGTTGGGAGGATGTTGAGAACTTTATCCGGCGATTCGTACCGCTCGAATCCGGTGACAGAGAGGGTGGATCGTCGCTATGATTAATATTTACTGCGAAGATGCGAAGCTCGCGAAGAGAAACGAATTAAAAATCCTGTGCTCTCTGCCCGCCCCGGAACTGCTGTGCTGGCTGGGGTGTCTGTGTGGTGAAAATTCTTTTTGGAAGGTACCATGAATCGCAACGTACAAATTTTATCTACTGGAAGTTATGTCCCTGAACGTGTC
>JASFRG010000222.1:0-6791 GCA_050115035.1 Anaerolineales bacterium | reverse complement strand
GTGCTGGTGATCGTCTTTGATCCGGTCATGGATCCGGCTACTGGCAAGAAACTCTCCGAGCAGTTGGGCTGGGGCCGCGCCGAAGACCTGGCGACAGGTTTCATGGCCGACATTTTGCAGAACAGTCACGGCATGGCGCGCTATCAGGTGATCGAACGTTTTGATGTGGGTGAATTCCCCGCCAAGGTGGATGGCTTTCGTTATACTCCGCAAACGTACATGGATGTGCTGCGCAACGTCTCTCAACCCCACTCGCCGCAGGAAGTGGATTATTATGCTATTCTCGAGCAGTTCAATATTCTCAACCGGGTTGCAAACAATGAAATCGATGAAGTGTGGGTATTTGGGTTTCCGCACGCCGGATTTTATGAGTCTGTTATGGCCGGTCCAAACGCCTTCTGGTGCAACGCTCCCGCATTGAAGAACACCGAAGCTTCCGGGCGTCGATTCGTCATCATGGGATTCTCTTATGAGCGCGGTGTGGGCGAGATGCTGGAATCGTTCGGACATCGGGCCGAATCTATCATGTCCAAAACCTTCGAACGTCTTAGAGGGGATGACAATTTGTGGCAGCGCTTCGTTCGCTACGAGAAGTCTGCTCCCGGTAAAGCGGCAATCGGCAGCATCCATTTTGCGCCCAATTCCGAACGCGACTACGATTGGAACAATCCCTCAACCGTCAAAAGTGAATGCTATGATTGGCTGCTCAATTTTCCCGATTTCAAAGATGACGTCCGCGATGTGTCCGCCAGTGAATGGGGTAATGGGGATATCCGTACCCATCATCAGTGGTGGTTGAAACATATTCCCCATGTAGCCGGTCGAAAAAACGGAATCCACAACAACTGGTGGCAGTATATGATCGATCCGCAGAACGTTGATATTTAGAAATAATTTACGAAACACTCAACAAAAAATCGCCCCGCTATTTTAGGCGGGGCGATTTTTTGTTGATTCGGATTTTATTTGGCAACAGCAGCTTTCGGTTTGTGACTTTTCTTTTTATTTTCCTTGGCATACTGCGAACGCAATTTGACAGGTTCGGCTTCCCTGGCGCGCATGCGCAAGTTCAACATCTCCACAAAGACGGAGAAGCCCATCGCGAAGTAGATGTATCCCTTGGGAATGTGCTGGTGCAGGCCTTCCACGATCAGAGTAAAACCGATCAGCAACAGGAAACTCAGCGCCAGGATTTTGATCGTGGGATGATGTTCCACAAACTCCCCCAACGGCTTGGCTGACCAGATCATTACCCCGGCCGCGATGATAACCGCGATGATCATGATGATGACTTCATCCACCATGCCCACTGCCGTAATGACGGAATCCAGAGAAAAGACAATATCTAACAGCATGATCTGGATGATCACACTGGTAAAGCTGGCTGCCACCTTGGCTGATCGTTGACCTTCCGCGCCCTCCAGCTTATGGTGGATTTCGAGCGTGGCTTTGCCCAGCAAGAATAGACCTCCCGCCAGCAGGATCAAGTCACGGCCTGAGATATCCAGTTTGAACACGGTGAACAGCGGTTCAGTCAGGCCGATCACCCATGAAATGGACAGTAGCAGCAAAATGCGTGTGATGACCGCCAGCGAGATGCCAGTGGTGCGCGCGCGCTGCTGTTGGTCGACCGGCAGTTTTCCTGCCAGGATCGAGATGAAAATGACATTATCCACCCCCAGAACGAGTTCCAGTGCTACCAGCGTAACAAGCGCAATCCAGGCATCGGGTTGTGTGATCCAGTCCATATCAATTTTCTCCAAAACTCTATTTTGCCGATTATATCAAGTCAAGCTGTAAAAATCAGGGAGCAGCAGGTTACCGCGCCTTCAGCCTTGGCTAGTTCATCGGCATCTACAATTAGCATACGGATTCCAGTCGCTTGAAGTTTCGCCTGCGTTTTCGGGAACGATAATGGGTAGATGATGCTATCGTCCACTAGTACGGTGTTAGCCGCATAAGGTTCTGATGGGTCGACTTCGATAAATTTCATGCCAGGGAGATCCTCCTTGGAGACCCATTCGGGATTGAAGAGCAACGTATCTTCGCTGACCTGTGTGACCGCAGATTTCAGGTGCAGACAACCCGTCACACGCACCCCACGGACCTCATAATTGCGAGGCTCAAGAATGATTTTCATCTGTTCGATGGCTTCTTTCGTGCTACGCTTGGACAGACCAACGTACACTGTTTTACCTACCGTTAGAATATCGCCGCCGTCCACCGTTGCAGGTGCTTGGATGCGGAAAATTTCCCGGTATGGGGCCAGTGCCCTTTCAACGGAAGCAACTTCAGGGCGTCGGGAAGCTGCGCCGGGATTCAGCATGATGGCGCATTCGTCTAGCACCAGCGCCACGTCTTCCACAAAGACTGAATCGGGCAAATCTGATTCGGCGTCCAGGGAAATGACATCCATCCCCAGTGAACGCAGGGCATTCTCGTATTGTTTATGTTGCACACAAGCGCGTTCGTAGTCGATCCGTTCGCGGGAGATGTGGGTGAGTTCGCACTGATTGATAGCCGGGCTGACCCGGCGGGTGATGGCGATATTCATTAGAAATACAAATGCTTGACGGTGAGTCCTTTATTGATGAGTTCTTTGAGCGCGTCGATGCCGATGCGCAGATGCATGTCCAGATATTCCTGCGTGACGCGTTTGTCGCTGGCGGCGGTCTTGATGCCTTCGGGGATCATAGGCTGATCCGAGACTAACAGCAGCGCGCCGGTGGGAATTTCATTGTAGAAGCCGGTACTGAACAGCGTGGCGGTTTCCATATCGATGGCCATGGCGCGGATCTGGCGCAAGTATTCTTTGAATACTTCATCGTGCTCCCACACGCGCCGGTTAGTGGTGTAAACAGTGCCGGTCCAGTAATCCTGGTCATGGTTGCGGATGGTAGTCGAGATGGCTTTCTGCAGGTTGAAGGCCGGCAGTGCCGGGACTTCGGGCGGGAAATAGTCGTTGGAGGTACCCTCACCGCGAATACCGGCGATGGGCAGGATCAGATCCCCGATTTTGCTTTTCTTCTTGAGCCCGCCGCATTTGCCCAAAAAGAGAGCAGCTTCGGGTTGGACGGCGCTCAGCAAGTCCATGACTGTAGCGGCGTTGGCGCTGCCCATGCCAAAGTTGATCAGTGTAATGCCCTCAGCGGTGACGTTGGGCATGGGTTTTTCGAGCCCGTGAATGGGGACGTTGTACCACTCCGAGAACATCTGCAGATAGTCCTCGAAGTTGACCAACAATATGTGATCACCAAATTCTTCCAACGGGGTTTCGGTATAACGCGGCAGCCAATCGGCAACGATTTCTTCTTTTGTTTTCATTTCTTTCTCCAAATTATCAGAAACTCTTACATAGAGTTGCGCATCCGCTAATCCACACGAAATTTTATTAGATTGGCGGAAATTAGCGTGGACATGTGCCCCGAATGGGGTATTCGCGATAATTTTTTTCTAAAGTTTTCATATCTATCTTACTCGAATTTGAACCAGGCCTCCACAATGTCTATCGCGCCCATCCATAATTTCTCCACAATTGGTTGCTATCTTATAGCCACAAGAACCAAACATACCAAATCAACCTGTAAGGAGGTAAAAATGTTCAATAGAGGTTCTTTCGTTTTACGGCTGATCGGTGCCCTGTTATTGGTTTGTCTGATGATTGCCGGAGGCGCAATGGTTTATCGCGCAGGCGTAGCCCAGGGCATCGCCCAGGCGCCTGCAGTCGCTGAAGCGCTCTCGAATGCTGCCGAAGGCGGACAGGGCTTGCCCGTTCCCGCGTATGGCTACGGATATCCCTATTACGGATTCCGCCCACACTTTGGCTTCTTCCCGTTAGGCGGCATCTTCGGGTTCTTCCTGTTCATCTTCCTATTTTTCGGATTGATGCGCATGATCTTCTTCCGACGCTGGGCCTGGAGCTATGGTCACATGCACAGGCGCGGTCACTGGAAGGGATATGGCCCTTGGGGTCCTCCGCCGTGGGCGCGTGAAGGTGAAGAAGGCGACTCGGAGAAAGATGCCGAGAAGGAAGATAAGTAACCTGATCACATCAAGAGTTCAGGCGGCAGGTCACCTGCCGCCTGAACTAGTAGGAGTTTCAAATGAAATCTACAAAAATTATGCCACCCACCTGGATGCTGATCGCTATCATTGCCATGCTCGTTTTGCATTTTCTATTACCCATAGCAAATATTATTCCCATACTTTGGAACTTAACCGGTTTAGTTTTTCTTGTTTCAGGCATAACATTGAACCTGATTGCAGATAGAGCTTTCCAGCGAGTGGGAACAACTGTCAAACCATACCAGGAATCGTCCAACCTGGTGACAAGCGGCATTTTTCAGATTAGCAGAAACCCCATGTATCTGGGAATGGTCTTGATGTTGATAGGCATCGCAGTACTGTTGAGATCGTTATCACCATTATTAGTAGTCATTCCGTTTGCCGTTTTGATTGACCAGATTTACATCAGAGTTGAAGAACAGATGTTGGCAGAGAAATTTGGATCAACGTGGCAAGCTTATAAGGCGAAGACCGGACGCTGGTTATAAGCGTCAGAAATGGTAAACTTCACTTATGTCCTCCCTGATCCTCGTCGTGGACGACGAACCCAAGATCGTGCGCCTGGCGCGCGATTATCTCGAGAAGAACGGTTTTCGTGTGGTGACTGCTGCGGACGGACCCTCCGCGCTGGCGATGGCGCGTCGTGAGAAGCCCGACCTGATCGTGCTCGACTTACTGTTGCCTGACATGGACGGGCGCGAGGTTTGCCGCATCCTACGGAACGAGAGCGATGTGCCCATCATCATGCTGACCGCTCTTTCCGAGGAAAGCGACCAGATCGTTGGCTTGGAGATCGGCGCGGACGATTACATCGTCAAGCCATTTTCGCCTCGCGCGTTGGTAGCCCGCGTGCGTGCCCTGCTGCGTCGGACACAGGGAGATGTAAAAACGCCAACTGTCATCCGTGTTGGAGGTCTGGAGGTGGATTCCGCCCGCCATACTGCTACGCTGGAAGGGAAGTCCCTGCACCTGACTCCCAGCGAGTTCGACCTGCTGGCGTTGTTGGCCAGCCGCCCGGGCCGGACCTTTACCCGTCAGCAGTTGATGGATGATCTTTACGGGGGAGCAGCCTCAAGCGTGGATCGGAGCGTCGATTCACATATCAAGAATTTGCGTCGTAAGCTCGAGTCTGCAACCGAGTCGAGTTTTATCGAAACTGTCTACGGTGTGGGTTACCGCTTCGTTGAGAAGAAATCTGCATAATGCCTCCTCATAACTGGCGCGAGCATCGTCATCATTACAGACCATCCTGGGGGCAAAACCGGCGTTTCATCTTCTGGCGCTTTGCCATGATCTTTGGCGGGATGTCTTTATTTTTCCTGACAGCGATTGGCATCGTGCTTTACCTGGTATTCGGTCAGACCCATCCCGAAAATTTTCCCGTTGGCCTGGTGGTCACTGCCATCTGTGGCGTGCCTTTGTTCTTTATGCTAATGGCTTCCTTGCTCGGTGGACTGGCCTTTCGCCGCCTGGGGACGCCTTTTGCCGACATCATGTCTGCCACCGACGCCATCGCCAAAGGCGATCTGAGCGTGCGCCTGAGTGAGAGTGATCGCCGTCGTGGCCCGCTGGACAACCTGGCGCGCCGCTTCAACAATATGGTGGCCGAACTGGAGCGCGCCGAGCAGCAGCGCCGCAACATGACCGCCGATATCGCCCACGAACTACGCACGCCGCTGCACATCATCCAGGGTAATCTGGAAGGCATGCTGGATGGCGTTTATGAACCGACCGAGGAAAACATCACCGATACACTGGAAGAGACGAGATTATTGGCCCGCCTGGTGGAAGATCTTCAAACACTCTCTTTGGCCGAAGCCGGGCAGCTCCCGCTTCATCCTACCCGCTTCCTGCTCGCCGATCTATTGACAGATGCCGCCACCGGATTTGAGTCCCGTGCCGCCGCCCAAAATGTGACCCTGCGCGTGGACATCCCCAACCCATCTCTGGAAATCGAAGCCGACTACGACCGCCTGATCCAGGTGCTCGCCAACCTGCTAACTAACGCTCTGCGCCACACACCCGAAAAAGGACGGATTTCCTTGCAGGGCGAATCCATTTCTGAAGGTATACGCATCACCGTCAGCGACACCGGCGCAGGCATCCCCGCTGAAGACCTGCCCTACATCTTCGACCGCTTCTGGCGCGGCGACAAGTCCCGCGCCCGGACGGAGGGCAGCAGCGGCCTGGGATTGGCGATCACCAAGCAGCTTGTCCTGGCGCATGGAGGGGTAATTACGGCAAAGAGTGAAGTGGGGGATGGGGCGATATTTATGATTGAGTTACCCGTATGACTTGTATTGTGCTTGACGCTTAGCGAGTTGCACTATATAATAATCTTGTGATCAAAACCTTCAAAGATAACGAAACGCAGAAAATATATCAACGCGAACGATCACTAAGGTTGCCGCCAGATATTCAACAGGTGGCTTTGCGTAAACTCCGTATGCTCAACAACGCAATCAACATCAACGACTTGAGAGTTCCTCCTGCAAATCGACTTGAAAAACTAAGCGGCTACCGTGAAGGACAATTCAGTATTCGAATTAACAATCAATGGCGAATCTGTTTTGAATGGCATAATGGCGATGCTTTTAATCTTTACTTTCCGCTAACTGAAGGAGCGGATTAAGGGGCAATGGGCCCCCGAACATGGTAAGCTTGTTTTTGGCAAAACACAAAAACCATGAGGTGAGCCCATTACTGCTATCGATCATACCATGAAC
>JASFRG010000221.1:0-7084 GCA_050115035.1 Anaerolineales bacterium | reverse complement strand
ACACAAAGGTTTAGAACTGCACAAATTTTCATCAGGAAGCCTGCCCATATATGGGTGAAATGCATATTTTTACACGAAAACATCTGCATCTATGGCTGAATAGTTACTTTTTATCTTTCAAACATTTCACGATCGATATTCCCGCTACAAATCCGTGTTACAGGGCCTCGCAACGTTGCGGAGAAATCCTTCCCTATTCTAATCTGAAGTTCGCCGCCCGGCATGTGGACGATAACATCCTCGTTGCACAGCCCTAGCCAGTATGCCACCGCTGCGGCCGCAACGCTGCTGCTCCCGGATGCCAGTGTGTATCCGGCGCCACGCTCCCAGATCTCGATGCGGATGTTGCCTCGATCCAGAACCTGCATGAATTGAACGTTCGTCCGGTTGGGAAAACGTGCATCGGTTTCAACCAACGGGCCATAATGCCTGGCTAGTTCGGGGGTGGGATCATCATTTAGGATGACGCAATGTGGATTGCCGACTGACGCCGCGCAAAATTCGAATTCGCGGTCTTCAATTTGCATCTGCTCACGGAGGACTTCCCGCGCCTCACTCCGGACCGGAATCCTGTCACCGTTAAAACTGACCTTTCCCATCTCGACGGACACGATTCCGCCATCCGCATCTACCTGACAGGTCACCGCTCCTCCTTGTGTTTCGACCGTGAACGGCTCTCCCTGATCCAGCCCTTCATCCCACAGGTAGCGCGCGAAAATGCGCAGGCCGTTACCGCTCTTTTCGGCCTCGATTCCGTCGGGATTGAAGATGCGCAGTCCAAAATTGCAGGTTCTGCTCTCGAGCGGACCAAACAAAATGCCGTCTGATCCGATGCCGTAATTGCGGTGACAGAGTAGTTGAATTTGGGTTGTGTCCAACTCATCTGCAGAGATGACCAGATAGTCATTTCCCAGCGCGTGGTATTTGATAAATCTCATTGATTCAATCGACGCTGAAGCGCTTGTTACAGAGATGATCTTTTTCATTCCGTTCTATGCGCTTAGTTTCAGAATGACGTTTTCGTCCCCCATGATTTTTTCCCAGTGTGCCATAAACGCGTTTCTTTCTCTGGCTGGGAAAGCGGCTATATGGTTGGCGACCAGATCGCTTTGATGTTCGAAAAATATGAGTAGGTCACTCACTTCTACCTCCCGTAAAGTGACGTGGTTTGACATCGGATTGATTACCGGATTTTTATCAGCTTTTCCAACCATAACAAAAACTTGATCCACCGACTGTTCGTCATTTTCCCCAATGTTTGGATGAACTCCTCCCGATGTGCCAGTTCCTCGGGTGTGAAACTTTCTTTGAGGATTTTATTCTTGAACTCTTGCGAATCGCCTTCCTCAGGCACCACCCAGGTTTTGATCGGCTCGCAGGCAATTTGCTGATCTTCCCCTAACACAAAACGTTCGTTGACAACGGTCCCCATGCCTTTGGTGGCAAGCGGCCAGGTTGCGTCCACGATCATTTCTCCACCCGGCAGTTCCATGAGTAGATAGTTATGCACGTCCACGAAACGGCCATTCGACTGCTCGAGCAGCGTCCGTAGTTTCCCTCTCACATCTTTTGGATCGATGTGTGCCACAGTCGTGCAGGCGATAAGTTTGGATGGATATCCCAGTTCAGCAAAGAGTCTTTTCAATAGGTAATGTTTCCCCGAACAGGTGCCGCGCCATTCCTTGATGATGGTTTCGGAATCGCGCGAACTTGCCCGCGTATAGGGCATGTCACGCACCAGGGTGAAGGCCTTCTTGGCATTGATTTCGTCCTCAGGTGAGAGCAGGTCTTTCTCAATGGCTTTCGACTTCAATACATCCAGCAGCTTTGTGTTTTCATTTACCATGCCCCTATTCTATCCTCACTTGCCAAAGATTTCATATGCTTCTCCCCAAAAGAACTTCGGTTTTGGCATCCCTGTTTTTTCAGCGTTCCGAATGGCCCATTCATGCTTGACCTCCGCCGGATAGAACTGAACCGGTTTCCCTTGTTCTTTTCCGGCCAGCAATTCATCTCGTGTGACTTCGCCACCGCCAATAGCAATTAGGACGTCACTACAAGCTACCATTGCCTTCGATGTGGGGGACAGATACTTTGAATTCGGCAACCTGCCACCCCACTGTTTATCAGCGATAAAGCAAATATGGTCAACTGCCTCGTTTATCTGATCAACATTATCGAGCGCAAGGGTGGAAACGATCCCGGTGGTGGTAAAGCCCATAGATTTTGCCAGGGGATATGCTCCACCAATCCCTCCCGAGGTTGCACCGATGTTTACCAGGGTTGTTTCAGGAGAATATCCGGAGAGAATGTTCCGAACCTTTTGTAACATTGCTGTTTCATCTTCATATTCGCTGGAAAAACCAAAAAGAGTCAAAGCCGTTTTCATTTGAAACACAAAGAACGCATGTGCCTGCTCCGTAGTCATATCCCACCCCACAATGTGATTTTTTCCGCGGGATTTTAGTTTAATTCGACCGATCAAGCGGCGCAACATATTCATTTTGTACACCTTTTATACCTGTAAATTTTTTTGTTAGCTTCGATGAATCGGGATTTTTGCTGGAATGTCTTTTTCTCCCTAAAGTATAGCTTCCAGATATATAAAAAGAAATAGGAGACTTCCCCTATTACTGGGAAGCCTCCTACAATTATTGAACGATAATGATCTTTCTAGCGGCGACCACCCCGTCGCATCATGGAACCACCAAGTTCCTGACTGAGATTCTGCGGAATGCAGGTGCCGTCACAGATGCCGGTTCCATCGCCTGTGCTGTACATGCTGGCTGTGCCGGTGCCATTCCCACGCGCGTTTCCGCCATACTGATTTCCAAGCAGGAAGCTGCTCTGATCGACGCTGATTACGCCAGCGGCAGTAGCCAAAGCAATGGCTTCTTCGCGCACACTGGTCATCAGTGCAGGGAGTTGTTCAGTAGTAAAACCCATTGAAAGAGCTATGGTGTAAAAAGACTCGCCGGATTCCAACCGGGCGTTGACATCCTCCACACTCATGCCGAGCACTTCTGCCATGGCAGCGGGCATATAGTTGCTGAGGGTTACTTCCTGATTGATTCTGGTTCCAGCGCTGAGGCCGTTTCCGCCGGGACCGTATCCCTGTGCAAAGGCTAAGCCGGTAACGACCAACGATAGGGTCAGCGCAGCCACGAGGGCTAACAAGATATTGCGTTTCATTTTATTATCTCCTTTTTCTTCTGACACCCGGCTTGATACCAGGTGCCATTGATGCTCATACTATAGTGAATCTATGTAAAGAGTCTGTGAAGAAAAGTTAAGGAGATGATAAAAATAAATGACAAAAATAAGCCTTAAGAACTAAGATTCAGGATATCCCGTATCTCTAAAGTAAGCAACGCGTCTAACACTAAATCAGCTTTTTGGTCATATTCTGACTGGTCACTTCGTATCCTATCCCTTTGTAGAGTTTCATCGCAGCCACGTTATTGGCAAACACATGCAGCCCAATTGTTTTCAAGCCCAGTTCCCTGGCGACCTCTTCCAGCGCCAGCATTGTCTGCTTCCCGTAGCCCTTGCCACGCTGTGCTTCGTCCAATGAAATATCAAGGATGAACCCATGTGGACGGGGCGCTTCATATTTCATCCAGAGCATTCCGATCTTCTCCCCGCTTTCTTCCAACTGGACGCGGAAAAGATAATTGTTTTCAGTTGCGACGCCCTGGGGTAATAATTCTTGATAGGATTGGCGCGAACGTTCCAGCGCTTCTTCCTTGGACCAGTCGCCTGCTCCCGCTTTATCAGCTGCATACGCCGGGATAGCTTTTTCCAGATAATTCACGAACTCGCCTTCAGTCATGGGAACCAGACGAATCATCTTTTCTCCTGTACTTTCAATCTGTATTTGAAACGCGCAACAATTTTATCGCGATTGCCACGCTCCAGGTCAAGAAGGCACCTAGAAACATATAGAACGCGATGCCTTTCAAGGCAAAAGACGGGATAGCAAGCACAGTAGTGATAAATGTATACGGGCTAAATCCCCGCCAGCGCGAATCGTGCTGGAAGCCTCGTCCCAGCCCAAGCATGGACATTAGCATGAACACCCCGAGCAGCACAAAAGACAGATCGTGCAGAAATCCATGCCAGGTAGCAGGTGTTGACCGTAGTGTTGGGTCGGCGGTGAATGCCAGGCCCATAAGCGCGCATCCGGACAGGAGCAGGCCCAGGTTCCCGATGCGAGGCGCGGGTTCATCCAGCACGGTCCGCAAGACCAGGGAAAAGGTCACCATAAGCAGACCGCTGATGATGAACGTCAGCGTCATCCAGATTCCGTAGGGACCCAATGCCAGGCCGCTGGGCCAGTCCAAGGTGGGCGCATAGAGCGGATCCCAACCCAGGCTGCGCATGAAATCGTATTGAAAGATGGTCAGGGTGGTGACCACGCCTGCAAACCAGATCGGGCCGAGGATGCCGCCCAACGCGGCCAGCTTTCGAAAGTTCATCTTAATTTATTCGCCACATTCGCTCTATTCGCGAAATTCGTGTCAAAAAATAAATAGATTTCCTGTTTTCTGTCTATCGTAACTTATTGCGCCTCCGCCGCTTCGGTTTTTTTCTGCGGCACGATGCGAGGGGCAAACAGCCACAGGACCGCCAGAATCGCTCCGCCCAACAGGAAGGGCGCCGTGGAGCCCAGCCACTGGAACAACGAGCCGTAAAAGAGCGGCGCGATGGCATTGGCCGCGCTGTAGAACGAGGACGAGATGCCCAACATGCCGCCCACTTCCTTTTTATCAGCGGCTTTGGTGATCAGGCTGTTGATAGCGGGTTGCAGTACACCGCCGCCTAGTGCAGCCGGGAAGCTGGCCACCAGCAGCCAGATGCCGCCCAGCCAGCCATTGTGGGTATCGTCGGGCAGCGTCACATGGATATTCTGGAAGCTGGAGGCGCTGTCGCTTCCGCTGATGCTGGCTTCCACACTAGTTTTGTCATACCAGGGGACGGGTACGCGCGGCGTCAGAGAGGTCAGGATCAGGCCGATGGCCAGGGCTGAGAGCCCCAACAGGACCAGCCAGCGGTCGCCGTATTTTTTGCTCCAGCGGCCGACAAAACCCCCCTGCACCACCACGATGAACAACCCGGCCAGCACAAACAGCCCGGACGTGTCGCGCGCGTCCATCCCCAGACGGTTGAGTGTGAAGAGCGAGAACAATTGCTCGTAACCGCCGAAGGCGATCTGGTAGAAGAACATCAAGATCAGCAGGAAGCCGATCGTCTGGCGGTTGAGCGCCTCCCACATCGCGGAGAGTGTGAAAGACTTTTTGCGAGATGCGCTGCCTTCCGCATCTTTCTCCAGCGTTTCATGAAACCAGAATGTTGTCAGGAGGATGGATAAGAGCGAGAAAACGGCTGCGGTAAAAGCCACCGCCTGGTAATTCTGGTTCGTGAGAGCCAGTACGATGAAAGCCACGATCGGCCCTAGAATAAAGCCGACGCCGAAGGCGGCACCGACCAGCCCCAGTCCTTGCGTGCGCGTTTTTTCGGTAGTGCGGTCGCTGATGGCGGCCTGCGCGGTCGAGATGTTTGCGCCGGACAGTCCGTCGATGATGCGAGAGAGAAATAGCAACGGAAGCGTATGGGCAAAGCCGAGCAGGATGAAGCCCAGAAATGTTCCGATCTGACTGACGATCAGGATCGGTTTGCGTCCGAAACGGTCCGATAAACGTCCCAGCACGGGCGCGCCGATAAACTGCATGAACGGGTAGCTGGCCTGCAAAATCCCGATGGTCAATGGGGAGGCGCCATAACGTGTCGCGTACAGCGGCAATAATGGGATGATGATCGAAAGCCCCAGCAAATCCACCAGGACGATGACTAGGATGGGCAGGATGCGCTTGAAGTCCAGTTTTTCTTCGGTTTTTTCTTGTGCAGTCATATTCGCTTCTTTTCGGATACTTTACCTGCTCCAGCCACCGGGCAGCCGCGCTACCCCGGTATAGACCAGCAGCAGTGCTACGACAACGGCTCCCAGCGCGACAGCATATTTATTGGCCGCTTTCTTGAACATGGATGGAGTATGGGCAACCCCGGCTGCTATCAACATCGTCACTGCGTGTTCAATGCGGTAGGGCGGAAATCCCATACCGCCAAAGCCGGTGATGAGGAAGTACAGCAGACCCAGTGTGACCTGTAAGTCCATCAGGCCGCTAAAACCCGATGAAAGGCCGCGGTCCATTTTGTCGAAGTCACTTTTTTGTACCAATCCGATCACAAATTTGACCAGCGCCACTATGCCGACAATAACAATCAGCCAGCGCACGAGAGAATGAAGTGTAAGAAGAAATCCCATTTAATACTCCTTGAGCGAATCAATTATGAAGTTTGTTTTTGTTCAATCCCTGCAATGACATCTGCGAGCCAATCCAGCTCCGCCTGTAGATGGCGCTTCTGGTGTGAAAAGACCAATTGCAGGCTGCCCTGGTGAACGGGCACATCTTGAATCTCCTGCAAGCGAGTCTCCAGCTCCTGTTTCTGTTGGGTAAGTAATGTTAGAGCCTCATCTGCATCCAATGAATCCAAGAAGGCCAACCCCATATCTCCGGGAAAATTGACCGGATCATAATGCGCCAGGTTCTCACGAAGCAAGCGCTGGAAGGCTTCTTCTCCCTTGGGCGTCAACCGGTAGATGCGCCGCGGTGGGCGGTTGCCTTCCTGCTCGGTCTCGGTGATGAGCCAGCCATCAGCGTCCATCTTATCGAGCAGATAATAAGCGGTTGGTTTTTTTAAGTCAGTGCACAACGCCAGGTTCTGGTCGATGAATTCGTGCAACTGGTAGCCATGCATTTCCTGACGTCGTAATAAACCGAGTAAAAGTAGTTTTCTGTCCATAATTATATTAGTCAGGTTTGACTATTCAAAATTATACTATTTGGAATTTTCTTGTCAACGATACTTGAGGAGAATTAACACAATGTTAATAAAACTGGACTTTGCTCATTTCAGGTTGAATAACAGGCTGCATCCATAAGGGAACAGAGAGCAGCCTGTGGAATTAGGAACAAGTCGGGGTTTTGGGACGACCTTTCATAATTTAAGTGGCTCCACAAGT
>JASFRG010000220.1:0-7130 GCA_050115035.1 Anaerolineales bacterium | reverse complement strand
CGGGGAAACGAGGTTTGCGTCCCCAGGCCTGGTTCCGTCCGCGGAGCCAAAGGCGTAAGCAGTTGTTGACATTCATCATCACTGATAAACCGGAAAAAGTATCTGACTGCATCATTCAAGAGATGAATCGCGGAGCAACTGCCGTTGAAGGCAAAGGCGTCTATACGGGGAAAGAGCATTCCGTTCTAATGGTCGCCCTGACAGTGACAGAGGTGGCGCATCTGAAATCTCTGATTGCAAGGGCTGATCCGGGTGCGTTCGTGGTTGTCTCTCCGGCGCAGAATATTTTTGGAAAAGGCTTCATGCCTTTGGAGAAGGAAGAATGAAAAAACTGATAAGAAATGGAACTCTGATTACAGCCTCCGATACTTTCCAGGCGGATATCTTTGTTGACAAGGGGAAAATCGTTGAAATCGGCCAATCGCTTCAGATTCCGGATGCCGAGCCTGTGGAGGCTTCAAACAAGCTGGTCCTCCCCGGTGGTGTGGATCCACATACACACTTCGACCTGGAGATGTTCGACACCGTATCTTCGGACGATCATTACACCGGTCATAAAGCCGCGGCTTTTGGTGGTACAACAACGGCGATCGATTTTGTTGTACAGGAACCGCAAGGCTTCAAATATTCGGTTGACCTGTGGTTCGAAAAAGCCCAAAAAGCTGCCATTGACTATTCATTCCACATGAACTTGACTCACTTCGATGAGCAGGTAGCCACTGATATCCCAATGTTGGTGCAGATGGGTATCACTACCATGAAGGTCTTCACTGCCTACAACGGGCGCCTGCGTCTGGATGATGGCAGCATTTTTAAGGCGCTGCGGATAGCCAAAGAGAACAATATGCTGGTGATGCTGCATGCTGAGAATGGCGACGTGATTGAAGAACTTATTCCTGAAGCATTGGCAGCAGGTCACACATCCCCCGAGTGGCACGCGTTAACGCGACCTGCCTGGGGCGCGGTTGAGGCAGGTTTACGGGTGGCCGGCATGGCCTCTGTGGCAGATGCGCGGTTGTATATCGTCCACATGAATGCGGCTGGGGAAGTAGATATGCTCAGATATGCACGCGAGCATGGTGTCAAAGTCATGGGGGAAACTTGTCCGCAATATCTGTTTTTCACCATTGATCATTTGCGTCGTCCTGATGGTTCAAAGTGGATTTGCTCACCGCCCATGCGCGCGGAGGTTGACAATGCGCGTTTGTGGGAAGGGCTTGCAGATGGTACTATCCAGACTATTGGTACAGACCATTGCGCCTTCTTCTACGATGGAACCAAACCGATTGAGTACGAAGGCGAGCGGATTGCCATCCCGGGCAAAGAATTAGGTGCGGACGATTTCACCAAGATCCCCAACGGACTGCCCGGCGTGGGGGACCGCCTGCCGATCGTGTGGACTTATGGTGTGCGCGCTGGCAAGATGACTCCAAACCAGTTCGTAGCGTTGACAGCCACGAATCCGGCCAAGATCTTCGGCCTGTACCCACGCAAAGGCGCGCTGGTGCCCGGTGCCGATGCGGACATCGTTATCTGGGATCCGGAGAAGAAAGTGCAATATGGTGTGGCGCATGCCCAACACCGCACCGATTACAATCTATATGAGGGCTGGGAACTTGTGGGGTATCCTGAAAAGGTTTTCCTGCGCGGAGAGTTGATTGTGGATAACGAACAGTGGCTGGGGAAGCGCGGTATGGGAAAGTTCTTGCGGTGCGGTCCCGGGGAAGTCATTTAGGAAATGTCTCTTCATTGTGATACTTTAGTGGTGCATTGTATCGATTATCGTTTGCAGGGATATTTGAACAAATGGTTGGAGAACAATTTACCAGCCCAAAGTTATGACCGTGTCGCGATCGCCGGTGGAGTCAATGATGTGTTATATGTCATCGGGCAGGTGGATGTGGCGGTTCGATTGCATAGCATTGGAAGAGTGATACTGATCAATCACGAGGACTGTGGTGCCTATGGAGATTCGGGCAGTTATGAACGCCACAAAGCAGACTTGGAACAGGCCAAAAATAAAATCAAAGTGCTGTTCCCAGATTTGGACGTTGAATTGTTTTACTTACATCTGGATGGGAAATTTGAAATAATGTAAAGATAGGTTGAAAAAGAAAGCTTTTGTCCCCTGTAGCAACTAAGTAACAGGGGTTTTCTTTTATTATTCAAGGGACAATCGCGCTACAATCTCATTATCTTCCCACTCATCCGTTTCTTTGAAGCCCAGTTTATGGTAGAGATGTTTTGCGGGGTTATTTGGTGAATATGAAAGTGCAAATTGACGGTAGCCGTGTTCCTCTGCTAAGGTAGTTATTGCCGTTTGGATAGCCTGCCGGCCATAACCTTTTCGCTGGTGGTTCTTATCGATCAGGATTCCACCCAGCCAGCAGCTTCCATCGTCGGTGTCAACAGCCCACATCATAAATCCGATAACTTGCCCATCTAAATCGATGGACAGGGGCTGCCAGAGTTCTCCATAACTGCAAAGTGCCAGATAATAACATGGGTCGGCGACAAACTCGCGCTGCGGCTTGGAAACTTCGAGTTTGGTAACCTTTCGCCAGTTGTCACGGTTCACCGATCGTAAAGCAATTTGTTTTGCCATATCATTTGATTCGTTTGGTTTCATATTGTTTGAGGAATATTATTTCGGTCTGATCGGGATCCATATATCTTCTTCTGAATTTGGATCATCATTTTTATATTTCTCTCCCATTACTGCCAAATGAGGCCTGTTATCCAGTGAGAAATCTGAGTTTGGCAACCAGATTCTGAATATATATTCAGAAGTTTCTGGACCAGAGCTTGCTAGCCCTTTATGAAGGAAAACAGCATAGAGTCCCTCGGGTAAAGTGATCGTTTCCATTTCATCAGGAATTGACCGGAAATCCGTCACTTCTACAGCAGCCCACTTTTCAAATTCTGCGTGTGGATCAAATTCATTCCAGTAGGAAGGAGTAAAAATCTCAATTGAATAAAGTTCCGTTCCGATCTTATTCTGTATTTCTTTCCGGCGGGGCATAAAATTTTGCCAAAGTTCACGCGTTTTGTTGACTGATAAAGACATCATCCTCCGTTTGCCAATCAGTCTTTTTTGGGGTAAACGTTCTATTCTTGGTTTCAAAATGAATCTTGTCCTTAAGCCTTAGAAATCAGGCTTTCTCTAGCAGTTCTTTAAGTCTGGGATGATCTTTATAAACACCCCAATATTTATCCGGCAGCATAACTGCAATGCGACACATAATCTCATCAGTATATTGTTTCAGGGCCTCGTCGCGGTTTTTTCTGGGTAGAGGCGGCAGAGTAAAAGCTGGACCTGCGGTCAACGTAACATGGCTGCGCATAAAACGCTTGAGATTGCCGAAGATGACTTTGTCTTCCGTGCCTGCGATTGCCACCGGAACAATCGGTTGTCCCAGGCGGGTGGCCAGGTAACTGACGCCCGGTTTGCCTTCGATCAACGCGCCAGTTCGGCTGCGGGTTCCTTCCGGGGCAATGACCAGATTCTTTCCCTCATCCATCAGTGATATGACCTTGCGCAGGGCTTTGATGTCTGGGTTGAAACGGTCAATGTAAATGAAATTAAAGTATTTACCAAGCCAGCTTAAGAATGGATTTTGCTGCCATTTTTCACCGATCAGAACAAACAAATCCCAGCGGTCAAGTGCATAGAAAGCCATAGGTGCATCGATGATGCCAAGATGGTTTGTGGCAATGACAAAATTACTATCTTCCGGAATATGTTCATACCCGCTGGCCTCTACATGGGCAATGAGATTGAAGATTAAACGGATGAGAGCTCGGAGAATATAGCGCATGATACTTTCTTAATAGATTAGGTTAGAAACTCTTTCAAACGAGGGTGATTTGTATAAACGCCTCGATATTTCTCTGGCAGCAAAGCTCCAATACGGCACATGATTTCGTCGGTATATTGTTTCAATACTTCTTCGCGATTCTTGTTTTGTATCGGTGGTAATTTGAAAGGCTTCCCAACGATGATCTTTATATCTGACTTTTTGAATTGTTTTAGCTGCTTAATTATTACTCGATCTTCAGTCCCCACGAGCCCCACAGGAACGATGGGCACACCCGCTTTCATTGCTAGGTAAGCCACCCCCGGTTTCCCTTCGTCCATCGTTTCGGACTTTGAGCGCGTTCCCTCGGGCGCAATGACTAGGATGCCTCCCGCCTTCATTCGCGCCAGGATTTCACGGATCGACCGGATATCTGCATTGAAGCGGTCTAGCCAGATACCTCCCATTGCATCGCCAATAGGACCATAAAGCCAATGATGTTCATATTTTTCCGCCACTGGCAAAATAAAATCCCCTTCGAGTGCGTAAAATAGCAGGGAAACGTCCAGGCGGCCAAGGTGATTTGTGGTAATTACAAAACCTCCATCTTTGGGAATATTCTCATTGTTTTGAATATCCACGTGAGCGATCAGGTTTATAACAATGCGGATAATCCAACTGAGTAAATTTCGCATGTCGTAATTTTAAGACAATCGAGAAAATGCTGCAACGAAAACTCCCACAATTACCTTTGTGGGAGTTTTCGGGATATATAAGGAAAAATTTCTTACCATAAATTGGAGCGACGTTTGTCAATACGCTTATCTTCCATCTTTTTTCCGTATGTTTCCATCATACGTTTAATGATATTAAAATCGGAGGGTGAGATGTTGATTAATTGGAATCCAACGTTATAGACAAATGGATCGAGGGGATCAGTATCACACCATTTGCTGCGTGCAACAAAAACCATATACGGCTTGTTTGCCACTTCGCTGGTAAGGTCCATGCGAAGACGGAAGTCTTTGTTAGGAGGGATAGGCTTTTGGCTGTCCAGCTTGAAACCGCCTGAACTGATATCCATTAGATGCCCCACAAGTTCCTGCGTATCATTGTCGACAAGCCGCATGTAATAGGAAAATTCTCTTCGCTCTACGTTTCTGCGCTCACTCATTCGGGCTCCTTTCCTACTAAAGTACGACTAATTGTTTCTAGTATAGGTTAATTTTAGTGCAAAATCAACTTGTTTTCCTTAAAAACGCTTTGTAAATCTGTAATGGGCGTCTACTCCGCCTTCAAAATATGAGTGAGTACCGTGGCACCACTACCACCAATATTTTGTGCCATACCGATTTTCGCACCCTCGACCTGTGTCTCACCGCACTCCCCGCGTAATTGCTGGACGACTTCCACAACCTGGTACATACCCGTCGCACCGACCGGGTGCCCCCGAGCCTTTAATCCACCACGAGTGCAGACGGGCACACGACCATCCGGCCTGATCTCGTTCTCCAGGCCAAGCCGCGGACCCTGTCCGCGTTCGGCGAATCCGCTGGCTTCCAGCGAAAGCGCCGTCATGATCGAAAAAGCATCGTGCAGTTCGAACACGTCGATATCGTCGGGTGAGATGCCTGCCATGTCATAAACGCGTTTTGAGGAGGCATAGGCAGCGGACAGGAAGAGCGGGTCTTTTCGGCTGTGGACTGCTATCGTATCGGTAGCAGCTGCGGACCCGGAAAGAACGACGCGGGGCCGCCCGGGGACGGAATCCACTTTCTCGGCTGGCACAATGATCACAGCCGCGGCCCCGTCTCCAATCGGTGAAGCGTCTAATAGATTGATCGGGGTGGAAACCATATTTGAATTTTCAAATTGTTTGGTTGTGATCTCTGTGTGCAGGCGCGCGTTGGGATTGTGCATGGCATTGGCGTGCGCATTGATCGAGAAAGGTGCGAAATCGACATGTTGCCACCCAAACTCATGCATGTAGCGGCGCATCACCAGCGCGTTGATGCCCACAAACGAAACGCCCTGTTCCACCTCGTAATCCGCATCGGCAGCAGTCGCCAACGCCGCGGTGACGTCATGCCCGGCCTTGTCGGTCATCTTCTCAACGCCAAGCACCAGTGCCGAATTGATCTCACCTGACGCGACAGCCATCAGACCGGCGCGCAGCGCTGCTGCCCCGGACCCACAGGCTGCCTCTACTTTGACGGCTTCGTGCCCCCACAGCCCGATCCAGTCTGAAAAAAACGTACCCAACTGGTTCTGCCCGTCGATCATCGGAGAGAGCATGTTGCCGACAAAGAGTGCGTCCACTTTGTTCATGTTTGCATCTTGCATGGCGGCAAAACAGGCTTCCCCGCCCAGTTCCTTCAGGGATTTATCCCAGTGTTCGTCTACTTTGGTTTGTCCAATGCCTAAAATGGCGATTTTTTGCATATTGCCTCAATGAGTTTGTGACCTATGAGAATTCTACCCGATTGTGCTATCAGGGACTATCGAAAAAGCAATAGCACTGCTTCATGTTTGTGATATAAAGAGAATGTCTATCCTTTTTGTAGGCAAAGCGGAGGCAGAGATGGATCATTATACCTGGTTGAATTTATTGTTTGAAAACCTCGAACAATACGGGCAGGAGGGACGTGCAACGGTTACATATTTTAAAACTCAACGCACAAAGATCCGTTTCAAAGAGACCAAGCCAAGTATCGGAGCCTGGTGGACGATCGGTCGAAATATCAATTTGAACACCCGGTACTATTCTTATGAGAATTCTCTGGACAATACCAGGGTGTTTACGCTTCTGATCCATGAAGCCCGCCATCTGCAACAGGGATTCTTCACTGCACTTTCGGTTTACGGGGAGTTGGATGCCTGGCAATTGGAGTGGAGTATCTACTATCGGAAGCATGGCCGTTATCCGAAAAAATCGATCGAAGAGCTGATGAACTTGCAACTGGGCTGGGATCGGGATATGCTGCGTCGCGCTGTTGCGTTGATGCAGGATTATGCATCCAAAGACTATCGCGCAGATTTGCTGCCATACTATCCATTGGGGAAGGAAATTGCCTACCGGTTGTTCAAAAAGATTCCCGATACAATAATGCAATCTGCGTAGTTTTTTCCAATCAATAAAATACTCAGTAAAAATCCCATTGATGAACTTCATCAATGGGATTTTACAGCGATGAAGAACCAAAGGTTTTTCGCACAGGATATTTCGCAAAAAGGGGGAAGGTTGGGGGATGGAGACACTCAAAAGCCAACAGACGGATGTGATAGACGAAGAGAAAGGGGATCAAGAGCAAGAGGCGCAAAAGGCTCTGTTGA
>JASFRG010000219.1:0-7150 GCA_050115035.1 Anaerolineales bacterium | reverse complement strand
TCGGACGATCACCTGCGAGCCGAGACGATAATCAGCTACGCCCCCGCCCTGGGGAAAACGATGGACGATTTCCTCCGCCATTTCGTTGGGATATTCAATAACGTCAATAATTCTGGCCATGACTCTCTCCTTGTTTACATGTCTACAACGACTTCATTATAGCCGATGGATTTTATGGATTCAAGCAACTTTTCGTTTAAATATACGGATTTAGACCCTTAGGGTTTCTAAAACCCTAAGGGTCTATGTGTTCACGCTTTCATCGATTTCCCCGTCCCACCTTCGCGCAGCATCAGGATTTCCGCCATGATGCTGACCGCGATCTCTTCCGGGGTTTCAGCTTGCAATTCCAACCCGATCGGTGAATGGACCTTGGCGATCAACTCATCGGAGATGCCTTCTTCTTTCAGCTTGTCAACCGTCATCTTCCAGCGACGCTTCGAGCCGATGACCCCAATGTAGGCCGCATTCGATTTCAACAACGGAGGCAGGCCCGGAGCGTCGACCGCGACGCCGCGCGTTGTCAGCACCAGATAGGTGCGGTGGTTTATCTTGAGTTTCTCGGGCAGTTCTTCCATCTTGCATTCATAGAAGTCATCTGCGTCTGGATTGGCTTCAGGAGTGGTGAACTCAGGCCGGTCATCAGAGACCGCCACGCGGAAGTCCAGCCATTTGGCGAGGTGTGCGACAGCCTTGCCGACATGACCGCCGCCGACCACCACCAGCGTGGGAGGGGGCAGGATCGGTTCCACAAATACCTCCACAGTACCGCCGCACACGCCGGGATCACCGCGCGTTGGGTCGGCCATGTTGTATTCCAGTAATTGCGCATTGCCATCGATTAAAGATTGTTTGGCGACTACGAAAACGCGATTTTCCAGTTCCCCGCCGCCGACTGTGCCTATAAAACTACCGTCTTCGTAGACCAACATCTTGCTGGTGCTATTACGCGGCGTGGAGCCTTGACTGCGCACAACCGTACACAGCGCAGCGGATATGTTTTTGGATTCTAATTCAGCGAGCGCTTGATAAATTGATTTCATTTTCTTCAAATTGTTAGTAACTCAGAGTAATAATTCCGCAACCAATGATCAGACCAACCCATGAGCGTGGTCCTGCGGATGATGCGCATCACTTCTCCCCGTGTGATCTTGGCTTCGTTCAAAATGACATGGATGTTATCCCGGCTGACGGCCAGGGTTTTGATGGCGAAGAACAATGGCCAGGAGCAGGCCAGCCGGATGCGGTAATGGATGGGCGGAATGTTGATAATATATTGCAGTCCATTGCGCAGGTGTGTTTCAGCTTTGTCCGCCAGGTGAGTGACGACTTGCAAAGACTGAACCTGATTCTCCGGGGCGAACAAACTATCGCGCGTTAGACCGAGGGGTTCGTAAAATGATTGCGGGATGAAGACCCAGCCGCGTTCGTAGTCCTTGCGCATTCCACGGATGATGTTGACGGTTTGTAAGGCCAACCCAAATTCGCGCGCCAGCGGTCGCAATTTGTTTTTTTGTTTTGCAATGAACGGTGAGTGCCAAGCAAACAGGTCGGTCAGCATGTAACCCACGCGCCCGGCCACCTCGAACATGTAGTCGTCCATTTGCTCTTCGGTCTCCACGTAGGGACCGTGATCCTGCCAGCGCGCCATCCCCAACGAGGTTTGGTGAACGTGATGGATAATCGTTTCCTGGTTTGGTTCGGGGAGTTTATGAAGTTCGTCTAAAAGTTGACCGGCGTGCTGGGCAACGTAGACTTCAGGATCGTTTTCGTCCAGGTTTGCGACCGCGCTTGTTAAGGATGTAACGGGAGTGCCATTCTCCAACACCTTAGCCCACAATCGCAACAGTTCAGCTTTGTTCCCAGCTTCCAGTTCGTGAGTGTCCTCCAGGCAATCTGATACGCGAAACATCAGGTATGCGATCATGACAGCATCCCGTAGTTCGGCTGGGAGTTGCTCGATGGAAATGGCAAAGGTGCGGCTGACATTGCGTAAGGTTTCGCTTAGGTCCATACCGATAAACTCCTTTTATCTCTCTAATAACCCCAGCACCACGGGCAGTAACTGCTTTTTCCTCGAAACTACGCCTTCAGCCATGCGCGTGCCGTCATTTTGTTTGGGGTAGGGCAGGTCGCCCAGTTCGGGCGGTTCGTGGGTGATGAGCAGACGGCTGGAGCCGCGCACCACGTCGGTGACCATCAGCATGGCGAAGTCGATGGCGCGTTTGTCGCGCAAGTCCGAGAGCGCCTGGGTCAATTTGTCCTGGTGCTCGGTGAGTTGCAGCAAATCGGTGACTTCGGCCTGAGCGATGGCAAAGCGGTAATTCCCGGCTTCATAAGCCTTCAGATCGGTACTGACTACTTCACTCGGTTCACGTGATGAAAGACCGGCGCCCGCGTCCAGAACCTGCTCGCCATAAGATTGTACTGTCTCACCTGCCAGCGGTCCGTTGCGGACAAAGGCCCAACGCCCCAGGCGCTCAGCGGCCTTTATATCCCGTTCGGTGGTGGTTGGCGAAGTTAGGATCAGCGTGTCGGAGACCAGCCCGGAAAGCAGCATCCCGGCCATTTGCGCGGGTGCTGCCAGGCCAGCTTCTTCGATCAGTTCGGAGACCAGCGTGCTGGTGCTGCCGACGATGTCTACAGTGAAGCGGATGGGCGTGTGTGTCGAAGGATTCCCCAGGCGATGGTGGTCCAGAATTTCGAGCAGGTCAGCATCTTCAAGATGTGCCAAGGCCTGACGCGGCTCGTTGTGGTCTACCAGCACGATTTGCAGGCGCGGTGGGTTGAGCACATCCCGTTGGCGGCAGACACCTACATATTGATCGCCGTCATCCACCACCCAGAAGTCATCACCCTCCTGTCGCAATATGCGGTTCAGCGAATCTTTAATGCGGCCACCGATCTTGAATTTGGGTACATGTGTATCACACACATCTTTGCAAGGCAGATCGAGGATTTCGGAAATGGGCGTTTCCTGTCTGCGTGGATGCGGACCTACGACCTGGCTCAAATAAGCAAACAGGCTCGCTCCGGTTACCAGGCCGTAAGGCGTACCGTCTTCGTTTACAACGGGGGCAACCCCCCAGGTACGTGTGGCGATTGCCCAGGCATCTCGCAACGGTGCATCCGGTATAGCGGTATCCAGCCTGCGGGTCACGGCTTCGAAGCGCGGTGAAGCGTCGTTCAGCAGTACGGGCGGATCCAGTTTCAATTTCTTGAGCACCCAGGCCGTTTGCGGGTTGATGGCGCCAGCACGGGCAGCCACTGCATCGACCCCGTCTCGTTCGCGCAGACACCAGGCATATCCCAGTGCGGCGGCGATCGAGTCGGTGTCTGGGTTGACGTGTCCAATCACAAAAACGCGATCCATATTTAACCTTCCGATTTTTCGAGCGAATAAAAACGAGTGGTAGGATAAGCCAGGTCGATATCCGGATGTTTGGCAAAAGCGCGCAGGGTGGCTTCCCAAATCGATTCAGATGTTCCTCGACGCTGGCGCGGCTTACACAAATAGCGGATCGTGAGCAGCACACCGGAGTCTAACACGTTGGTGTAGACGATCGGAGTGAGCTTATTGTACTTGAGCAGGAACTTTCGCGCAGCGGCTTTGAACTCTTTGTCGACATTCTCTTTTTGTGAAATGTCATGCGCACTTGCAATCTCTTGCAACAGATCCTTAGCCTTTTCCCAGTCGCTTTCGAATGTGATCAATACCGGGATTTCGTTCCAGATGTAATCTGGCCCGTGCGTGAAATTGGCGACACCGCTGGTGAAGATCAAGCCGTTGGGGATGTGCAGGATGCGCCCGGTGGATTGATCAGAAGCGACCCAGTTGCCGATCTCCATCATCGAGAATTGGAAGATTCGTTGGTCGACCACATCCCCAGAAAACTGGCCGATCTCGATTCGATCCCCGACTTCAAACGGTTTCCGCCAAAGGATGAATATCCAGGCGACAACATTGGTGATCGGATCTTTGAGCGCAATGGCGAGCCCGGCAGAGACCAGTCCCAGGTAGGTGGCAGCATACTGCACGCCTTCGATCCACACTAGGCTGACAGCAATGACGCCCAGCGTTGTAAAAATATACCCAAGTGCCTTTTGCCATTGATAGCGCCGGTCGGGATTCTTAATACGTTCGATGATGCTGACGTAGGTGACTCGATGGAACACCGATAAAACCAATACAATCAAGATCGAGATAAGCAGCTTATGTTGCGCTACAGGATCAATCCCAAGATATGTTTGTAACCAGTTGCTAAAATTCTCCATACAATTAGATTATCCCACACTCTGCAGTTGCTTGCCAAAAGGTAGCGTATGGGGATACTCCTACACTCCACATCTCTTCGCAAAAGTGAGATCAGGCTATATCTTACCCTGGTCTACCAACGCCAGAAACACAGCCACAACGTTCGGATCGAGCTGTTTTCCCGCTTCTTCCCGCAGATGCTGTTCGGTCCTTTCTTTTGTCCAGGCTTTGCTGTATGGACGGTCTGAAAGCAGGGCATCCCAAACGTCGATCACACTAAAAATGCGCGCTGCAAGCGGGATTTCTTCTCCTTTCAAACCGCGTGGGTAACCGCTCCCGTCCCAGTGCTCGTGGTGGCAATAGGGGATTTCCAATGCTTTTTCGAGAAATGAAATCGGGGAGAGAAGTTCATTCCCAAATATTGGATGTTGCTCGACAACTTTTCTTTCTGAATCCGTAAGCGGTCCACGTTTGCGGAGGATTTCATCGGGGATCGCCATTTTTCCAATATCGTGCAAAATTGCTCCGCGACGGATATCTGAGAGTTCATCTCCCTGGAAACCCATTGCCCTGGCTAATTTGACAGTCAATTCCGTGACTCGACGGCTATGATCTTCGGTTTCTTTGTCGCGCAATTCCAATGCCCTTGCCCAGCCTTCCAGGGTGGTGTCATATGTTTCCATCAGATTTTGTTCAGCCTGCTTACGATCCGTGATGTCACGGACAATAGCCTGGATAAAAGTTCCATTGTCCAATTCGAGCAAGCTCAGACTGACTTCGGCGTCGAAAAGCGTTCCATCCAAACGGCGATGCTGCCATTCAAAGAACTGGGGCTCTCCATTAAGGGCTGCTCCTATTTTTTCGAGTGCCTTTTCTTCGGAGTTGCGGCCATCCGGCTGCATATCGGAAGAAAAATCGACGGAGCTTTTCCCAATGATCTGCTCTCGTTTGCAGCCAAACATCTCGAGTGTTTTGGGGTTACAGTCAACAAAATGTTTCCCCATCATGATCAGGATGCTGTCATTGGCTGCTTCAAACAACAACCTGTGTTTCTCTTCGCTCTCTCGTAATATTTCTTCCGCATATTTGCGTTCTGTGATATTTCTGATTATGGTAACCCTTACCTGCCGTCCCTTATAGGGGATGGATTTTCCACGCACTTCTACGGGGAACTTTGTGCCATCCTTGCGCAGCGCTAGATGTTCATATGGACCTTCGTCTCCGGATTTGATATGCTCAGAGACAACGGCGAGAGATTCTGGAGCGACGAACTTGCTCACTTCAAGCCCGATCATCTCAGAAGGGTCATAACCGAGCATGGATGCCAGTTGTTCGTTGCAATCGATAATGCGACCTTTTTCGCTAAAGCCAATGCCTTCAAAGGCTACCTCTGAAAGTGTAGCGAATCTCTTTTCACTTTCCAGTAGCGCTTCCTCTGCTCGCTTGCGTTCGGTGATGTCTCGAAAAAATATAGCTACCTGGTTTTCGTTGGTTTTGAAAATGTGAATTTCAAAAGTACCTTTATATCCTGCCATCGTCAGAGTTACCTTTTCCATATGGATATTTTCCCCACTAATGGCAACTTGCCGGTAAATGGCAGGAATTTCAGTTTTTGCTAAAGGTGGAAAGGTTTCTTCGATGGTTTTACCTATAAATTGTTTGTGGTCCAAATGCAGGATTTGATCGGCCGAGCGATTTGCGCCCACAAAAACCAACTGTCCATTAGACTCTAACTGGTACATGTGAGCGCCAAAGGGAGCGGAATCGACAATAGTGCGAAATCGTTCTTCACTGTTGCGGAGTTCCTCCGTTCTTTTTGCAACTCGTTCTTCCAATTCTTCATTTATCTTTTGTAAGCTGGCCTGCAGTTCGACTCGTTCAGTGATATCGCGGGAGACGAAGATGCGTCCCATATACCTTCCCTGTTCATCGCCCAGAATGGATGACTTGACTTCATAATGGAATTTTTTTCCAAATGCTTCCAGCGCCACTTCCGTGTCGATATTTTCGACTTTATTAAACCGTTCAATTAAGTCAGGCCACTCTGCAAACACATCTTCCGCATGATGGCCGATCACCTGGGATGCTTTCCGATTCAATGCAAATAATACTGCTGGATTGACATCAATAACGTGATTGTCCGCATCCAACACAACTATCAGATCCAGGATATTTTCTATGACCTGCTCGCGCGCTACAGGAATGATTTCAAATAACCGGAAACGAACCAGACCCCAGGCGATAATCAGGTTCCCCAGTGCGGCTGTGAAAGGAGTTCCGTCTCGCTGGGGTGCGAACTGCACATTGGCAAGTGTGAGAACAGTCCCTATAATGGGAATGAGAAAGCCCAATACGATGACCGCTATCTGCGCGCGATATAAATTATGTGATCTAAAAAATCGCCGCACTAGCAAAGACATGCCCCAAAGAGTGACCAGATAGCTGTATATTGCATATGCATAGACGACAGGTGTGTAATCGTATACCAATTCTGGGAAAGGATTCGCTGCGTTCAATGATGGATTAGGGTAAATCCAATGGTGCAGGTTATCGATCATCAACATCAGAGCGAAAGCTGCTGGAACGACCAGCGACAGCCAAAACATGCGCTTGGGTCTTTTTAATTCAAAATCCGTATATTGAACGGCAAAAACCGGAAAGGCGATCAGAATGATTAGCCCTGCCAACCACTGGCTCCCATCCCAGAAGATTTTGTTACCCAGGTTAGGGCAAATCAACTCAAGGATGAACCCAAATATCCACAAGGTCTGCCCTAGAGCATACCAGGTGTACGCCTTCACACCCCGTGCGCCGCGGTGAAGCCACGCGTAAATCAAGACCCCTACAGATAAAAGCAGGGAGCCGAGATATGGTAATAGGTATAAAATCTCAGCT